>JAJTCN010000092.1 GCA_021323335.1 Ramlibacter sp.
GGCCATGGTGTACGGCCAGATGAACGAGCCCCCGGGCAACCGCCTGCGCGTGGCGCTGACCGGCCTGACCATCGCCGAGTCGTTCCGCGACGAAGGCCGTGACGTGCTGTTCTTCGTGGACAACATCTACCGCTACACGCTGGCCGGCACCGAGGTGTCCGCGCTGCTGGGCCGGATGCCGTCCGCCGTGGGCTACCAGCCGACGCTGGCCGAGGAAATGGGCCGCCTGCAGGAGCGGATCACGTCGACCAAGGTCGGCTCGATCACCTCGATCCAGGCCGTGTACGTGCCCGCCGACGACTACACCGACCCGTCGCCCGCCACCACCTTCGCCCACCTGGACTCCACCGTGGCGCTGTCGCGCGAAATCGCCTCGCTGGGCATCTACCCCGCGGTCGATCCGCTGGACTCCACCAGCCGCCAGATGGACCCGCTGGTGGTTGGCGAAGAGCACTACAAGACCACCCGCGCCGTGCAGGAAACGCTGCAGCGCTACAAGGAACTGCGCGACATCATCGCCATCCTGGGCATGGACGAACTGTCGCCGGAAGACAAGCTGAGCGTCAGCCGCGCCCGCAAGATCCAGCGTTTCCTGTCGCAGCCGTTCTTCGTGGCCGAGGTGTTCACCGGTTCGCCCGGCAAGTACGTGCCGCTGGCCGAAACCATCCGCGGCTTCAAGATGATCGTTTCCGGCGAGTGCGACCACCTGCCCGAGCAGTCCTTCTACATGGTCGGCACGATCGACGAGGCCTTCGAGAAGGCCAAGAAGATGGCGGCCTGACCATGGCCGAAACGCACACCATCCACGTCGACGTGGTGAGCGCCGAGGAGTCCATCTTCTCCGGCGAGGCGCGTTTCGTCGCGCTTCCCGGCGAAGCCGGCGAACTCGGCATCTACCCGCGCCACACGCCGCTGATCACGCGCGTGAAGCCCGGTTCGGTGCGCATCGAAAAGGCCGATGGTGGCGAGGAATTCGTCTTCGTCGCCGGCGGCATCCTGGAAGTGCAGCCGAATCGCGTCACCGTCCTGTCCGACACCGCCATCCGCGGCAAGGACCTGGACGAAGAAAAGGCCAACGAGGCCAAGGCGGCCGCCGAAGAGGCCCTGAAGAACGCCAAGACGGACATCGACCTGGCCAAGGCCACGTCGGAACTCGCGGTGATGGCGGCGCAGCTTGCCGCGCTGCGGAAGTACCGGCAAACCAAGTAATCCGGGACTGGATCCCCGCCTGCGCGGGGACGACGGTTCCCGTCGGATAAGAACGCGCTAAAAACCAGCGCACTCCGAGCCCCCCGCCGCAAGTCGGGGGGCTTTTTTATTTTGCGGACATACTGGCGCATGGCCGACACCCCGCACACCATCCACGTCGACGTGGTCAGCGCGCATGAATCCATCTTTTCGGGCGAGGCCCGCTTCGTGGCGCTGCCCGGGGAAGCGGGAGAACTGGGGATCTATCCGCGCCACACGCCGCTGATCACGCGGGTGAAGCCGGGGTCGGTGCGCATCGTCATGCCCGACGGCGGCGAGGAGTTCGTCTTCATCGCCGGCGGCATCCTCGAGGTGCAGCCGAACCGCGTCACGGTCCTGTCGGACACCGCGGTGCGCGGCAAGGACCTGGACGAAGAGAAGGCGAACGAGGCCAAGGCCGCGGCCGAAGAGGCGCTGAAGAACGCGCGCACGGACATCGACCTGGCCAAGGCGCAGTCCGAACTGGCGGTGATGGCCGCCCAGATCGCCGCCCTGCGGAAGTACCGGCAAAAGCGCTGAAGGGCGGCAAGGATGTTCAAGCGCATCGCCGCGATGCTCGCCAGCCTGTGGTGGCCACGGCGCATCGCCGCCGTCCTGGTGCTGCTCTCGGTCGCATGGAGCCTGCGCGGGCTGGCGGCGGGCCCGTTGCCGTGGTGGGTCATCGCCGTGGCGGCCGTGCAGGTCGTCGCAGCCATCGGCCTCTGGTACCGGCAGCGCTGGGCGTGGGCCATCACGCTGGTGTTGCAGGCAGCGCTGCCGCTGCTGGGCCTGCTGGTCTCCGCGCGTGCGCTGGGAGATGCCGGATGGTGGCTGCAGCAACTGCCGCACGCGGTGATCGCCGCGCTGCTGTTGCTGCCGGAAGGCCGCCGCAGCCGCGCGGCCCTGCGCGAGCCCGGGTTCGAGCCGGGCGACACCGAGCCGGCGCGCCCTTCGTAACCTCACCCCAGCGCGTGCATCAGCCGCGGCACTTCCGCCGCCAGCTCCCGCGCGAGGTAACCCACGGTCCCGTAGCGCGCCGCCAGCGCATCGCCGGCACGCGCGTGCAGGGCCACGCCCCACACCGCTGCCTGCTCGGGCGACGCCCCGCGCGCCGTGAGCCCCGCGATGATGCCGGCCAGCACGTCGCCGGAGCCGGACATGCCCAGCCCGGGCGTGTGGGACTCGTGCAGCCACGCCTCGCCATCGGGGCGGGCCACGATGGTCGTGGACCCCTTGAGCGCCAGCACCACCTGCCAGCGCTCCGCATGCCGGCGCGCCGCGTGCAGCGGCTCCTCCAGCAGGTCCTCCTTCTCGGCGCCGGTCAGGTGCGCCATCTCGCCGGCGTGCGGGGTCAGGATGATCGGCTGGCCGAAGCGGCGCGCCGAGATCACCGCATCCATCGCCAGCGCGTCCAGCAGCACCGGCACTTCGCGAAACACCGGCAGCAGGCCCTGCACGAAGGTGACGGTCGATTCGGGTCCGATCATGCCCGGCCCGATCACCACGGCGCCGGTGCCCGGCCCCAGGGACTGCAGCAACGGCAGGCCGTGGAACGACGGCCCGCCATCCGACGCTTCCGGCAACGCGATGACCCGCGCCTCCGGCACGGCCGCGGCAACGGCCTGCGCCGCCGACTGCGGCGTGGCGATCAGCAACTTGCCCGCCCCGGCCCGCATGGCGGCGGTGGCCGTGAGCACCGCGGCGCCCGGCATTTCGCGGCTGCCGGCGATGACCAGCACGCGGCCGCGGTCCTCCTTGTCGCCGTCCGCGGGCGGCGCGGGCAGCCGCCACTCGCGCAACAGCGTGTCATCCACTCCCCGGGCGGCGAGCGCCTTCATGGCTTGGGCGCCACCGGCACGTCCGCCTCGACCGTCACCGGCGTCCCCGCGCGCACCAGCGGGGCCACCAGGTCGGTCAGGTCCGGCAGCAGCCGGCACCCGTCTTCCGAGATGCGCCACGACGTGACGCCGCAGTTGGGGACGTCGCCGAGCCGGTCGATGCCCAGGATCTGCTCCTCGTCGAGGTTGTCAACCAGGTAGCGCATGCAGTTGACGATCACCTGGTGCGCCACCACCAGCACGCGCTGGCCGGCGTACTCGCGCGACATCATCTCGGTGAGGCTGCGCAGGCGCAGGATCACGTCGCACCAGCTCTCGCCGCCGGGCGGACGGAAGTAGAACTTGCCCACGTGGCTGCGCTGCTCGTGCAGCTCGGGATACTTCTGGCGGATGCCGTGCACGGTGAGCCGGTCGAGGATGCCGAATTCCTTCTCGCGCAGCCGCTCGTCCATGCGCAGCTTCAGGTCCGGCCCGGGTCGCAGGTCCGCTTCCTCCAGCACCAGCCGCGCCGTCTCGCGCGCCCGCACGTAGGGCGAGCAAAGCACCACCTGCGGCCGTTCCGAGGCGGGCAGCTGGGCGAACCAGCGCCCGAGCGCGCGCGACTGCTCCACCCCCAGGTCCGACAGCGGCACGTCGATGTCGCGGTGCTCCACGTCGATGAGCACCAGCCCTTCGGCCTCGGCCCGGTCACGCGCCACGTTGCCGGCGCTTTGCCCATGCCGCGCGACCCACAGGATCGCGGGCCACAAGGGGCGGGGGGCTTCGGGTTGGGCCATGCCGGAGTGTTCGGCACGGCTCGGCCTTGCGCTGTGGCACGACTGCGCAAGCCCCTGTAGGACGGAAGAAATTCCGCCGCGCGGCTGCTGCTAGCCCAGCACCGGCTCGTCCGGCAATTCGTTGGGATTCGCGGCCCCTGCCGGCGCGGGAAAATGCCGGACCAGGACCGCGGTGACCGCGTCGACCGCCTCGGTCAACCCTTGTTCATGGTGGCCGGCGCGAAACGCGCTGCCCATGCGCTGGACGATCTGCCGCCACTGTTCGGGCTCCACGTGCCGGCTGATGCCGCGGTCGGCGACGATCTCGATCGCGTGTTCGGCCAGCAGCAGGTAGATCAATACTCCGTTGTTCTGCTCCGTGTCCCACACGCCGAGCTTGCCGAACATGGAGATCGCGCGCTCGCGCGGCGTGGCGTCGCGCCACAGGTAGCTCATGGGCAGGCCGGCTTCCACGTAGATGCGGATCTCGCCGGTGTGGCGGCGCTCGCTGTCGGCGACGCGCGCGGCCAGTTTTTCCAGCAGCGGCGGAGGGACGGCCCGGCGGGTGTCCGCGTCGTCGAGCCAACGGTGCCGGAACATGCGTTGCAGGCGCGCCATCATCACCAGTCTCCCGAGGCGCCACCGCCGCCGAAGTCCCCGCCACCGCCGGAGCCGAAGCCACCGCCGCCACTGCCGCCCCAGCCCCCGCCGCCGCCGCCGAAGCCGCCGGGAAAGATCACCGGCCCGTGGCCGCGCCGGCCGCCCAGGGCGCTGCCACCCGACAGCAGCGAGAAGAGCAGGGCGACGATGCCCGCCACGCCGGCCACCGCCAGGCTGGACGTGATCAGCATGGCGATGGCGCCGACGCCGCCGCCCGTGACCAGCGAGCCGAGCTTGCGGCCGAAGATGCCGCGCAGCACGGCCCCGGCGATCGGGACGGCGAAGAACAGGAAGATGGCGAGGTCGAACCAGTCGAAGCCGCCGCTGCCGCCACCCTGCGGCGCCGGTTGCTTCGGCGCCGGCAGGGCTTCGCCGCTCACGCGGGCGATCAGCTGGTCAGCGGCCGCATTCAAGCCCCCGGCGAAGTCGTTCTGCCGGAAGCGCGGCGTGATCGCCTCGTCGATGATCTGCTTGGCGGCGAGGTCGGGCACCGCGCCTTCCAGCGTCTTCGCCACCTCGATGCGGACCTTGCGGTCGTCCTTGGCGACGACGACGAGGATGCCGTCGCCCACCTCCTTGCGGCCGATCTTCCAGGCGTTGCCGACGCGGTTGGCATAGCTGGCGATGTCTTCCGGCAGCGTGGTCGGCACCATCAGCACGACGATCTGCGTGCCCTTCGCCTGCTCGAAGGCCGCCAGCTTGTCGTCGAGGCCCTTGCGCTGGATGGCGTCCAGGGTGCCCGTCTGGTCGATCACCCGCGCCGTCAGCTCCGGCACGGGCAGCACGCCCTGCGCCGCGGCCAGGGACGTGGCGAACGCCAGCAGCCAGGCGAGCAGGGCTCTCAACGGCGGCTCAGCGCGTGGGGGTGCCCGTGGCCGGCGCGGTGGTCGCCGGAGCGGCGGGAGCGGCGGGCGCAGCGAGAGCGCCCGGCGCCGGCCGGCTGAAGTCGACCGTCGGCGGCACGGAGATCTGCGCTTCGTTCTGCACGCTGAAGGTGGCCTTCGGGTCGTAGTTGAAGATCATCGCCGTCAGGTTGGTCGGGAAGCTGCGCGCGAGCACGTTGTACTCCTGCACCGACTGGATGTAGCGGTTGCGCGCCACGGTGATCCGGTTCTCGGTGCCTTCCAGCTGCACCCGCAGGTCGCGGAAGCCCTGGTTGGCCTTCAGGTCCGGATAGCGTTCGCTCACCACCAGCAGCCGCGACAGCGCGCTGGAGAGCTCGCCCTGCGCCTGCTGGAAGCGCTGCATGGCCTGCGGGTCGTTCAGCGTTTCGGGAGTCACCTGCACGGCGGTGGCCTTGGAGCGCGCCTCGATCACGCGGGTCAGCGTCTCCTGCTCGAAGTTGGCCTCGCCCTTGACGGTGGCAACGATGTTCGGCACCAGGTCGGCGCGCCGCTGGTATTGGTTGAGCACCTCGCTCCACGCGGACTTGCTCGCCTCGTCCAGTCGCTGGAAGTCGTTGTAGCCGCAGCCGGCCAGCAGCAGCGGGAAAGCCAGGATCAGCAGCCACTTCTTCATGTCTCGTCCTTCTTCGGGAAAGTGAGGGGAAGGTAGCATAGATGGGATGCGCCAGGACCCGCTTCAAGTGCTGCAGGGCGCGATGCGCCCCAGCCCGACAGTCGGCATGCCGCGGCTGGTCATCGCCGGCGCGACCGGCGTGCTTGGCAACGAAGTGTTGCGGCGGCTCGTCGGCGGCGGCGCCTTCTCCCTGGCCCAGGTGCTGGCCCGCGAGCCGATCACCGCCGGCCTGCGCGGCGTGCAGGCCGCGGTGGTGCCTGCCGCGGAGCCGGGCGAATGGCCGCTCGTGCAGGCGGATGTCGCCGTCGTCATGTTCGACCCGCCGCGCCTGTTCTACGACCGCGAGCGCGCGCTGTGGACGCCGCTGCCCGGGCAACTGCCCGCGCTGGCGCAATGGCTGCGCGCCAGCGGCGTGCGCACCCTCGCGGTGGTGCTGCCGCATGCGCCGGGCCGTTTGCCGGAGGCGCTCAAGCGCGGCCTCGCCAGCCTCGACGAGCACGCCGTGGCCCGCCTCGGGTTCGAACGGCTGCTGATCCTGCGCTCCGCGCAGAAGCCGGCGGCGGCCCCGCAGGCCGGCGCGCTCGCGCGGCTGGCGCGGTGGATGTTGTCGACCGTTCACTACATGATCCCGAGCAGCGAGCAGCCGGTGCGCGCGGCCAAGGTGGCGGAGCTGCTCGCCATCGCGCTGCGCACCGCGCCCCCGGGCATCCACGTGGCCGCGCCGGAAGTGATGTGGGAGGCGGCGCAGGGCCAGGCCCCGGCGGTGGCGGCGCGGTGGCTCGGGAGCGCCTGAAAACTTGGGCACAATCGGCGCGAAACCCTTCCCATGCGCAAGAAGTCCAAGCTCCAGGCCGCCCAGCTCGATGGCGACGCCGATGACATCGAGGCGGCGTTCTACGACGCGCTGCAACGCGGCGACATCGACAAGCTGATGGCCTGCTGGGCCGACGAGGACGACATCTTCTGCATCCACCCGGGCGGCCCGCGCGTGATCGGCGCCACTGCCATCCGCGCCACCTTCGAGTCGATGTTCTCGGAAGGCGGCTCGGTGCGGGCCTGGCCCGAGCGCGTGCGCAAGACCGCGGCCATCGGCAGCAGCGTCCACAACGTGCTGGAGCGGGTGGAGGTGCTGGCGCCCACCGGCCTGGCCAACGCCTGGGTCATCGCGACCAACGTGTACCACCGCACCGCGCAGGGCTGGCGGCTGGTCGCGCACCACGCCAGCCCCGGCACCACGAGCGAGATCCAGGAAGTCTCGGACACGCCGTCGATCCTGCATTGATGAACGCCTACCGAGCGCCCTGGTGGCTGCCCGGCGGCAACCTGCAGACGATCTGGCCGGCGCTGGTGGCGCGCCGCACGCGCGGCCCGTCGCCGCAATACCGGCGCGAGCGCTGGGCCACGCCCGATGGCGATTTCCTGGATGTCGACTGGCATGTAGCGCAGCCCGCGGCGCAGGATGCGGAGCGGCCGCTGCTGGTGCTGTTCCACGGGCTCGAAGGGTCGTCGCGCAGCCACTATGCCGAAGCGTTCGCCGACGTCGCGGCGCGCCACGGCATGGCCTTCGCCGTCCCGCATTTCCGCGGCTGCAGCGGCGAGCTGAACCTGGCGCCGCGGGCCTACCACTCGGGCGACCACGAGGAGATCGGCTGGATCCTGCGGCGCATGCGAGAGCACCATGCCGGCCCGCTCCTGGCGGTCGGCGTGTCGCTCGGCGGCAATGCGCTGCTGCGCTGGGCCGGAGAACACGGCGAGGCCGCTTCGCGCTCGGTCGCGGCGGTCGCCAGCGTCTGTTCGCCGCTCGACCTGGCCGCAGGCGGCCATGCCATCGGGCAGGGCTTCAACCGCCTCGTCTACACCACCATGTTCCTGCGCTCGATGAAGCCGAAGGCGCTGCGCAAGTGGGCGCAGCATCCCGGCCTGTTCGACCGCGAGGCCCTGCTGGCGGCGCGCGACCTCTACGAGTTCGACAACGTGTTCACGGCGCCGCTGCACGGTTTCCGCGGCACGGACGATTACTGGGCGCGGGCCTCGGCCAAGCCGCACCTGGGCAGCATCCGCATCCCGGCGCTCGCGCTCAATGCCCGCAACGACCCGTTCGTGCCCGCCGCCAGCCTGCCGCTGCAGGGGCAGGTGGGCCGGCAGGTCACGCTGTGGCAACCGGGGCAGGGCGGCCACGTCGGCTTTCCGGCGGGCCGCTGGCCGGGACAGGTGTGGGAGATGCCGGAGGCGGTGACCGCCTGGCTGCGGTCGGCGGCGGGGCTCGGCTCTTCCGCCTAGGGGGCGGAGGCGCCCTGCGGCGGCGTGTAGCGCCGTCGCGGCACCCAGGTCGTGCCCGCGGTCGGCGTGCCGGTGGCGGCGGTGTGCGCGGGGCTGAACGCGGCCGCGATGGTCTCGGTGGTGGTCACCGAGGCCACCGGTGGCGTGGTGCCCGCAGCCGCGGCGGCGGCGCCCGCCCCACTGGGCGCCGGCGGCCACGCGGCTTCGCTGGCCAGCCGCGGCGTCCCGATCGGGTTGGCGGCCTTGCCTTCGCGCACGGCCACCATGTCTTCCTCGCTCGGATACTGGTTCATCAGCGCGAAGTCGAAGACGCGCCGGGCGATGGGCGCCGCGGCGGCGGCGCCGAAGCCGGCGTTCTCCACGACCATGGCGATCGCGATGCGCGGCTGGTCGGCCGGCGCGAACGCGATGTAGAGCGAGTGGTCCCGCTGGTGCTCCTCCAGCTTGGAGGCGTTGTACTTGGCGCCTTGCGCCACGCCCACCGCCTGCGCGGTGCCGGTCTTGCCGCCCGACAGGTAGCCGGCGCCCTGGAACACCCGGGTCGAGGTGCCTTGCTGCGTCACCGCCACCATGGCCTTGCGCACCGCGGCCAGGTTTTCCGGCTTGTAGCCCAGGTTCACGCCGGGTTCCCGGGCCACCGGCTTGACCTGCTTGCTGCCGGCGTCCTGCGTCGCCACCACCAGGTGGGGCCGGTGCTTGACGCCGTCGTTCAGCACCGCGCCGAGGGCGTGGGCCATCTGCAGCATCGTGAAGCTGTTGTAGCCCTGGCCGATGCCCAGCGAGATGGTCTCGCCGGCATACCACTTCTTCTGCTCGGGCTTGCGGTAGTAGTTGCGCTTCCACTCCTGGCTGGGAAGCACGCCGCGGACCTCGCCGAAGATGTCGACGCCGGTGATCTGGCCGAAGCCCAGGGGCTTCATGAAGTCGTGCATCAGGTCCACGCCCATCTCGTTGGCCAGCGAGTAGTAGTAGACGTTGCTGGACTTCACGATGCTGGTGTGCAGGTCCACCGGCCCGAGGCCGTGGTCGCCATGGCTGCGGAACACGTGGCCGCCGAAGCTCCACGAGCCGTTGTCCTGGATCACCTGGGTGGCGCTTCGCTTGCCGGTCTCCAGCGCGCCCAGGGCCATGAAGGGCTTGTACGTCGAGCCGGGCGGATAGGTGCCGCGCAGCGCGCGATTGAGCAGCGGCTTGTCGATGGACTCGTTCAGCGCCTGCCAGTTCTCGTGGTCGATGCCGTCGACGAACAGGTTGGGGTCGAAAGTCGGCTTGGAGACGAAGGCCAGGATCTCGCCGTTGCGCGGATCCAGCGCCACCATCGCGCCGCGGCGGTCGCCGTACAGGTCTTCCACCAGCTTCTGCAGCTTGATGTCGATGGACAGCATCACGGTGTTGCCGGAGGTCGCGGGGCTGCTGGCCAGCTTGCGCACCGCGCGGCCGCCGGCGGAAGTCTCCACCTGCTCGGTGCCGGTGGTGCCGTGCAATTCCTTCTCGTAGCTCTGCTCCACGCCCAGCTTGCCGATGTATTCCGTGCCCCGGTAGTTGGCCTGTTCTTCCTCGGGCCACTCGCCGATCTGCTCCTTCTCCTTCTGGTTGATGCGGCCGATGTAGCCGATGGCGTGGCTGGCCAGTTCGCCCCAGGGATAGCTGCGGAACAGCCGGGCGTTGATCTCGACACCGGGGAAGCGGAACCGCTGCACGGTGAAGCGCGCGACCTCCTCGTCGGTCAGCTTGGTGCGGATCGGCAGCGACTCGATGCTCTTGCTCTCCTCCAGCAGCTTCTTGAAGCGGCGGCGGTCGCGCTGGTCGATCTCGACGACCTGGGACAGTTCGTCGATGACGGCCTCCAGCGGCCGCGTCAGCCGCATGGGCGTGATCTCCAGCGTGTAGGCGGAGTAGTTCGTCGCCAGCACGATGCCGTTGCGGTCCAGGATCAGGCCGCGGTTGGGCACGATCGGCACGATGGCGGTGCGGTTGGCCTCGGCCACCTCGTCGTAGTGGTCGTGCTGGATGACCTGCAGGAACAGCAGGCGCGCGACCAGCAGCGAGAAGCACACCAGCACCACGGCGCTGGCGGCCAGCACGCGGATGCGGAAGCGCGAGAGGTCGGCTTCGACGTTCTTGAGTTCGGTCATCGGACCCGCACTGGATTACAGGGGTCTATTCTCATCCGGATCGGGCGCCCTGCGCTGCGGCAGCAACAACAGGACACTCACCACCGGCCAGAGGATGGATTCCAGCACGGGCGCGAGCAGCACGGTGGGGCCGGGAAAGGCGCCGCCGGCCAGCATCCGGATCGACAGCTCGATGGCGTGGGCGGCCGCGAACAGGGGCAGCACCTGCACGGCCTGCGACGGGACGCTGAACCAGAGCAGCCGCCGGTGGATGGTGATGGCGAAGTAGCTCAGCGTCGTGTAGGCCAGCGCGTGCTGTCCCAGCAGCGAGGTCTGGTGCACGTCCACCGCCAGCCCGAACAGGAAGGCCGCCACCACGCCGATGCGCAGCGGCTGGTGCACGCTCCAGAACACCAGCACCACGGCCAGGATGTCCGGCATCCACGGCAGCCGCCCGAGCGGCAGCATGGTGACCATCAGCGCCAGGATCAGCGTGAACCAGATGAAGAAGGGGTTGGCCGGCAGCAGCAGCGGCTGGCCGGGACGCATGATCATGCGGAAGCGCTCCTCATTTGCGGGCGGGACGCTTCAGGGCGGGAGCCGCATCCTCGGGCGCGGGCCGCGGCGGCATCTGCGCCAGCATCGAGTTGAGCACCATCACGTGCCGGGCGCCGTCCACCAGGGCCGCCGGCGCGCAGACGATGCGGGCGAAGGCGGCGTCCGGGCGGCGCTCGACCTTGGTCACCCTGGCCACGGGGATGCCCGGGGGATAGACGCCGTCCACGCCGCTGGTGGTGAGCAGGTCGCCCGGCTGCACGTCCGCGTTGGCGGCCATGTAGCGCAACTCCAGCCCGCCGCTGCCGTGCCGGCCGGCATCGCCATAGGTGATGCCGCGGGCGCCGGTGCGGGTGTTGAGCACCGGGATCGCCTGGTCGGTGTCGGTCAGCAGGGTCACCTCGCTGATCAGCGGGTGCACGCGCGTCACCTGGCCCAGGATGCCGGATTCGTCGATCACCGGCGAGCCGGCCTCCACGCCCTGCGCCAGGCCGCGGTCGATGATCACCTTGCGGCTGTAGGGGTCGGCCGCGTCGTACAGCACTTCCGCCGGCGCCGCCGGGGTGTTGAGCCGCTCGCGCAGGCCGAGCAGCTTGCGCAACTGGGCGTTCTCGTTGGTGAGCTGTTCCACCTGGGCGGCCCGCTGGGACTGCACGACCAGCTTGCGCCGCGCCGCCTCCTCGTTGGTGATGGCGGTGTTGAGGGTGACGAAATAGTCCTGCGCCCCGCGCACGGCCAGCACCGGCCGCATGGCGACCCACTGCACCGGGAACAGCACGGTCGCCATGGCGGCGCGCACCGGCTGGGTGATGCGAAAACGCGTGTCCGCCACCATCAGGAACAGCGCCAGCGCGCTGCAGACCATCAGCTTGGAAAGCGCCGAGGGTCCCTGCTTGAAGAATGGCGGAGGGGTGCGGTCGAGGGTGCCTAAGGGCATGTCCGCATTGTGCCTGTGCCCCCCTCTCCTTTGCAGGAGGACGGGGGTGGTGGCATCACTCGCTGGTGAAGATCGAGCCCAGCCGTTCCATCCGCTCCAGCGCGATGCCGCAGCCGCGCACCACGCAGGTCAGGGGGTCTTCGGCCACCAGCACCGGCAGGCCGGTTTCCTCGGCCAGCAGGCGGTCGAGGTCGCGCAGCAGCGCGCCGCCGCCGGTGAGCATCATGCCGCGC
>JAJTCN010000093.1 GCA_021323335.1 Ramlibacter sp.
TGGGGGTCGCCCTGGTGCATCTGCTCGGTGACCGGGCTGTAGCGAGGCATGCGGGGAAAGTATAAGCAACCGGCCGGCTCGGGTTCAAGGGGGCGCGCTGCGCGGGTCGCGGCCGCCCATGCTGGCCAGGGGATCGATGAAGGCGGCCGGCTGCACGTGCTGGAAGGTCTCCACCACCTTGCGCACGATGGCCTTCTGGTCGTCGGTCCAGCGAGCCAGCCGCTCCGAGCCCAGCACCGCCTCCAGCGCGGTGACCAGGTGCAGCTGGAACTGCTGCGGGTTCGGGTGCGTCGCCACCAGGGACGTGAGGGTCACGTACGACGCCGTGTGCATGGCCATCAGGTAGCGCATTTCCTGCCGCAGCGCTTCGATCTCTTCTTCCATCACCGCTCGCTGGAGTATCGGAGCTTCATCTTCCCACGTTCAGTGGGCGCGCATCCACGCGGCCATCCGGTCCAGCAGTTCTTCCAGCACCTCGGCGTCGGTCCGGCCTGAACGCACCAGCACGTGGAAGGCGTGGTCCGCCCCTTCCACCACGTGCAGCGTCGCGCGGTCCCCCAACGGGTCCAGCGCTCCGCGCAGCAAGCGCAAGTCCGCCAGGGCGTCGCGCGTGCCCTGCAGGAACAGCATCGGCACCTGCACGCCGGCCAGGTGCCTGGCGCGCTCCAGCGACGGCTTGCCGGCCGGGTGCAGCGGGAAACCGGTGAACACCAGGCCGCGCACCCCGGGCAGCGGCTCGGCCGCCTGGGCCTGCGAGGTCATGCGGCCGCCGAAGGACTTGCCGCCGGCGAAGAGGGGGACGCCGGGCAGGCGGCGCACCGCCTCCTGCACTGCCGACCGGACCGCGGCCTGGGCGACGGCCGGAGGGTCGGGCCGGCGGGAGCCCTGCTGCATGAAGGGAAACTGGTAGCGCAGGCAGGCGATGCCGCGCGCCACCAGTCCCCGCGCGATCGCGGCCATGAAGGCATGGTGCATGTCCGCGCCGGCGCCGTGGCCGAACACGCAGCAGGCGTCCGGTGCCCCGGGCGCATCCAGGATCAGGTCAGGTTGCAACTTCCCTCCCGCGTCCGTCGACAATACGGACCGTCATGACACGTCATTCCACGAAACGGCTCCTTGCCATCGCCTGCATTGTGCTGCTGGCCGCCTGCGACCAGGGCCCACCTCCCGGCACCCGGCTGCTCCCCGACGATGCCGCCACCGTCGCGCTGGGCAGGAAGGTGTACGACGCGCAGTGCGCGGCCTGCCACGGCGCGCAGCTCCAGGGCCAGCCGAACTGGCGCGAGCGTGACTCGGCGGGCCGCCTGCCGGCGCCGCCGCACGATGCCAAGGGACACACCTGGCATCACCCGGACGAGGTGCTGTTCCGCATCACCAAGCTGGGCGTCGCCAAGGCCGCCAACCTGAAGGACTACGTTTCGACCATGCCGGCCTACGAGGGCGTGCTGAGCGATGCGGAGATCGTGGCCGTGCTGTCGTACATCAAGTCGCAGTGGCCGGCGGACATCCGGCGCAAGCATGACGAGCTGAACGCCAGCGCGGCCCGCAATCAAGGCCGATAGTTCCCCGGCTGGCGGCCGGCGCGCCATCGTCCGACAACGTGCTCAGACCTTTTCGCTCTTAGCAAACCACCATTCACCATTTCCATCGCGGCGTCTTGCCGCGTAAATTGGGCAGCACTGGACAAGAGGCTGCGCATGACGTTTTCTGCAATCACGTTGATCTGGCTGGTGGTCGGGCTCGTCGCCGCCCTGCTGGCGTACACCGCGTCCTCGCTGCAGCGGGACATGGAAGGGTATTGACCTCATCCGTGCGGGGCGCATACTTGCGCCCGCCATGTTCCTCGGTCATTTCGGAATCGCTTTCGCCGCCAAGCGCGCGGCGCCAACCCTCTCGCTGGGCACCGCCTTCCTCGCGGCCCAGTTCATCGACCTGCTGTGGCCGACGCTGCTGTTGCTCGGCCTGGAAACGGTTCGCATCGCGCCCGGCGCCACGGTGGTCACGCCGTTCGTGTTCGAGCACTACCCGTTCTCGCACAGCCTGGTCGCGGTGCTGGGCTGGGCGGCGCTGCTCGGCGCCGCGGTGGGCGCGGTGCGCCGCAGCGCCTGGGTTGGATGCGTGGTCGCCGGCCTGGTCGTGAGTCACTGGCTGCTGGACGCCGTGGTGCACGCACCGGATCTCCCGCTGGCCCCCGGCTTCGATGCGCTCGTCGGGTTCGGACTCTGGAATTCCCTTCCCGCCACGCTCGCCGTGGAGGCGTCCTTGTTCGCCATCGGCGTGTGGCTCTACGCGGGCAGCACGCGCGCGCGGGACCGCACCGGACGCTTCGCACTGATCGGCCTGGTGGCCTTCCTCGTCCTCGTCTACCTCGGCAACCTGTTCGGCCCGCCGCCTTCCGCCGTGCGCGAGGTCGCCTGGCTGGGCCACGCGCAGTGGCTGCTGGTGCTCTGGGCCTACTGGATCGATGCGCACCGGCAAGCCCTGCTGCCGCCGCAGCCGATGCGGACTCAGCCCTTGCCGGAAAGCCGCCCCAGCTCCTGAACCTGCCAGGCGAATTCGGGTTCGAAACTGGCGCGGTCGTTGACCGCATACCCGCCGTAGGCATACACGCTGGCGTACGCCGCATAGCTCGCCGCTTCCAGCGCCCGCCCGGCCACGGCGTTGGCCACCGCATACGTCGCCGATACGGCCGCATGCGCCGAGCCGTCGATGGAGTTGGAGCCGCGGTGCCCGTTGGCCACTGTCTGCATGCGCGTCGCCGCGGCTTGCAAGGCGGCGTCGTCCGCCCGTCCTTCCACCCAGGCCTGCAGCACGGCGAGACCGTCCTTCGCCCGCTCGTCTTCCAGCAGGTGCTCCACCCGGCGCACGCATGCCAGCGCGAAGGCCAGCCGAAGCCTTTGCCGCGCCGGATCCAGCAAGCCTGTTTCGGCGGCGATCCTGGCAAGCGCGTCGTTCATGCGGCGTGCGGCGGGAATTCGTAGGAGGCCATCACCACGCTCATGGCGACGTCGACGAAGATTTGCTCGCCGCTGTCTTCGCCCGCGGCGCCCGCCACCACCATCAGCGGCAACAGGTGGTCTTCGCGCGGATGCGCCAGCCGCGCCGCCGGCGCGGACTGCCACTCCACCAGCATCCGGTTGCGCTCGGCGGGGTCGGGCTGGCGGATCGCCTGGTGCAGGTAGGCCTCGAACTGCTCGGAGACGGGCATCGACGCGGGCTGCCGGAAGCCGCGCATGTTGTGGTACGTGAGGCCGCTGCCCATGATCAGCACGCCTTCGTCGCGCAAGGGCGCGATGGCCTGGCCGACTCGGATGTGTTCGGCCGGGTCGTAGCCGCTCTTCATCGACAGCAGCACCACCGGCACGTCGGCATCGGGGTACATCAGCCACAGCGGCACGAAGGTGCCGTGGTCGAAGCCGCGCTGCGGGTCTTCCAGGCAAGGCATGCCGGCTTGCGTCACCAGTTCCCTGACCCGCGCGGCCAGCGCCGGCGAGCCGGGCGCCGGGTACTGCAGCTTGTAGGTGTGCTCGGGAAAGCCGAAGTAGTCGTAGTCCATCGGCGGCCGTTCCGCCGTCGAGACCGAGAACTCCTGTGCTTCCCAGTGCCCCGTGATCATCAGCACCGCCTTGGGACGGCCCGGCACCCGCCGCGGCAGCGCGGCGAACTCACGCGCCGTCTTCGCGAAGACCTCCTTCATGCCGTCGACCCACGGCCAGGGGCCGCCGCCGTGCGAGACGAAAACGACTGGAAAGCGGGGGGTGGCGGGCATGCGGGGACTCCTGCGAGACCCTCATTCTCGCCGGCTGTCCTCAGGCCTGCCAGAGTTGCCGCATGGCGGCCGTGAAGCTGGCGGGGTCGCATCGGACGGCTGCTTCCCGGCCGGCGACGAAGGTGCGCTGCAGGGCTGCGTCGGGGGAGGAGAAGAGCAGGGCGTCGAGCCGGTGGCTTTCAGGGATGCCGGCCAGCGAGGACGCGCCCGCGTCGAGCATGGCGAAATCCGCGCGCTGCCCGACGGCGATGCCCTCCAGCGCCACGCCCGACGCCGCCGTGCCGCCGTGGATCGCCCCGTCCAGCAGGACCGCGGCGGTGTTTTCGCGTTGCGCGGAACGGGCCGCCACGTTGCGTTGCCGCAGCACGAAGCGCTGCGAGTATTCCAGCAGGCGCAGTTCTTCCGTCCAGCTGCGGCAGACGTGGCTGTCGGAGCCGACGGACCAGCGCCCGCCCGCTTCCAGCCATGACGGCAGGTCGAACACGCCGTCGCCGAGGTTGGCCTCGGTGCTGGGACACAGCACGATCGACGCGCCGGTGCCTTGCAGCGCCCGCAGTTCCGTCGCGCTGGCCTGCGTCGCGTGCACCAGGTTCCAGGAGGCGTCGAGGTCGACCTGCTCCAGCAGCCATTCGACCGGCCGCCGGCCGTGGTGGCCGACGCAGTCGTCCACCTCCTGCTGCTGTTCGGCGATGTGGATGTGCACGGGCAAGCCGGCCGCGCGCGCAGCCTGCGCGGTTTCGCACAGCGCCCCTTCGTCCACGGCGCGCAGGGAATGCAGCGCCACGCCCGCCGTGATGCGGGGGCTGCCGGCGCCGATCTGGCGTACGGCTTCCGCGATCCGCAGCACCGACTCCGGCGTCGACGCGAAGCGGCGCTGGTCCGGGCGCAGGCCCGCGGCGCCGAAGCCGGAGCGCATGTACAGGGTGGGCAACAGCGTCAGGCCGATGCCGGCGTGCTGCGCGGCACGCACCAGGGCGAGCGACATCTCCATGGGGTCCGCGTACGCCTTGCCATCCGCGTCGTTGTGCAGGTAGTGGAACTCGCACACCTGCGTGTAGCCCGCCCGCAGCAGCTCCGCGTAGAGGAAGGTCGCAACGGCTTCCAGCTGCTGCGGCGAAATGCGCAGCGCCGCCGCGTACATGCGGTCGCGCCAGCTCCAGAAGTCGTCGTGGCCCGCGGCACTGCATTCCGTCAGGCCCGCGATGGCGCGCTGGAAGGCATGGCTGTGCGCATTCACGATGCCGGGCAGGATCGGCCCCGCGAGCACTTGCGCGCCGGCACGTTCCGCCGCGCTGCAGTCCGGCCGCACCTGCGTCCAGGTGCCTTGGTCGTCGGCCGCCAGCAGAACGTCGCGTGCCCACGCACCTTGCACCCAGGCGTGCTCGGCGAAGAACCTCGGGCCGTCAGCCATACAGCCGGCCGCAGGCCTGCAGCGCCGCCTCCACCATCTCCCGCACCACCGGCTGGATGCGTGCCGCGCTCCGCGCCTCGTAGTTCCATGGCGGGGCTTCCCGCATGTACAGGTACTGGCACATCTCCAGCTGCACGGCGTGCACGTGCTCCGCCGGCCTGCCGTAGTGGCGCGTGATGTAGCCGCCCTTGAAGCGGCCGTTGAGGACGTGCGTGACTTCCGGGTGCCGTGCCGCGGCCTGCACGACGGCCTCCGCAATGGAGGCGTCGGCGCTGTTGCCGCCGGCGGTGCCGATGTTCAGGTCCGGCAGGCGGCCTTCGAACAGCCACGGGATCTCGGCGCGGATGCTGTGCGCGTCCCACAGCAGCGCGTAGCCGTGCCGGGCCTTCAGGCGATCCAGTTCCTCGCGCAGCGCCTGGTGGTACGGCGCCCACCAGGTTTCCCGCCTGCGCAATTTCTCCTGGGACGACAGCGCGAAGCCCTCGCGGTACAAGGGGTCGCCGTCGAAGAAGCGGCTCGGGCAGAGTTCGGTGTTCGAGGCACCCGGATACATCGGCGCGTCGTCGGGCGGCCGGTTCAGGTCGATGACGTAGCGCGCCACGGAAGGCTGCAGCACGCTGGCGCCCAGCGCCTGGGCGAAGTCGTACAGGCGGTCCAGGTGCCAGTCGGCGTCCTCCACTTCCAGTGCGCGCTCGACGTAGTCGCTGCGCAGGTCGGCGGGGATCTCGGTCCCCATGTGGGGGATGCTCAGGAGCAGCGGCACGGCGCCGCGGTGCAGGCGAAAACTCATCGCTTCTGTCCTTCCACGAAGGTGGCATGGCAAGGGTTGCGGCCGAACGCGTACGCCAGTTCGGCCGGGTGTTCCACTTCCCACAGCACGAAGTCGGCGCGCATGCCGGGAGCGAGCACGCCGCGGTCGGCGAGGCCCAGTGCCTTCGCCGCGTTGCGCGTGACGCCGGCCAGCGCCTCCTCCGGCGTGAGGCGGAACAAGGTGCAGGCCATGTTCAGCATCAGCAGCAGCGACGTGCAGGGCGAACTGCCCGGATTGCAGTCGGTGGAGATGGCGATCGGCACGCCGTGTTGCCGTAGCAGCGCGACGGGCGGCAGGCGGGTTTCGCGCAGGAAGTAGAACGCGCCCGGCAGCAGCACGGCGACGCTGCCGGCTGCAGCCATCGCGCGTGCACCTTGCTCGCTCAGCCACTCCAGGTGGTCGCAGCTCAGGGCGCCGAAGGACGCGGCCAGCTCGGCCCCGGCGCTGTCGCTCAGCTGCTCCGCGTGCAGCTTCACGGGCAGGCCCAGCGCGCCGGCCGCCTCGAACACGCGGCGCGTCTGCGCGGGACTGAAGGCGATGGTTTCGCAGAAGGCATCCACCGCATCCACCAGCCCCTGGCCATGCAGGATCGGGAGCATCCGGCAGACCTCGGCGATGTAGTCGTCGCCGCGCTCCTTGAACTCCGGCGGCAGCGCATGGGCGCCGAGGAACGTGGTGCGCACCGTCACGTGCTCCGCCTCGCCGAGCCGCCGCGCGACGCGCAGGCATTTCGCCTCGGCGTCCTGCGACAGGCCGTAGCCCGACTTGATCTCCACCGTCGTCACGCCTTCCGCCAGCAGCGCGCGCAGGCGGCGCTGCGATTGACGCAGCAGCTCGTCCTCGCTGGCGTCGCGGGTCGCCTTCACCGTGGAGACGATGCCGCCACCGGCCCGCGCGATCTCTTCGTAGGTGGCGCCGTTGAGCCGCGCTTCGAACTCGCCGGCGCGGTCGCCGCCGTACACCAGGTGGGTATGGCAGTCGACCAGGCCGGGGGTGACCAGTGCCCCTCGTGCGTCGTGCACGGTGGCGCCGGCCCGCAGGGCGGGTGGCAGGGCGGTACGCGGGCCGACCCAGGCGATGCGGCCGTCTTCCACGGCCAGCGCCGCGTCCTCGACCAGGCCGTAGGGCGAAGTCGCGTCCGCGGCGAAGGTGGCCACGCGGCAATTCGTCCAGAGCTGCACGCTCATCGCGTCACCTCCATCCAGAGTGCGTCGTTCGATGCGACGGTGCCGGAGCTCGCGATGTCCACCAGGCTCCAGGCCAGGTGGTACGGGGCGACGTGGGTCGTCTCGCCATCCATCACGAGGGCCGCGGGCGCGTCGTGGGCGTAAAGCGCCAGCAGCCGTTGGCCGCCCGCGCTGAAGTCCATGCGCCCGCGCACGCGGCGCAGGCGCGCGCGCCCCGGCGGCGCCATCAGGTTGAAGTCCTGCGTCGTCCCAGCGGGCAGGCTGCAATCGACGGCGGCGGCGCCGTCGAAGCGCAAGGGCTCGCTGGTGCGCGTCAATCGATGCTCCTCGCCGCCGATGCGCAGCAGCACGCCTTCTCCCTGCAGCACCGCGAACCAGCGCTCGATCCCGTCGAAGCGCGAGAACGGTCCGTCCCGCTGCACGTCGGCGACGGAGATGCGAACGCGCCAGTCCGCGGCGTCCGGCCAGGCCAGCAGCTCCCGGGTGACGCCGCCGCCGTTGCGCCATGCTTGCGGTGGCGTCGCCGCTAGGGAAACATGCTTCCAATTCATGCCTGGAATTCCCCGCTGAAGCTGTAGCGCGTGCCGGGATAGAGTTGGCGCGCGATGCTGGCGACGTTGCCGCCGCTCACCGTGCGCCGCATCATCACCAGGCAGGGCTCGCTGGTGCGGATGTCGAGCGCCTTCGCCTCCTCCGCCGTGGGCAAGCAGGCCTCGATGGTGTAGCTGGCCTCGGTCAGCGGAGCATTGCGCAGCAGGTGCAAGGTGGGGGACTCGCGGGTGAAATCGGTTTCCAGGTAGCCGGGCGCGGCCTGCGGATTGACGTAGCGGTCTTCGAACAGGATGGGCACGCCGTTCTCCAGGTGCACCAGCACGCTGTGGAAGACGTGGGCGCCCTTGCGCAGCTTGAGGGATTCCGCCACCTCGGCCCCGGCCTTTTCCTGCTGGACCTTGAGCACGCGCGTTCCATGCACGTGCCCGCGCCGCGTCACCTCCTCGTGGATGTCGCGGATGACCAGTTGCGAGGAGATGCGGTGCAGCTGCGCCACGCGGGTGCCGGAACCCTGCACCCGCGTCACCAGCCCTTCCGTGGCCAGCTCGCGCAGGGCGCGGTTGGCCGTCATGCGGCTGATGGCGAAGCGCTCGACCAGTGCCGCCTCGCTGGGCACCATGTCGCCGGGGCGCCATTCGCCGCTGGCGATGTGCTGGCGGATCCAGCCCTTCACCTGCTCGTACGCAGGCCCGTTTCCTGCATGCGGCCGATCGGCGGTGTCTCTTGCCATGGCGGGGGAGCATACCCCAGTTGACACCGCTTGTATAGACAACTATGCTGCCCTCCCATCGAGCTTGTATAGACAACTCTCCCCCTCTCCGGAGCCGCCCATGTCCGACCTCTCGCAAGCCTCCTTCCTCGCCGCCGGCCCGCGCCCGGTGCGCGCGCCGCAGGGCGCCGAGCTCAGCTGCGCCAACTGGCAGATCGAGGCGGCCTACCGCATGATCCAGAACAACCTGGACCCGGCCGTGGCCGAGAACCCCGACGCGCTGGTGGTGTACGGCGGCATCGGCAAGGCGGCGCGCAACTGGCCGGCATTCGAGGCGATCCTCGCCACGCTCAAGCGCATGCAGCCGGACGAGACGCTGCTCATCCAGTCGGGCAAACCGGTCGGCGTGTTCCGCACGCACCCTGGTGCACCGCGCGTGCTGCTGGCCAACTCCAACCTGGTGCCGAAATGGGCGACCTGGGAGCACTTCAACGCGCTCGACCAGAAGGGCCTGATGATGTACGGCCAGATGACGGCCGGCAGCTGGATCTACATCGGCACGCAGGGCATCGTGCAGGGCACCTACGAGACCTTCGCCGAGGCCGGCCGGCAGCATTTCGGCGGTGACCTCGCGGGCCGCTGGGTGCTGACCGCCGGGCTCGGCGGCATGGGCGGCGCCCAGCCGCTGGCGGCGTCCTTCGCGGGTGCCTGCTCGCTCAACATCGAGTGCCAGCAGTCGCGCATCGACTTCCGCCTACGTACCAAGTACCTCGACAAGCAGGCGAAGGACCTCGACGAGGCGCTCGCGCTGATCCAGCACCACACCGCCCGCAAGGAGGCCGTCTCCATCGGCCTGTGCGGCAATGCGGCGGAGATCGTGCCCGAACTGGCGCGCCGCGCGCAGGCCGGCGGGCCGCGGCCGGACATCGTGACGGACCAGACCTCGGCGCACGACATCATCAACGGCTACCTGCCCATCGGCTGGAGCGTCGAGCAATGGCAGGCCGCGCAGAAGGACCCCGCGCAGCACGAGCGGCTGAAGCAGGCCGCCGGCGAATCCTGCGCGGTGCACGTGCGCGCGCTGCTGGCGTTCCATGCCATGGGCGTGGCGACGGTGGACTATGGCAACAACCTGCGCCAGGTGGCGCAGGACTTCGGCGTGGCCGACGCGTTCGCTTATCCCGGTTTCGTCCCCGCCTACATCCGGCCGCTGTTCTGCCGCGGCGTCGGGCCGTTCCGCTGGGTGGCGCTGTCCGGCGACCCGGAGGACATCCGCAAGACCGACGCAAAAATGAAGGAGCTGTTCCCGCACAACGCGCACCTGCACCGCTGGCTGGACATGGCGGGCGAGCGCATCGCCTTCCAGGGCTTGCCGGCGCGCATCTGCTGGATCGGCCTGGGCGAGCGGCACCTGGCCGGCCTGGCCTTCAACGAGATGGTGAAGTCCGGTGAGCTGAAGGCGCCCATCGTCATCGGCCGCGACCACCTGGACAGCGGCTCGGTGGCATCGCCCAACCGCGAGACCGAGGCCATGCAGGACGGCAGCGACGCGGTGAGCGACTGGCCGCTGCTGAATGCGCTGCTCAACACCGCCAGCGGCGCCACCTGGGTGAGCTTCCACCACGGCGGCGGCGTCGGCATGGGCTATTCGCAGCATGCCGGCGTGGTGATCGTCTGCGACGGCACGGCCGAAGCCGCGCAGAAGATCGAGCGGGTGTTGTGGAACGATCCCGCGACGGGCGTGATGCGCCACGCGGACGCGGGTTACGACATCGCCGTCGAATGCGCGCGCGAGCACGGGCTGAACCTGCCGATGGTGGGATGACCACCCCCGAACTCATCGTCCCCGGCGAACTCACCTTCGCCCAGCTGCGCCGCCTGGTCGACACGCCCGACCTCGCGGTGAAGCTGGACCCATCCTGCCGTGCCGCCGTGCGCGCCAGCGCGGAGCTGGTGCGGCGCGCCACCGAGGGCGACGCCCCGGTCTACGGTGTGAACACCGGCTTTGGCAAGCTCGCCACCCAGCGCATCCAGCGCGAAGACCTCGCGGTGCTGCAACTGAAGCTGTTGCGCTCGCACGCGGTCGGTGTCGGCGACGCCATGCCGGCCCGCGTGGTCCGCCTCATCCTTCTGCTGAAAGCGGCGAGCCTGGCGCGCGGCTACTCCGGCGTGCGCGAGGAAGTGATCGACGGCCTGATCGAAATGCACAACCGCGGGGTGCTGCCGGTGATTCCTTGCCAGGGCTCCGTCGGCGCATCCGGCGATCTCGCCCCGCTGGCCCACCTGTGCCTGCCGCTGATAGGCGAGGGCGAAGCCTGGTTCGACGGCCACTGCCTGCCCGGTGGCCAGGCGCTGGAGCGCGCGGGACTGAAGCCCCTGAAGCTCGGGCCCAAGGAAGGCCTGGCCCTCATCAACGGCACGCAGGTCTCCACCGCGCTGGCGCTCGACGCGCTGATCTCCGCCGACAAGCTGTTCGAAGCGGCCGTCATCACCGGCGCGCTCACCCTCGACGCGGCCCGCGGCAGCGACGCTCCCTTCGACCCGCGCATCCATGCGGTGCGCGGCCAGCCCGGCCAGATCGATTGCGCGGCCGCCTACCGGGCGTTGGCGGTGGGCAGCGAGATCCGCCGTTCGCACCTGGAAAAGGACGACCGCGTGCAGGACCCCTACTGCCTGCGCTGCCAGCCGCAGGTGATGGGCGCCTGCCTGGACCAGATGCGCTACGCCACCCAGGTGCTGGTGCGCGAAGCCAACGCGGTCACCGACAACCCGCTGGTCTTCGCCGCCGAAGGGACGATGGTGTCCGGCGGCAACTTCCATGCGGAGCCGGTGGCGCTGGTGGCGGACGCGCTGGCCGTCGCCATCGCGGAGATCGGCGCCATCTCCGAGCGCCGCGTGGCCATGCTGGTGGACACCGTGGTGTCGCGCCTGCCACCCTTCCTGACCCCCGAGCCGGGGCTGAACTCCGGCTTCATGATCGTGCACGTCACCGCCGCAGCCCTGGCGTCGGAGAACAAGTCGCTGGCCCACCCCGCCAGCGTGGACAGCTTGCCAACCTCGGCCAACCAGGAGGACCATGTGAGCATGGCCACCTTCGCCGCGCGCCGCCTCCAGCCGATGCTGCGCAACACCGCGCACATCGTCGCGATCGAGCTGCTGGCCGCCGCCCAGGGCATCGAGTTCCTGCGCCCGTTGACCAGCGCGCCGGCGCTGGAGGGCGTGCTGCGCCTGGTGCGCAGCGTGTCGCCGGCCATGATGGCCGACCGCAGCCTGGCGCGCGACATCGCGGCGGTGCACCACCTGGTGAGCGCCGGCGACATCGGCCACGCCACCGAACGCCACATCCCGGAATTGCAGACGCTCAGGCTGGCATGAGCCGTGCATGAAGATTTCTTTCACATGACCACTGGAGAGCACCCATGAAGAAGCTGTTCACCCTCACGCTGTTCGCGCTGGCCACCGCGGCCTCGCACGCGCAGGAGACCAAGGTGTCCGTCGGCCTGTCCGGCTGGACCGGCTTCGCGCCGCTGACCCTCGCCAAGGAGGCCGGCATCTTCAAGAAGAACGGCCTGGACGTGACCCTGCGCAAGATCCCGCAGAAGGACCGCCACCTCGCCATCGCCTCCGGCGACGTGCAGTGCGCCGCGACCACGTGGCGGCCAGCGCGCCCGGCACCGCGCCCTATTTCACGATGGCCTGGATGCTGAAGAAGAACGGCCTGTCGCCCAAGGACGTGAAGGTGGTCAACCTCGAGCCGCAGGCCGCCGCCAACGCGATGATCGCCGGCACCGACGGCATCGACGCCGCCATGACCTACGAACCCTACCTGTCCGCGGTGCGCGCCAAGCCGGAAGCCGGCAAGATCATCGCCACCACGCTGGACTATCCGATGGTGATGGACACCTTCGGCTGCACGCCCAAATTCCTGTCGGAGAACCCGAAGGCGGCCAAGGCGCTGGCCGACAGCTATTTCGAGGCCGTGGACATGATCAAGCGCGATCCGAAGAAGAGCTTCGAGATCATGGGCGCGGACGTCAAGCAGAGCGCCGAGCAGTTCGAGGCCAGCCAGAAGTTCCTGCGCTGGCAGGACCGCGAGGCCAACGCCAAGTTCTTCGCCGGCGAGCATGCGGCCTTCAGCAAGGAAGCGGCCGACCTGCTGCTGGAAGTGGGGATCATCAAGCAGCGACCCGACATGTCGAAGCTGGCGGATACGCGCTTCCTGAAGTGAAACCGCTCGCACCCGTCGACCCCCGCACCCGCATCGCCCTCGGCGTCGCCTTCTTCATCGTGTTCTTCGCGGTGTGGGCGGCCGCCACCTTCGGCGGGTTCGTGTCGAAGACCTTCCTGGCCGACCCGGTGACGATGGTCCGCTCGGGCTGGACGCTGCTGACGGAGCACGGCTTCCTGCACGACATCGGCATGACGGTGTGGCGGGTGCTGGGCGGCTTCCTGATCGCGGCGGCGCTCGCCGTGCCGCTGGGCGTCTTGATGGGAGCGTACAAGCCGGTGGAGGCGTTCTTCGAGCCCTTCGTCAGCTTCGCGCGCTACCTGCCGGCGTCCGCCTTCATCCCGCTGCTGATCCTGTGGGCCGGCATCGGCGAGGCGCAGAAGCTGGCGGTGATCTTCATCGGCTCCTTCTTCCAGCTGGTGCTGATGATCGCGGTGAGCGTGGGCAACACGCGGCGCGACCTGGTGGAGGCGGCGTACACGCTGGGCGCGCTCGATCGCGGCGTGGTCGCGCGCGTGTTGCTGCCCTCCAGCGCACCCGAGATCGCCGAGACGCTGCGCATGGTGCTGGGCTGGGCCTGGACCTACGTGATCGTGGCGGAGCTGATCGGCGCGTCCAGCGGCATCGGCCACATGATCACCGACAGCCAGGCGCTGATGGCCACCGACCAGATCATCTTCGGCATCATCGTCATCGGCCTCATCGGCCTGGTGACCGACCTCGCCTTCAAGGCGGGCAACCGCAAGCTCTTCCCGTGGGCCCAACTGAGATGAAACGCGACATCGCATTGCCCACGCTGCAGGTCACCGGCGTGGGGAAGACCTTCGCCGGCGGCACCGTCGCCCTGCAGGCCACCGACCTCGCGGTGCAGGAGAACGACTTCATCACCATCCTCGGCCCCTCGGGCTGCGGCAAGAGCACGCTGCTGCGGATGGTGGCCGGGTTGGATACGCCCACCGGCGGCACCATCGCGCTCGACGGCCGTCCGGTCTCCGGGCCCGGAGCCGACCGCGGCATGGTCTTCCAGAGCTACACGCTGTTCCCCTGGCTGACGGTGCTGCAGAACGTCTGCTTCGGCCTGCGCGAGAAGGGCATGCCGCTGCAGGAGCAGCATGCCATCGCCCACCGCTTCCTCGGCAAGGTGGGGCTCAAGGGCTTCGAGAACCACTTTCCCAAGCAGCTGTCCGGCGGCATGCAGCAACGGACGGCGCTGGCCCGGGCGCTGGCCAACGACCCGCGCATCCTGCTCATGGACGAGCCCTTCGGTGCGCTGGACCACCAGACCCGCGAGTTGATGCAGGAGCTGCTGCTCGGCATCTGGGAGGACGAGCGCAAGACGGTGCTGTTCGTCACCCACGACATCGACGAAGCCATCTTCATGGCCAACCGGGTGGTGGTGATGAGCGCGCGGCCGGGCCGCATCAAGTGCGACATCCCGGTGCCGCTGCCGCATCCGCGGCATTACTCGATGAAGACGACCCCCGCCTTCACCGAGCTGAAGGCCCGCCTGACGGAGGAAATCCGCGTCGAGGTGCAGCGCGCCGCCGGTCTCGTGCCGACCTGACGACTGTATGCATTTGCATCTTGCCCGGCGGTGGGTCCGGGGCTCCAATGGATCAGCCAGGGAGGCGATCGACGCGAAGGAGCGCTGACATGCAGGTCGCGA
>JAJTCN010000094.1 GCA_021323335.1 Ramlibacter sp.
TAGCCGCCGACCTGCAGCAGCGCCAGCACCAGCGAGGTGAATTCATGCCCCATGGGCAGGCCGGCGAAGCGCGGGCCGTGGTTCTCGCCCGGGCGGTTGATCTGGAACGACGGCGTGCGGTGCGGGCCGCCGGTGGTCTCGGTGACCGTCACGCGCGGCGAGGCGTCCGCGATGTCCTTGAGCAGCGCCCGCATTTCGCGCGACGCCGCCGTGTCGTCCAGCGACGCGGTGATCTCCACCGGCTGCGTCATCCGCTCCAGGTAAGCGGTCAACTGTGCTTTCAGGTTGGCGTCGAGCATGGGAATTCCTTGTGTTCTTGTGGATTGCCGATGAAAAAGGCCCGGGGCACGGATGCACCCGGGCCTTGGTGCGGAGGACCTTAGATCTTGCCGACCAGGTCGAGCGAGGGCTTCAGCGTCTCGGCGCCTTGCTCCCACTTGGCGGGGCAGACTTCACCCGGGTGGGCGGCGACGTACTGGGCGGCCTTCAGGCGGCGCAGGGTCTCGGAGGCGTCGCGGCCGATACCGTTGTCATGCACCTCGATCGTCTTGATCTTGCCTTCCGGGTCGATCACGAAGGTGCCGCGCAGGGCCAGGCCGGTGTCTTCACCTTCGGTGATCAGCACCTGGAAGAAGCGGGCCAGCTGGTGCGACGGGTCGCCGACCAGGGGGTACTGCACCTTCTTGATGGTGTCGGAGGTGTCGTGCCAGGCCTTGTGGGTGAAGTGGGTGTCGGTGGACACGCCATAGACCTCGGCGCCCAGCTTCTTGAATTCGGCGTAGTGGTCGGCCAGGTCGCCCAGCTCGGTCGGGCAGACGAAGGTGAAGTCGGCCGGGTAGAAAACGACCACCGACCACTTGCCCTTGAAGTTGTCCTGTGTGACCGGGACGAACTTGCCGTTGTGGTACGCGGTGGCGGAGAAAGCGGGGACTTCGGTGTTGATGAGAGACATCGTTTTTTCCTCTATTGATGAGACTGAACTGATTGATGGCGCCTATGAAGGATAAGGCAGTTCGGCCCGCTTCCCAATTGAAAGGAGGCATGGCGCTCTTAGGTGTCGGCTATCGCCGTGCCTCAGTACTCCAGCCGCTCCGGCCGGATCTCCTGCAGGATCGTCGTGGCGATCTCTTCGATCGACTTGGTGGTGGTGGACAGCCAGCGGATGCCCTCGCGCCGCATCATCGCCTCGGCCTCGGCCACCTCGTTGCGGCAGTTTTCCAGGGCGGCATAGCGGGAGTTCGGCCGCCGTTCGTTGCGGATCTCGCTCAGCCGCTCGGGCTGGATCGTCAGGCCGAAGATCTTCGGCCGATGGGGCGCCAGCGCGGGCGGCAACTGTCGGCGCTCGAAGTCTTCCGGGATCAGCGGGTAGTTCGCCGCCTTCAGGCCGTACTGCATCGCCAGGTACAGGGACGTCGGGGTCTTGCCGCTGCGGCTGACGCCGACCAGGATGACGTCGGCCTGCCCGAGGTCGCGGTTGGACTGGCCGTCGTCGTGGGACAGGCTGTAGTTGATCGCCTCGATGCGGTCGTGGTACTCCTTGCTCTTGCTCACGTCGGCGAAGCGGCCGACGCGGTGGCTGGACTTCATGCCCAGCTCGATCTCCAGCGGCCGCACGAAGGTGCCGAACATGTCCAGCACCATGGCCCGGCAGCCTTCCTCGATCACCTGCAGCACTTCCACGTTGACCAGGGTCGTGAACACCACCGGCCGCCGGCCCTCGACCACGGCCGTATGGTTGACCTGCCGCACCACCTGGTGGGCCTTGTCCACGGTGTCGATGAAGGGCAGCCGCACGTGGCGCGGCTTGAACTCGAACTGGGCGAGGATGGCGTTGCCGAAGGTTTCAGCAGTGATGCCGGTGCCGTCCGACACGAAGAAGACGGTGCGCGTGTGCATGAGTGGACCTTGCTCCGGGCGGGCCGCGAATGGGCGGCCACGCCTACAATCCCGGCCATTATTGAAGAATTCCCGCGCATGCCTTGCCGCCGCCTCTTCGAACAAGCACAAAGCCCGGCGGTGGGGCATGCCGCGTTGCGCCGTCGCGCAGACCCAGTTTCAACTTCCGGAGTCTCCCCATGTCTGCACGTTTCGACGCGACCGCCCTGGTCGTACCGTTTGAACATCTGAGAATGACCGACGTCGAGGCGGTCGGCGGCAAGAACGCCAGCCTCGGCGAAATGATCTCGCAGCTGCCCGAGGGCGTGCGGGTGCCCACCGGCTTCGCCACCACGGCGCATGCCTTCCGCGAATTCCTGAAGCACGACGGGCTGGCCGCCCGCATCGAGCAGCGCCTGGCCACGCTGGACACCGACGACGTGCGCGCGCTGGCGGTGGCCGGCGCCGAGATCCGCGGCTGGATCGAGGCGCAGCCCTTTCCGGCCGACCTCGAGCGCGACATCCGCTCGCACTTCGAGCAGCTGGTCGCGGGCGACGCCAAGGCGAGTTTCGCCGTGCGTTCGTCCGCCACCGCGGAGGACCTGCCCGACGCCTCCTTCGCGGGCCAGCAGGAAACCTTCCTCAACGTGATCGGCATCCAGGAGGTGCTGCACAAGATGAAGGAGGTGTTCGCCTCGCTCTACAACGACCGCGCCATCAGCTACCGCGTGCACAAGGGTTTTGCCCACGCCGACGTGGCGCTGTCCGCCGGCGTGCAGCGCATGGTGCGCTCCGACCTGGGCGCCTCCGGCGTGATGTTCACCATCGACACCGAGTCGGGCTTCGACCAGGTCGTCTTCATCACCTCCAGCTACGGCCTGGGCGAGACGGTGGTGCAGGGCGCCGTCAACCCCGACGAGTTCTACGTGCACAAGCCGATGCTCGACGCCGGCAAGCGCGCGGTGATCCGCCGCAACCTCGGCTCCAAGCTGATCCAGATGGTGTTCACCAGCGACGCCGAGAAGGCCCACGGCGGCAAGCTGGTGAAGACCGTCGACGTGCCCTTGGAGCAGCGTAACCGCTATTCGCTGACCGACCAGGACGTCGAGGCGCTGGCCCGCTATGCGCTGGTGATCGAGCGGCACTACGGCCGGCCCATGGACATCGAGTGGGGCAAGGACGGCAACGACGGCCAGCTGTACATCCTGCAGGCGCGTCCCGAGACGGTGAAGAGCCAGCAGCACGGCAAGGCGGAGATGCGCTACAAGCTCAAGGGCAAGAGCGCCGTCCTGGCCGAAGGGCGGGCCATCGGCCAGAAGGTGGGCACCGGCCCCGTGCGCCTGGTGCACAGCACGGCGGAGATGGACAAGGTGCAGGCCGGCGACGTGCTGGTCACCGACATGACCGACCCGAACTGGGAGCCGGTGATGAAGCGCGCCAGCGCCATCGTCACCAACCGCGGCGGCCGAACCTGCCACGCCGCCATCATCGCGCGCGAGCTGGGCATCCCGGCCGTGGTCGGTTGCGGCGACGCCACCGAGCGGCTGGTGGACGGCACGCTGGTGACGGTGAGCTGCGCCGAGGGCGACACCGGCTTCATCTACGACGGGCTGCTCGAGACCGAGGTCACCGAGGTGCAGCGCGGCGAGATGCCCGAGATCAAGACCAAGATCACGATGAACGTGGGCAACCCGCAGCTGGCGTTCGACTTCGCGCAGCTGCCGAACCACGGCGTGGGCCTGGCCCGCCTGGAGTTCATCATCAACAACAACATCGGCGTGCACCCGAAGGCCATCCTCGACTATCCCAACGTCGACGGCGACCTGAAGGGACAAGGTGGCCGAGGGCGTGGCGACGATCGCCGCCGCCTTCTGGCCCAAGCCGGTGATCGTGCGCCTGTCGGACTTCAAGTCCAACGAGTACCGCAAGCTGATCGGCGGCAGCCGCTACGAGCCGGAGGAAGAGAACCCGATGCTCGGCTTCCGCGGCGCCGCGCGCTACATCAGCGCCGAATTCCGCGAGGCCTTCGCCATGGAGTGCGAGGCGCTGGTGCGGGTGCGCAACGAGATGGGCCTGACCAACGTGCAGGTGATGGTGCCCTTCGTGCGCACGCTCGGCCAGGCCGACCGGGTGACGAAGCTGCTGGCCGAGCAGGGCCTGCAGCGCGGCAAGGACGGCCTGCAGCTGATCATGATGTGCGAGATCCCCAGCAACGCCATCCTCGCCGACGAGTTCCTGGAGTACTTCGACGGCTTCTCGATCGGCTCCAACGACCTGACGCAGCTGACGCTCGGCCTCGACCGCGACTCCGGCCTGGAGCTGCTGGCCGCCGACTTCGACGAGCGCGACCCCGCGGTGAAGGCGATGCTGTCGCGCGCCATCGCGGCCTGCGTCAAGGCCGGCAAGTACGTCGGCATCTGCGGCCAGGGCCCGAGCGACCACCCCGACTTCGCGCAGTGGCTGGTGGCGGAGGGCATCACCTCGATCTCGCTCAACCCGGACAGCGTCATCGCCACCTGGCAGAAGCTGGCGGAATAGCGCGCGGACCTGCCGGGTGCGATGATCGCGCCCATGGATGACCTGCCCGGCAGTCCCGCAGCCTCGTACGAACGGCGCATCCGCCGCGTGCTCGCCGCGTTCGTCGGCGGCTTCCTGCTGTTCCTCGCGGCGCTGGCCTGGGCCGAGCAGCAGGGCCTGTCCCGCTTCTGGCTGGGGCCCATCTTCATGTTCTCCACCGTGATGATGTACGCGGCCATCGGCATCCGCGGCCGCACCACGGACCCGGAGGAGTACTACGTGGCCGGCCGCCGCATCCCGCCCATGTACAACGGCATGGCGGCGGCGGCCGACTGGATGAGCGCGGCCTCCTTCATCAGCCTGGCGGGCGGCCTGTACCTGCAGGGATTCAGCGGCAGCGAGCGGCAGCCCGGCGGCCTGGCCTACGTGCTCGGGTGGACCGGCGGCTTCGTGCTGGTGGCGCTGCTGGTCGCGCCCTACCTGCGCCGCATGGGCCTGTACACCGTTCCCGACTACTTCCACGTGCGCTATGGCGGCGACTGGCCGCGGCGGCTGGCGGCCCTGGCCGCGATCATCTGCTCGTTCACCTACGTCGTCGCCCAGATCTACGGCATCGGCCTGATCGCCTCGCGCCTGACCGGCGTGCAGTTCGAGATCGGCATCCTGCTCGGGTTGGGCGGCGTGCTGCTCTGCTCCTTCCTCGGCGGCATGCGGGCCATCACCTGGACGCAGGTGGCGCAGTACATCGTGCTGCTGCTGGCCTTCCTGATCCCGGTGTCCTGGCTCGCCTACAAGCAGCTCGGCAACCCGATGGCGCCCTTGGTGTACGGGATGCAGATGCAGAAGATCGCGGACCTCGAAAGCCAGCTGATGGCGTCGCCGGGCGAGCGCGAAGTGCAGCAGGTGTTCCTGCAGCGCGCGGCCGATTACCGCGCGAAGCTGGCCGACGTCGAAGGCGCGCTGGTGCGGGAACGCGCCGCGGCCCGCGAGCGCATCCGCCAGCTGAAGGCGCAGGACGCCGACCCGGCCCGCATCGTCGCCGCCAACCGGGAGCTGGCGGCCCTGCCCAGGGACCCCGCGTCCGCGCGCGAGTACTGGACGCGGCTGCAGCAGGAATCGCTGCAGCGGGCGCAGCCGCTGGGTGGCCTGCCGCCGCACGGCACGCCGTTTGCCGGCGACCCGGACGGCAGCGCGGCCGAACGCGATGCGTTCAACGGCTCGCGCGCCAATTTCCTGGCGCTGGTGTTCTGCCTCATGGCCGGCACCGCGGGCCTGCCGCACCTGCTGACGCGCTTCTACACCACGCGGTCCGTGGCCGACACCCGCACTTCGGTGGCCTGGGCGCTGTTCTTCGTCGGCCTGCTCTATCTCAGCGTCCCCGCGCTGGCGGTGCTGGTGAAGTTCGAGGTGATGCAGGGGCTGGTGGGCAGCAGCTTCGACGCCTTGCCGGCCTGGATCGTGCAGTGGGGCAGGGTGGACCCTGCGCTGGCGTCGGTCAGCGACGTCAATGGCGACGGCCGCGTGCAGTTCGGCGAGATCCACATGGGGGCGGACATCATCATGCTGGCGACGCCGGAGATCGGCGGATTGCCCTACGTCATCTCCGGGCTGGTGGCCGCCGGCGGGCTGGCGGCGGCGCTGTCCACGGCCGACGGCCTGCTGCTCACCATCAGCAACGCGCTGGTGCGGGACCTGTTCTGGCACGACATCGGGCCCCGGACGACGCCGGAGCAGCGCGTGATCCTGTCCAAGTTCGCGCTGCTCGGCGTGGCCTTGCTCGCCGCGATGGTGGCCACGCTGAAACCGGCGGACATCCTGCCGCTGGTGTCCGCGTCGTTCTCCCTGGCCGCTTCCGCCTTGCTGCCCGCCATGGTGCTGGGGATCTTCTGGCCGCGCGCGACACGGTCCGGCGCGGTCGCCGGCATGCTCGCCGGCTTCGGCGTCACCGTGTACTACATGGCGTCCAGCAGCCACACCCTGCGGACGGTGCTGGGTGTCGCGGGCGAGGCGCCCTTGTGGTTCGGCATCATGCCGGCCGCCGGCGGGGTGTTCGGCGTGGCGCTGGGCGCCGCGACGATGGTCGTGGTCAGCCTCGCGCTGCCTGCGCGTGTCCTGCCTGCCGCCAGCGGGGCGGGCAATCCCTAGTGGCGCTTCCCACGAATGCGGGCGGTTTGTAAGGAATCCGTAAGGCCGGGTGCCAACCATGCGGCAACCGCAGAGGAGACCGCTTGCTCCTGTTCGTCGAGATCCTGAAGCTGCTCGCAGAGATCGCGTTGCTTTGCCTGGCCGGGCAGTGGGTGCTCGGGCTGCTCGCCGGCAAGCGCCGCGACGAGAACCTGTTCTACCAGCTGTTCCAGGTGCTCACGCGGCCCCTGATCGCCGGCGCGCGCCTGATTTCGCCGCGGGTCGTCCTCGACCAGCACCTTCCCCTGGTGGCGTTCCTGCTGCTGACGTTCGTCTGGATCGCGGCGACCTTCACCAAGATCGACATCTGCGTGCGCATGGGAGTGCACCTGTGCAAGTGATGCGCAGATGGCGTTACCGCGGCTTCAAGTGGCGCGCCATGGGCCTGCTCGTGCTGGGGCGGCGCGACGCGGCGAGGTCGCTGTTCGAGCAGATGCTGGCGGAGTTTCCCGGCGACGACTATGCGCTGGCCAGCAAGGCGCAATTGCAGGCGCAGGGTGGGGACCGCGCAGCCGCGCTCGCCACCATGAAGGAACTGCTGGCGCGCCATGACCACGTGGGCGCCCACTGGTTCAACTACGGCTTCCTGCTCGAGGAAGAGGGCGACTACGAGCGCGCCGAAGCGGCGTTCCGCCGCGCCACCGAACTGTCTCCCCAGCTGGACCGGGCCTGGTACGGCCTGGGGCTGGTCCTCATCCGCCTTCAGCGCCTCGACGAGGCCGTCGCCGCCCTGAAGCGCAACACCCAATTGCAACCCATGAGCCCGTACGGCTGGTACCAGCTGGCGCGGGTGCATGTGGAGCGGCAAGAGCCGGAAGAGGCGCGGAAGATCATCCGCCACCTCCACCGGTTCGAGCCGAAGGTTGCCAACCAGCTGGTTCGCGAGACGGGACTGTCCGTCGAGCAAGCCGGCTGAGCGGCAAACCCCCCGGGGCGGCCCGGTTGCAGGCGCGGCGCGAGCCGCAGCGGGCCGCGTGGTGCCATGAGAGCAGGACCGACCGGTCCGAGAGGAGACAAAGCATGCAGATGACCGACAGGCATCGGGAGTACTGGCGCAGGAACCTGCGGATCACCGGCATCCTGCTGGCGATCTGGTTCGTCGTGACCTTCGTGGTCGGCTTTTTTGCCCGCGACCTGAACTTCAACTTCTTCGGCTGGCCGTTCAGCTTCTGGGTCGGAGCCCAGGGGGCGCTGGTGGTGTACGTGGTCCTCATCTGGTTCTACGCCCGCTACATGAACAAGCTGGACCAGGAATACGGCGTCGCCGAGGAGGAATAAGACATGGCCACCATTGCACCCGACCGGCCCCAGCCGAACGTTTCCACCGCCTCCAACACTGCTTTCAAGAAGCAGCTGAACAAGGTCTACGCCTTTTACACGGGAGGCTTCATCGCCTTCGTGATCGTGCTGGCGATCCTGGAGCAGATGGGCCTGAACCGCGACTGGATCGGCTTCATCTTCCTGCTCGCCACCATCGGCCTGTACGCCGGCATCGGCATCATGAGCCGCACCACCGACGCCGCGGAGTACTACGTCGCCGGCCGCCGCGTGCCGGCCGTCTACAACGGCATGGCGACCGGCGCCGACTGGATGTCCGCCGCGTCGTTCATCGGCATGGCCGGCACCCTGTACCTCACCGGCTACAGCGGCCTGGCTTTCATCATGGGATGGACCGGGGGCTACGTGCTGGTGGCGCTGTTCCTCGCGCCCTACCTGCGCAAGTTCGGGCAATTCACCATCCCGGACTTCCTGGGTGAACGCTACGGCGGCAACATTCCGCGGCTGATCGGCATCATCGCGGCCATCCTCTGCTCCTTCACCTACGTGGTGGCGCAGATCTACGGCGTGGGCATCATCACCACGCGCCTGACCGGCGTGGCCTTCGAGATCGGCATCTTCCTGGGCCTCGGCGGCATCCTGGTCTGCTCCTTCCTGGGCGGCATGCGCGCGGTGACCTGGACCCAGGTGGCCCAGTACATCATCCTGATCATCGCGTACCTGATCCCCGTGGTCTGGCTGTCGGTCAAGCAGACCGGCGTGCCGGTGCCGCAGGCCGTGTATGGCTACCAGATGCAGAAGGTGACGGCCAAGGAGGCGCAGTTGATCGCCGATCCGGGCGAGATGGCGGTGCGCAAGGTCTTCGCCGACCGCGCCGTGGGCCTGGGCGAGAAGCTGAAGAACCCCGGGCCGGCGCTCGCCGCCGACCGCGCGGCCGCCGAGAAGAAGCTGGCCGACCTGAAGGCATCGGGCGCGCCCGGGCCGCAGCTGGTCGCGGCGGAGAAGGAACTTGCCGCCGTACCGAAGGACGAAGCGGCCGCGGTGAAGGCCTGGACCGCGGCCAAGACGGCCGCCGAGGCGAAGGACAAGCCCTTGGGCGGGATGCCACGCCACGGTCAGATCTTCGCGGGGGATCCCAACGGCGATGCCAAGGCGAAGGAGGCCTACGACGTCTCGCGGCGGAACTTCCTGGCGCTGATCTTCTGCCTGATGGTGGGCACGGCGGCGCTGCCGCACATCCTGATGCGCTACTACACCACACCGAGCGTGAAGGAGGCGCGGGCGTCGGTGGCGTGGTCGCTGTTCTTCATCTTCATGCTGTACTTCACCGCCCCGGCCCTGGCGGTGCTGGTGAAGTACGAGATCTTCAACACCGTGGTGGGCAGCTCGTTCAGCAACCTGCCATTCTGGATCTCGGCCTGGAACAAGGTGGACCCCACGCTGCTGTCGGTGATCGACCTGAACAAGGACGGCATCCTGCAGTTCGGCGAAATGTCCATCGGCGGTGACATCGTGGTGCTGGCCACGCCGGCGATCGGCGGCTTGCCGTACGTGATCTCCGGCCTGGTGGCGGCGGGCGGCCTCGCGGCGGCCCTGTCGACCGCCGACGGCCTGCTTCTCACCATCGCCAACGCGCTGTCGCACGACCTGTACTACAAGATGATCGACCCGAACGCGCCGACGGCGCGCCGCGTGACGCTGTCCAAGATCCTGCTGCTGATCGTGGCCCTGGCCGCGGCAGCGGTGGCGTCGCAGAAGCCGGCCGACATCCTGTTCCTGGTGTCCGCGGCGTTCTCGTTCGCGGCGGCGGCGTTCTTCCCGGCGCTGGTGCTGGGGATCTTCTGGAAACGCGCCACCGGCATCGCGGCCTCGCTGGGGATGGTCGCGGGCCTGGGGACCACCATGTACTACATGGCGACCACCCAGCCCTGGATGCGCAGCGTGTTCGGCGTGACTTCGCCGGTCGCCGAGAACATCTGGTGGGGCATCCAGCCGATCTCCGCCGGCCTGTTCGGCGTGCCGATCGGCTTCGCGGTGATCATCCTGGTGAGCCTGGTGACGCCGGCCCCGGACAAGAAGACGCAGGAGCTCGTCGAGCACGTGCGCTATCCGGAACTGCGCGGCACCGCCATGCGCAGCGCCTGACGCAGCCTTCGCTGCACGGAGAGCCCCGGGTTCGCCCGGGGCTTTTTCATTGGCCGCTCAGGAGCCGGACGAGATGACCCAGTCGCGCGAGCACTTGCGGCAGCGCACGTCCATCTCCATCAGCCGGGCCCGCTGGCCCACCACGCTGAAGCGGCCGTAGTCGCCGCAGTCCGGGCAGCTCGCCTGGTTGGCCGTCGCCTCGGCGCGCATCAGCAGGAACAGGTAGCGGCGCAGCGCCCAGATGCCGATGGCGGCGCTGACCACGACGAAGAGCGCGTCGGCGAGCTGCGCGTCCCCCTGCGAAGTACGGAAGGCTTCCATGCTTCCGACGATGGCGATGGCGCTGAGGAAGGCGAGCACCATGTGGGCGTGGCTCGAGAGCAGCTGGCGCTCGTACCACTTGCGAAAGCCGATGCGCTTCACGCTGTCGACGTGACGGTTTTCCATGCGGGCCCCTTGATCGAATTCCCTGCCATTCTGCGGCGGCTCCGCAGGGCTTGCTTGTCGTCATTCGCCGATAATGCGGCATGCTCGACAGCAGCGGTTTCCACCGGGGCGGTCCATGGCGCCGCTGACGCCGGCGTCGCCGCCTGCGAGCTTGCTGGCCGCGCTGCGGCCGGACCTGCTGCGGCACCCGCCCTTCGACGGGATGCAGCAGGCCGAGGTCGACCTCTTCCTCGCCCGTGCGCAGCAGCGCTACTACGCGCCCGGCGAAACGCTGGCCGAGCCCGCCGCCGGCCCGGTGCGCGAGATCTTCTTCATCCGCCAGGGCGCAGTCACCGGCGTGAAGGGGCTGGCGGAGTTCTTCGGCGGCGCGTTCCAGTACGAAGAGGGCGAGCTGTTCCCGCTGGACGCGGCCGTGGCGCGGCGCGCCGTCACCGCCACCTACCGGGCGACCGCGGACACCTTCGTGCTGGTGCTGCCGGTGGAAGCGATGGACGAGCTGGCCCACCGCAGCCCGGAATTCGCCGATTTCCTGCACCGGCGCATCGCCCGCTTCCTGGACCTGTCGCGCGTGGCGTTGCAGGCCGAGTACGCCTCGCAGGCGCTGGCGGAGCAGTCGCTGGAAACGCCGCTGGGCGAGCTGGCCGCGCGCGCCCCCGTCACCTGCGCGCCCGGCACGCCGCTGCGCGCGGCGCTCGCCGAGATGCAGGCCCGGCGGATCGGCTCCATCGTCGTGGCCGGCCCGGCCGGTGAAGCGCTGGGCATCCTGACCCGCCACGACGTGCTCGAGCGGGTGGCGCTCGCGCAGCCCCCGCTGGACACGCCCATCGCGCAGGTCATGGTGCAGCCGGTGCACACGCTCGACGTCGCGCACACGGCGCAGGATGCCGCGCTGCTGATGTCGCGGCACGGCATCCGGCACGTCCCGGTCACCCGCGGCGGCGCCGTGGTGGGCATCGTCTCCGAGCGGGACCTGTTCGCCATGCAGCGGCTGTCGCTCAAGCAGGTGAGCTCGGCCATCCGCGCCGCCAGCGACGTGCCGGCGCTGCGCGCGGCGGCCCAGGACATCCGCCGCTTTGCCCGCAACCTGCTGGGGCAGGGCGTGCAGGCGCGCCAGCTCACCGGCCTGGTCAGCCACCTCAACGACGTGCTGACCCAGCGCCTGCTGGAACTGCTGGCGCCGGACCATGGCGTCGCGCTGTCGCGGGTGTGCTGGGTGGCGCTGGGCTCCGAGGGCCGGGGCGAGCAGACGATCGCCACCGACCAGGACAACGCGCTGGTGCTGCCCGACGACAGCACGGACGCGCAACGCGAAGCCGCCCGCGCCTTCGGCCGCGCCGCCAACCTGGCGCTGGCGGAGTGCGGGTATCCCTTGTGCCGTGGCGGCGTCATGGCGGGCGAGCCGGCCGGCAGCGCCACCCTGCGCGACTGGCGCGAACGCTTCGCCCGCTGGATCGACCACGGCGCGCCCCAGGACCTGCTGCAGGCGAGCATCTATTTCGACCTGCGTCCGCTGGCCGGCGACGCGGCGCTGGCGCACGCATTGCGCGCGGAGGTGCTGGAGAGCGCGCGCCGCACGCCGCGCTTCCTCAAGCAGATGGCGCTCAATGCGCTGTCGCGCGGCGCCCCGCTCAACTGGCTGGGCGGCATCGACACCACGGCCGACGGCAGCGTGGACCTGAAGCTGCAGGGCGCCGCGCTGTTCGTCGACGCGGCCCGCCTGTACAGCCTGGCCCATGGCGTGGACGAAACGGCCACGCGCAGCCGGCTGGCCGCAGTGGGTGAACGCCTGGGCCTCGCGCCTTCCGAATACGAAGCGTGGGTGGGCGCCTTCGAATTCATCCAGATGCTGCGGCTGCGCATCCAGCTCGAAGGCGATGGCGGCGGCGACAACCCCAACCGGCTGGCTCCGGCCCGGTTGAACGACATCGACCGGCGCATCCTGAAGGAGGCCTTCCGCGTCGCGCGGTCGCTGCAGCAGCGCATCCACCTCGACTACGAGCGCTGACGATGGACTGGCGCCGCTGGTTCGGGCAGGGCGCGGCGGAGCCGGCGCGGTGGGTGATGGTCGACGTCGAGACCAGCGGCCTCGATGCGGCGCGCGACCGGCTGCTGGCCATCGGCGCGATCGGGCTGCACGTGGACTGGGCGCGCAAGCGGCTGGCGGTGGAGGTGGCGGACAGCTTCGAGGTGGTGCTGCGGCAGGAGGCGCCCAGCGCGCGTGACAACATCCTGCTGCACGGCATCGGCGTGCAGCGGCAGATGGAGGGCGTGCCCGCCATCGAAGCGCTGGACGCGTTCGCGGCCTATGCGCAGGCCGCGCCGCTGCTTGCCTTCCACGCCGCTTTCGACCAGGCCCTCATCGGCCGCCACGCGCGCGCTGCGGTCGGCCGCGCGATGCCCAATCGCTGGCTCGACATCGCGCAGCTTTGCGCCGCGACGCATCCCGGCGTGCGCGCGCGCGCGCTCGACGAGTGGCTGGAGCACTTCGGCATCCGTTGCGCGGCGCGCCACCAGGCGATCGCGGACACGCTGGCGGAGTGCGACCTGCTGCTGCGCATCTGGCCGCGCGTGGCCGCCGAGTGCGCGAGCTGGCGCGACGTCGAGCGCCTCGCCGCGCGGCACCGCTGGCTTGCGCGCACCTGACACGGGGACACTTTCTTTCCTAGGGAATGTCCCATGCGGGCGCGCGCAGCGAGTCAGGGCTGCGTCAGACCTGCTTCCAATACTGCGGCCTTCCATCCAGAAGGAGACAGCAATGGCGACAGCCTCTGCCGGCACGCGAGCGGTACCCGCCGCGTCGACCGCGGCGATGACCCGCGAAGAGAAGAAGGTGATCTTCGCCTCTTCGCTCGGAACCGTTTTCGAGTGGTACGACTTCTACCTGTACGGCTCGCTCGCCGGCGTGATCGCCGCGCAGTTCTTCTCGGGCCTCGACCCGACCTCGGCCTACATCTTCGCGCTGCTCGCCTTCGCCGCCGGCTTCCTGGTGCGCCCGTTCGGGGCCATCGTGTTCGGCCGCCTGGGCGACATGATCGGCCGCAAGTACACCTTCCTGGTCACCATCCTGATCATGGGCGCCTCGACCTTCGTCGTCGGCTTGCTGCCCAACTACGCCACGATCGGCATCGCCGCCCCGGTGATCCTGATCGCGCTGCGCATGCTGCAGGGCCTGGCCCTCGGCGGCGAGTACGGCGGTGCCGCGACCTACGTCGCCGAGCACGCGCCGCACGGCAAGCGCGGCGCCTACACCTCGTGGATCCAGACCACCGCGACGCTGGGCCTGTTCCTGTCGCTGCTGGTCATCCTGGGCGTGCGCGAGATGATGTCGCCGAAGGACTTCGCCGACTGGGGCTGGCGCATCCCGTTCCTGGTCTCGATCCTGCTGCTGGCCATCTCGGTGTGGATCCGCCTGAGCCTGAACGAGTCGCCCGCCTTCCAGAAGATGAAGGCCGAGGGCAAGACCTCCAAGTCGCCGCTGTCCGAGTCCTTCGGCCAGTGGAAGAACCTGAAGATCGTGATCCTGGCGCTGCTGGGCCTGACCGCCGGCCAGGCCGTGGTCTGGTACACCGGCCAGTTCTACGCGCTGTTCTTCATGATCACCATCGCCAAGGTCGACGTGACGACGGCCAACCTGCTGATCGCCGCCTCGCTGCTGATCGGCACGCCGTTCTTCATCCTGTTCGGCACGCTGTCGGACAAGATCGGCCGCAAGCCGATCATCATGGCGGGCTGCCTGATCGCTGCGCTGACGTACTTCGCCGTGTTCCCGATGCTGCTGAAGGCCGCCAACCCCGGCCTGGTCGCGGCGCAGCAGGCCACCAAGGTGACGATCACCGCGGACCCGGCGCAATGTTCCTTCCAGGGCAGCCCGATCGCCCGCGAGATCGACTTCACCAGCTCCTGCGACATCGCCAAGCGCGCGCTGACCCAGTCGTACATCCCGTACGAGAACAAGGCGGGCCCGGCCGGCAGTCCGGCGACCATCACGCTGGGTGACAAGGTGCTGGCCGTGCCGACCGCCATGCTGAACGCCGAGCGCAACGGCTTCGCGCCGGAGTCCGCCAAGGCCATCGGCGAGTTCAAGAAGCAGCTGGGCGAGGGCGCCAAGGCCGCCGGCCTGACGCAGCCGGCCGACAAGGAGAAGATGAACAAGGGCATGGTGCTGGCCATCCTGGTGTTCCTCGTGATCCTGGTCACCATGGTCTACGGCCCGATCGCGGCCATGCTGGTCGAGCTGTTCCCGACCCGCATCCGCTACACGTCCATGAGCCTGCCGTACCACATCGGCAATGGCTGGTTCGGCGGCCTGCTGCCCACCACGGCCTTCGCCATGGTGGCGGCCACCGGCGACATCTTCTACGGCCTCTGGTACCCCGTGATCGTGGCCGCCGGCACGTTCGTCATCGGCATGCTGTTCATCCGGGAAACCAAGGACGTGGATATCTACGCCCACGACTAAGCTCTGGCCAGTCGCTCGAGAAAGCCCGCCGAGCGCGGGCTTTCTTCTTGGGAGTGCGGGAAGGCGCGGATGAATCTGGCGAAGACCGACGCAGGGATGCTGGTCCTGAGGGACCGGCATGCCGGGCTGACGCAGCGGCAGCGCGCGGCGCTGATCCTGTTCGACGGCCAGCGCACGCTGGAGGAGGTGCTCGCCGCCACCTCGCCCGGCGGCGTCACCCGTGCCGACATCGACCGGCTGGTCGAAATGGGGCTGGTGGCGGAGCTCGGCACCTTCGTCGCCTCGGCCCCGGCCCCGCTGGCCCCCGGCGCGCCGCCCGATCCCTCGGACCGCGAGCGCTACCTGCAGGCCTACCCCCTGGCCACCCAGCTCACCGCCCAGCTGGGGCCGCCGGGCGAGGCGCTCCACCTGGCGGTGGAAGCGGCAGCCAACCTGGCCGAGCTGCAGGCGCTGGCGCCGCAGATCCGGGCGGCCGTCGGGGCGTCGCGCTACACCCGGCTCGGCATCGTGCTGCGGGCCCCCTGAAGCAGGGCAGGAGCCGCCGGGCTATAATCGCGGGCTTACCCTTGCTGCACCTGGTCTGGACCCCCGGGCAGCTTTCAACCACAAGGAGTCCGAATGCGTCACTATGAAATCGTCTTGCTGATCCACCCGGATCAAAGCGAGCAGGTTCCGGCCATGCTGGA
>JAJTCN010000008.1 GCA_021323335.1 Ramlibacter sp.
CTGGCCGCGCTCGGCGTAGCCGGGGTCGCTGTGCTGCGCCAGCTTCTCCTGCCAGTCCCAGACCAGGTTGCCCAGCGTCGGCTCCACGCCGAACTTGTCGTTGAGCCGGATCTCGACGATGCGGTGGATGTTGCGCAGCGCCTCGGCCCGCTCGAACTCCGGGTGGTTGTCCAGCCGGCGGGCGAAGGTGTCGATGATCTGCTGGCGCGACAGCCCCGTGCCGCGCGGCCCGCGCACCGCCAGGATGAAGGGAAAGCCGAACTTGGCGTTGTAGTCGGCGTTGAGCTGCTGGATGCGCGCGAACTCCTCGGGCGAACAGTTCGTCAGTCCCGCCTTGCTCTGTTCGTTGGTCGATTCACTGGTGAGCGACTGCGCCACCATCGCCTTGCCGGCCAGTTCGGGGTGGGCGCGGATCAGCGCCAGCTGGCGGTCGGCCGGCGCATTGCGCACGATGTCCGCCATCACCTGCTTCAGGTGGCTGGGCGAGCGGAAGGGCCGCTGCGCGAGCGCCTCCTGGGCGATCCAGGGCGAGTGTTCGTAGAGGCCGTCCAGCAGCTGCGCCGCTTGCGCGGGCGCTGCCGCGTTGATCTGTTCGATGGTGATGGGCATTCAGCCCTCCTGGTAGGGATGTACTTGCTTCCAGTGCCGTGCGATGTCGAGGCGGCGGCAGACCCACACGCGCTCGTGTTGCGCGATGTGGTCCAGGAAGCGCTGCAGCGCGGTGATGCGCCCCGGCCGCCCGAGCAGGCGGCAGTGCATGCCGATGCTCATCATCTTCGGCGCCTCGTCGCCTTCCGCGTACAGCACGTCGAAGGTGTCCTTCATGTACTGGAAGAACGGGTCGGCGTGCGAATAGCCCTGGGGCAGGGCGAAGCGCATGTCGTTGCAGTCCAGCGTGTACGGCACGATCAGCTGTGGCGCGACGCTGCCGTCGGTCTTGCGGACCTTCATCCAGAAGGGCAGGTCGTCGCCGTAGTAGTCGCTGTCGTATTCGAAGCCGCCGTAGTCGGCCACCAGCCGGTGCGTGTTGGGGCTGTCGCGCCCGGTGTACCAGCCCAGCGGCCGCTGGCCGGTGAGCTTCTCGATGGCCTGCATGGCGATGCGCATGTGCTCGCGCTCGGTGGCTTCGTCCACGTGCTGGTAGTGGATCCACTTCCAGCCGTGGCAGGCGATGTCGTGGCCGAGCTCCACGAAGGCCTGCGTCACCTCGGGGCAGCGCTCCAGCGCCATGCCGACGCCGAAGACGGTGAGCGGCAGGCTGCGCTTCTCGAATTCGCGCAGCAGGCGCCAGACGCCCGCGCGCGAGCCGTATTCGTAGATGCCTTCCATGCTCATGTGCCGGTCGGCGAAAGCGGGCGGGTTGAACATCTCCGAGAGGAACTGCTCGGAACCCGCGTCGCCGTGCAGCACCGAGTTCTCGCCGCCTTCCTCGTAGTTCAGGACGAACTGCACGGCGACCCGGGCGTTGCCGGGCCACTGTGCGTGCGGCGGGTTGCGGCCGTAGCCGGCGAGGTCGCGCGGGTACGCCGCCGTCGAGTCGTAAACGTGGTTCATGCGAGTGCCAGGGAGATGTCGTGAGTGGGAACGGCCCGGTCGAAGGCGAGGCTTTCCTCGACGTGCTGCAGGTGCTCGTCCATCAGCTTGACCGCGCGCTTCTCGTCCTTCGCGGCCAGGGCCTTCACCAGCTCCACGTGCTCCTCCTGCGAGTGCGCGGCGAAGCTGTCGCGCTGGTACATCAGCGTGATGAGCGAGCTGCGCGACACCAGGTCCCGCAGGATCTGCGCCAGCACCGCGTTGTCCGCCAGTTCGGCGATGCGCACGTGGAAGTCGCCCAGCAGCTGCTGGCGCTCGCTCGCATCGCCCAGCGCCGCCTTTTCCTGCGCCATGTGCTCACGCAGCGCGCGGATCTTGGCGTGCGTGACGGAGCGGACGAACTGGCGCACCATCTCGGCCTCGAGCAGGCGGCGCACCTGGAACACCTGGCGCGCCTCCGCCACGCTGGGCACCGCCACGAAGGCGCCGCGCGCGGGTTCCATCTTCACCAGGTGCTTCTGCGCCAGCTGGAACAGCGCCTGCCGCACCAGCGTGCGCGACACGCCGAAGTGGTCGGCCAGCTTCTGCTCCGCCAGCTTGGTGCCGGGCTGCAGGCGGTGCTCGACGATGGCCCGCGTCAGCGCTTCGACGATGGTGCGGGTGGGGGAGGGCTCCATGCGGGCATGATAGCCGCAGCCCACGAAACTGTATACACTGCAGTGGACAATCCACACGGAGATCGCCCATGGGCCTGAGCACCCACGTCCTCGACACGATGCACGGCACGCCGGCCGCCGGCATGGGCGTGGAGCTGCATGACCTGGGCGGCGCCGCGCCGGTGCTGGTCAAGCGCTTCGTGCTCAACGGCGACGGCCGCAATCCCGACGGCCCGCTGTTCGACAACGCCAGCCTGCGCAAGGGCACCTACCGGCTGGTATTCGACGTGGCCGCGTACTTCCGCTCGCGCGGCGTGGACCTCCCGGACCCGCCGTTCCTCGACCGCGTCACGCTGGACTTCGGCATCGCCCATGCCGACCAGCACTACCACGTGCCGCTGCTGGTGAGCCCGTGGAGCTATTCGACGTACCGGGGGTCCTGAGCTGGGTTCCGTGGCTCGGGCATCCCCGGTGGATGTAAGGTAGGGCTCCAGCCCCGAGGAGGGCTCGACGGTGCTGGAAGGCAGCGGCCCGGCCGAGCAGATCGTCGCGGCGGCGGCGGACAGCGGCGCCGACCAGATAGGGGCGGCCGGGTCAGCGCAGGAGCGCAAGCGGAACGTCGCTGACCAGCGCGGTCTTCAATGCCGCCGAGCCGAGCAGGAGGTGGTGCATCGCGCCCATTCCCCGGGTGCCCATCGCGATCAATTCGGCGCCTCGCCCGCGCGCGAACGCGGCGATCTCGGTCCCGGGAGCGCCGTGGAGGCGGTGCACGTCGTGGGAGATGCCGGCGCCGGCGAGGATCTTCGCGGGCACGTCCAGCGCCGCATCGGATTGCCGGCCGCTCCAGTCCTGCAGCACATCGTCATGGGGTGGGAGGATTGCGGCGGCCAATGTCAGGCCGGGTCGGAAATGGGCCAGGTCCACATGCATGCGGCCCAGCAGGGCGCCGCAATCCACGAGCCGTCGCACGGCCTGGACGGATTCGGCTGAGCCGTCGACGGGCGCCGCCACCCGCAGGCGGATTCCCATCTCGGCGGGCAGCCGGGCGCCGGGTCGCACGAGCACCACGGGGCAAGGGGCTGCCGCGGCCACGCGCAGGGCGACCGATCCCATCGCGTAGCCCCCCACCGGCCCGTGCCTGCCACCCCCCATCACGAGAACGCCGGCTTCGGATAGCCGCGCCACTTCGAGGATGGTGTCCGCGGGAGGCCCGACCCGGATGCTGCTGTCGGCGAGCACTCCGCTCGTCGACAGCAGGGCAAGTGCCTGTTCGATCTCCCGGCTGCCCTGCTCGCGCAGTGCCGCTTCCAGCACGGCATGGTCCAGGCCAGCGTCCGGGAAAAGCCGCAACGGGGGGCGCTGGACGTTCAGCAGCGTGACCCGGAGGGTCGACCGGTCGCCGACGTAGCCCGCCACCAGCCGGCAGGCATGGAGCGAGGCTTCCGAGTCATCGACGGCAACCAGGACGTTCAGTGGCTTCATGATGGGGATGCAGGCCGAAAGCGATTATGGCGTGCGGGATCGCCGTCGCGCTGGAGGCGCGAACAGCTCGTTGCGCGCGGCCTCCGTGATGGCCGTCACGCACGGGTGCGTGATGCGGCGTTCGACCGAAATCGCGAAGAACTCCTCCACCACGTCCGGGGTTGATCCGAGCGCGCGGACGCCATACTGCTTTTCGATGTCCCGTTCGAGCACGGTGGGACCGACGAAGACGCCCATCCCGCGCCGCCCGAACTCCTTGGCCAGGGCACTGTCGTCGCACTCGCCGACCAGCCGGGGGTGCAGGGACTTCGCCTGCAACCAGGCCCGCAGGCGCTGGCCCACCGCCGATTCCTCCGCCGGCATGATCAAGGGCGCGCCGTCGAGGCAGCCCGGAAATTTCCCGGCGCCCGACGCGAGAACCGAAGGGGCCGCGAAGAAACTGACGCCGCAGCTGCCCAGCCGGTGGTTGAAGGCGCGCACGCTGACGGTGGAGGGAATCGGCGCATCCGAGATCACGAGGTCGAGACGGTGCATCGCCAGCTCGCCCAGCAGCGTGTCCAGCTTCCACTCGCGGCAGACGATGCGCACCGGCTCCGGCAACTGGGAGGCGGGTTCGATCAGCCGGCAGGCGATCGTCTTGGGTACGGCGTCCACCACGCCGACGCGAAACTCGAGCAGATTGCCTTTCCGGGGGCGATCGCGCACTGCCGCCTCGAGCTCGGCCCCGGTGGAGAAGATGTCCTCGGCGTAGCCCAGCACCATGCGGCCGAGATCGGTGAGCGCCAGGCCGCGCCCGCTCTTGGTGAACAACGGCGCGCCGAAATCCTCCTCCAGCAACTGGATCTGCCCGCTGATGGTCTGCGGCGACAGGTGCAGTTTCTCGCTGGCACGCAGCACGCCGCCGAGCTTGGCGACCTGGAAGAAGTAATGGAGGTGCTTGTAGTTCATGTTCCGCACCGGCCGGGCCGGTCGATGACGTCCCAATTGCCCTGTTTTTTCGGATGATTGCACAAAACAATCTGATTTTCACGGAATTCGATCGGCCCTAGATTCGGCTCCATGCAAACCATCGGTTCTCCACTCATGTGGTCCCTGTTCGCGGCGTTCGTGGTCGTTGCGCTGCTGGTCGACTTCTTCGCGATGCGCAAGCAGGGCGCGCACCGCGTCAGCACCCGCGAGGCCGCCATCTGGTCGGTCGTCTGGGTCGGCGTCTCCTTCGTCTTCATGGGCTGGCTGTGGTGGCACCTCGGTGGTGCGGGAACCGACGAGGCCGCGCGCTCGCTCGCCAATGCCAAGTCGCTGGAATTCCTGACCGGCTACCTGATCGAGAAGGCGCTGGCGGTCGACAACATCTTCGTGTTCCTGATGTTGTTCACCTACTTCGCGGTGCCGGCCGAATTCCAGAAGCGGGTCCTGATGATCGGCATCCTGGGCGCGCTGGTGCTGCGGGCGGCCATGATCCTGGTGGGTGCCTGGCTGATCGCGCAGTTCCACTGGATCCTCTATGTGTTCGGCGCCTTCCTGCTGTTCACCGGCATCAAGATGTGGTGGGCCGCCGGCCAGGAGCCCGACCTGGACAACAACCCCGCCCTCAAGTGGATTCGCAGCCGATTCCGGATCTCGCCGGACTACGACGGCGAGAAGTTCTTCACCGCGGTCGGCGGCGTCAGGATGGCCACGCCTTTGCTGGTGGTGATCCTGCTCATCGGCATCGTCGACATCGTGTTCGCGGTGGACTCGATCCCGGCCATCTTCGCGATCACGACCGACCCCTTCATCGTGCTCACCTCCAACGTGTTCGCGATCCTCGGCCTGCGCGCGATGTACTTCCTGCTGGCCAACATGCATGAGCGCTTCCACCTGCTCAGCTACGGCCTGGCCATCGTCCTGGTGTTCATCGGCGCGAAGATGCTGCTGATCGACGTCTACAAGATTCCGGTGGTGTTCTCGCTGGGCTTCACCGCGATGACGCTGGCCGTGACGATGGTCCTGTCCCTCAGGATTCCGCCGAAGGGCACGCCAGGCGGCGCCTATCCGTTCGGTGCGAAGAAGCGGGAGGAGCAGGCTTAGATGCGCCGCGGAGCAGGGCGTACTCGAGATTGCCAGGCGCGCATGGCAGCAGGCACGCGCGAGCGTCACGGCCCTGCACTGAAGCGCCGGATGTCCGGAACCTTTCCAACCCACGGAGACATCGAATGAGCACCTCACCTTTGCCGCGAGAGATTCACAGGGCCACGCTCCTGCTGCCGTGCGACGGAACGTCCGACGCGCTGCTTGCGGTACGGCATGCTGTCGACGCATTCCGCCTGGGCGACGTGCTGATGATCCACCTGTTGAATGTGCAGCCGCCCTTCTCGGCTTACGTGGCACGGCACATCGACCGGGAGCTGCGCGCCGACTTCCATCGCGCCCGCGCCGACGAGGCGCTCACCGAGGCCCGGCAACTCCTCGACGACTCAGGCGTCCCTTACCGCGTGCATTCGGAGGTCGGCGACAGGGCCCGCTGCATTGCCCACGCCGCGCGTCGACTGCGCTGCGACCGCATCGTCGTCGGTACGGCGCGCAAAAGCGCGCTCGTGCGGGCCGTGGGGAATTCGCTGACCAGCCAGCTGCTGGAAAGCTCCCCGGTGCCGGTCGAGGTGGTCGGCGGAGCGCCCGCCGGCGCGCTGGAGCGGGTCGGCATCCCGGCCGGCGTCGGCGCGGGCGTGGCATGGCTGTTGGTGGGTGGGACATGAACGCGCCGCAGCGTGCCCGCCGATCTCCAGGTCGATGACGGCGAGTCGTTCGTCCTCCTCGCCATGATGGAGCGCTGGGGACTGCTCCCGGATGATCTGACGGCGCGCGCCGTCCGTCTCATGCCCACACGAACGCCGCCGCCAGCGAAACGACCGCGATGCAAACCAGGTTGAGCACCAGCCCGCAGCGGATCATGTCGGCCTGCGGCACCAGGCCGGTGCCGAAGACCAGGGCGTTGGGCGGCGTGGCGACCGGAAGCATGAACGCGCAGGATGCCGCCAGCGCAATGGCCGAGGCGAGCAGGGCGGGATGCAGTCCGAGGGCCTGCCCGACGCCCAGGAAGATCGGCACCAGCAAGGCGGCGCTCGCGGTGTTGCTGACGAGTTCGGTGAGGAAGACCACGAAGGTGACGACCGCCGCCAGCAACAGCCACACCGGGGCGCCCGCCAGCAGCGCCATCAGTGCGTGCGCCAGGAAGCCGCTCGCGCCGGTACTTTCCATCACGTTGCCAAGCGCGAGCCCGCCGCCGAAGAGCAGCAGGACGGACCAATGCGTGGTCCGTTCGATCTTCTCCCAGCTCACGGCACCACTGACCACCAGTGCGGCGATGGCGGCAAGGGCCACCAGGCTGTCGATGTCGGCGGCCACGCCCAGGCTGCGCGCCAGGGACGCGCCGCCGACCCAGCCCGCCGCGGTCATGGCGAAAATCACGACCGTCGCGCGGCGCTGCGGCGTCCATTCGAGATGCTCCACGGGCACGTCGGCCCGGCCGGCCAGGTCGGGTCGAAGCACCAGGACCAGCACCCCGACCATCAGCGGCAGCAGCACGGCCACCAGCGGGAGGCCGATGACCAGCCATTCGGCGAACGAGATTCCGGCCTGCGCCGCGGCAATGGCGTTGGGAGGACTGCCCACCAGGGTGGCCATGCCGCCGATGCTGCTGCTGTAGGCCACGCCGAGCAGCACGAAGGTCTGTTCAGCCGGCCCCGTCGGTACGCCCCCTGCGGGACTGCGCAACAGGCCGAGGGCGAGCGGCAGCATCAGGGCCGCCGTGGCGGTGTTGCTGATCCACATGGAAAGGAAGGCGGACAGCGCGAACAGCAGGCCGACCGCCAAGCTGCGACGGCCGCGCGCCAGCCGCAGCACGGCCAGCGCCAGGGCGCGGTCCAGGCCTTGCTGCTGCAGGGCCGCCGCCAGCGCAAAGCCGCCGAGGAACAGGAAGATGATCGGGTGGGCGAAGGGAGCCAGGGCCGTGCGCAGGTCCGACACGCCGGCCGGCACGGCCAGCAGCGGCACGAGCAAGGCCGTGAGGGCCAGCGGCAGTGCCTGTGTGAGCCAGAGTCCCCCGACCAGCGCGAACAACGCCAGGCCGACGCGCGGGCCCGCGGCCGCCGCATCGGTTGCCGGCAGCGAAAGGTAGACCAGCGCGGCCAGCAGCACGCAGCCGGCGACGCGAAGCACGCGCGCGGGCACTTCCGTCATTCACCCTCCTGGTGTCGAAGGGGTGCAGGATACGCGTGACCTCGGCAAGCGCCAGTCCCCGGCCCCCAAAAAGAAAAGCGCCGCAGTGCGGCGCTTCCCGGGAACCTGGGCCCCCGCCCCCCGCCTATGCGGGGGCAGGCTCCGCGGGGGTGACGGACCTCAGTCCTGGCCTTCCGTCAGCGTATCCAGCTGGAACCTGCCGCTCTTGTGCCACAGCCAGGTGTCCGTGTAGACCACCTTGCCCATCCGGGCCGGCGCCGGGTAGGGCGCCGCGGCGCGGACGGTCTTCTCGATCTCGGCGATGACTTCGGGCGCATGCTTGGGCGCACGCATCCAGCTCAGGTTGCGGACGTGGCCGCTGCCATCCACTTCCACCTGCAGCACGCCGATGGCGTACAGCAACGGCGGCATGCGGCCCTTGTAGATGCGCTCCTTGTTATGGCCATAGATGTGGGAAGCTGCGTCCTTCCGGTAGGCGCGCGGGTCGACGGCGTTGGAGGACTTGATCACCATGGCGGGCGCGGGCTGCGCGCTTTTCGGTGCGACGGCGACAACGGCCGGCGCCTGGGGGGCAGGGGCCGCGGGGCGGGCGGCGGCGGGTGCGGGCGCCTGGGCGGCCGGCGGCTGCGACGTGGAACTGCATCCTGCCACCACGGCGGCGGCGCCGAGCACCACGGGGACCAGGGGACGCAGGGACGGGCGATACTTCATGTTGACTCCTCCATGGGCGGACAAAACGCCTGCGAATCCTTGACCTGACTCGCTTTTCAATGATGACCTGCGCCACCCGCCCTGCCTCTTCCTTTCGAGGCGCCGCACTGTAAACAATATGCTGCCCGTCAAGGAATTCACGACCAGGCTGGCCACCGCCGATGCGGTGTTGGTGCGGGTCGACGCATCGAAAGGCAGTGTGCCGCGCGAGCCGGGGGCCTGGATGGCCGTGTTCCCGGACGGAGTGATTGGCACGATAGGCGGCGGCCACCTGGAACTGCAAGCAACAGAGGAAGCCCGGCGCCGCCTGTCCGGGACGAGCGGCGCTGCGGTGCTGCGTTATCCGCTCGGCCCGTCGCTCGGCCAGTGCTGCGGCGGCGTGGTGCACCTGCGCTTCGAGCGCGTCGGCGCTGGAGATGCGGCGGACCTGCCGCGGAAACTGCGATCCGGCCATGCGCCGGTGGCCTTGTTCGGCGGCGGCCACGTGGGCAAGGCGCTGGTGAACGTGCTGGGCACGCTGCCGTTCGAGGTGACCTGGGTGGACAGCCGCGACGAGATCTTCCCGCCGCAGGTTCCCGACAACGTGAGTTGCGAGCACTCCGACCCGGTGCAGGCTGCCGTGGCCCACCTGGCGCCGCATTCGCGCGTGCTGATCATGAGTTTCAGCCACGCCGAGGACCTGGACGTGGTGGCGGCGTGCCTGCTGCGGCTGCGCGAACGCGGCGACCTGCCCTACGTCGGCCTGATCGGCAGCAAGACCAAGTGGGCCACCTTCCGGCACCGGCTGGAGGAACGCGGCTTCCACAAGCAGGAACTGGCGCAGGTCACCTGTCCCATCGGCGTGCCGGGCGTGCGCGGCAAGGAGCCCGAGGTCATCGCCATCGCGGTGGCGGCACAGCTCCTGCAGGCTCCGCTTCCATGACCCCGCCGAACTGTATACACTCCGGTCCACAGGTCGCAGCGGCGCACGAAAGCGCGACCCTCCTCTGCTCAGAGCGCCCGCGGTGGTGAGCAGGTCCCTCGGACAGACGGCACCATGGAAAGCTATCTTCTCGACTGGGCCAACCTGCTGCTGCGGTGGCTGCACGTGATCACCGCGATAGCGTGGATCGGCTCCTCCTTCTATTTCGTCTTCCTCGACAGCAGCCTCACGCCCGCGGCGGACCCGAAGCTGCGCGACGAAGGCGTGACCGGCGAACTGTGGGCCGTGCACGGCGGCGGCTTCTACCACCCGGTGAAGTACGCGGTGGCGCCGCCGAAGCTGCCGCCGCACCTGCACTGGTTCTATTGGGAAGCCTATTCCACCTGGCTGTCCGGCTTTGCCCTTTTCACGGTGTCGTACCTGTGGAACGCCGGTACTTACCTGGTCGACAAGTCGCTGGTGAACTGGTCGGCCGGGGCCGCCGTTTCCGTGGCGCTGTCCTTCATGGTGGTGTTCTGGGTGCTGTACGACGCCATCTGCCGGACCTTCGGGCAGCGAAAGAATGGCGATGCGATCGTCGGGGCCCTGGTGTTCCTGCTGGTGTGCGTGGCCTCCTGGCTGGCCTGCCACTGGTTCGCGGGGCGCGCCGCCTTCCTGCTGGTGGGCGCGATGATCGCCACGGCGATGAGCGCCAACGTGTTCTTCTGGATCATTCCCGGCCAGCGCAAGGTGGTGAAGTCCATCGAGGCCGGCGAGCCGCCGGACCCCATCCACGGCTGGCGCGGCAAGCAGCGCAGCGTGCACAACACCTACTTCACGCTGCCGGTGGTGTTCGCGATGCTGTCCAACCATTACGGCTTCCTCTACACGCACCCGCAGAACTGGCTGGTGCTGGTGCTGATGATGTTCGCCGGGGCCGCCATCCGGCAGTTCTTCGTGCTGCGCCACGGCTACAAGCTCGGCCGCAACCGGCACCCCGCGCCCTATGCGGCGGTGGGCGTGGCGGTCATCGTGGCTACGCTCGCCTGGCTGGCGCCCGATACCAGCGCGGTGGCCAAGGCCGCCGCCGTGCCGGCCGATTACCCGGCCTTGCAGAAGGTGCTGGAGCAACGTTGCTACCAGTGCCACGGCGCGCAGGTGCAGATGAAGAACGTGCGCCTCGATACGCCCGGGGCGGTGAAGCAGCACGCACAAGGCGTGTTCCAGCAAACGGTGGTGGCCAGGACCATGCCGCTCAACAACGCGACGCAGATCACCGACGCGGAGCGGGCGCTCATTGGCCGCTGGTTCGAGGGCGGCGCGAAGGTGGATTGAGGTGGGCACAATCTGCCCATGACCGCGCCCGACCCCCGCACCGCGCCCCGCGCCTTCCTCGAGCACCTCTACCGCGCCGCGGTGCACCGCGCGCTGCCGCTGCACAACACCGCGCCGTTCCTGCCGCCGCCGCCGCGCGGCCGCACGCTGGTGCTCGGCGCGGGCAAGGCGGGCGGCGCGATGGCGCAGGCGGTCGAGGCCCTCTGGCCGCAGGACGCCGCGCTGTCGGGCCTGGTCGTCACGCGCTACCAACACACCCCGCCGCGTCCCGCCGGGTTGCGGGAACGGATCGAAGTGGTCGAGGCCGCGCACCCCGTGCCCGACGCGGCCGGCCTGCGCGCCGCCGAGCGCATCCTGGAACTGGCGCATGGCCTCACCCCCGACGACCTGGTCCTGTGCCTCATCTCCGGCGGCGGATCCGCCTTGCTCACGCTTCCCGCGGAGGGCCTGGGGCTGCAGGAGAAGCAGCGCATCAACCGCGAGCTGCTGGACTCCGGCGCCAACATCACCGAGATGAATTGCGTGCGCAAGCACCTGTCGCGCATCAAGGGCGGGCGGCTGGCGGCGGCCTGTGCGCCGGCGCAGGTGGTCACCCTCACCATCAGCGACGTGCCCGGCGACGACCCCTCGGTCATCGCCAGCGGCCCGACGGTGGCGGACGTCACCACCTGCGCGGACGCCGTCGCGATCCTGCGGCGCTATGCGATCGAGGTGCCGGCGCAGGTCATGGCGCTGCTGGAGCAGGGCGCGCTCGAAACCCCCAAACCGGGCGACCCGATGTTCGCCGGGCACCAACTGCACATGATCGCGACGCCGCAGCAGTCGCTGGAGGCCGCGGCCGCCACTGCGCGCGCGGCAGGCCTGGACGCGCACATCCTCAGCGACGAGATGGAAGGCGAGTCGCGCGAGGTCGGCAAGGTGCACGCGGCGCTGGCGCGCGCGGTGGCCTCGCGCGGCCAGCCGTTCCGCCGCCCCTGCGTCATCCTGTCCGGCGGCGAGACGACGGTGACGGTGCGCAAGCAGGCCGAAGGCGCGCCGCGCGGCCGGGGTGGCCGGGCCGGCGAGTTCTGCCTCGGCCTCGCGCAGGCGCTGCACGGCCAGCAGGGTGTGTGGGCGCTGGCGGCGGACACCGACGGCATCGACGGCATGGAAGACAACGCCGGCGCTTTCGTCGGGCCGGATACGTTGCAGCGGGCGGCGGCGCAAGGCATGAAGGTCGATGCATTCCTGTCGCGCAACGATGCGTACGGTTATTTCAGCGCGCTGGGCGACCTGGTCGTGACGGGGCCGACGCATACCAACGTCAACGATTTCCGGGCGATGCTGGTCCTGTAGGCCGGGGGCCTGTAGGCTGGTGGTGAGCGCGCAGCCGAACCCCAGCGACCGCGTGCGACGAAGCTGGGGTTCGCTGCGCTCACCACCAGCCTACGAACACCGGCGCCTTCGTCCAGGTTACGTCGGTAACCCGGTCGAAAAATGCGTCGCCAGATGATCCACGAACGCGCGCACCCTCGCCGTTCCCTGGTGCCGCACCGGGTACACCGCATGGATGTCGGCCGGCGGCGCCTGCCAGTTCTCCAGCACCTGCCGCAGCCGCCCGCTGCGCAGGTAGCGCGCGATGTCCCACTCCGCCCGCAGCACCAGGCCGAGGCCGGCCAGCGCCCAGTTCACGGCGATCTCGCCGTCGTTGGTGCCCAGGTTGCCGCGCACGCGCACGCTTTCCGTGCGCTTGCCCGAGCGCAGCCGCCACAGCCCGAACGCCTCGTCGCCCTGCCGGATGGCGATGATGTTGTGGCCGGCCAGGTCGTGGGGCGTGCGCGGTGCGCCGTGCCGCTGCAGGTAGGCCGGCGACGCGCACAGCAGCCGCCGGTTGGGCGCCAGCAGCCGCGCGACCACGCGCGCGTCGGGCGGTTCGCCAAAGCGCACGCAGACGTCGAACGCATCGTCCGACAGCGGCGGCGGATTGACCGAGAGCTGCAGCTGGATCTCCACCTTCGGGTGGGCGCGCGCGAAAGTGGCGATGGCCGGCGCCACGTGCATGCGGCCGAAGCCGAGCGTCGCGTTCACGCGCAGCAGCCCGCTGGGCTCGGAGCTCGCGCCTTGCAGCTCGCGCTCGAGCGCGTCGATCTCGCCGAGGATCCGGCGCGCCTGGGCCAGGTAGGTCTCGCCTTCATGCGTGAGCGCCAGCCGGCGGGTGGTCCGGTGCAGCAGGCTGACGCCCAGGCGCGCCTCCAGCGCGGCCAGCCGCTTGCTGACGGCGGGCGGGCTGACCTGCAGCTCGCGCGCCGCGGCGGCCAGGCTGCCGCAGCGCATGAGGACGCTGAAGAACTGCATTTCCTGGGAGGCGGCGGCATGGGCCATTGATGAAGCGCGTGGAATGAATGGGGCGATTTTGCCGGGATCGTGTCGCATTGCGTTTCACCCTCCCGCTGTTAAAGTGCGAGGCTGCAAGAGGAGTGGTGCATGTCCATTGGCAAGTCGGCCAGCGCTTCCGGGGGTGCCCAGGAGCGGGCCGAGATCGAGGCGGTGCAGGAACGCATCGCCCGCCGCATCAAGGAACTGAAAAGTTTCAATGTCGCGGGCATCCAGGACCGCTGGGACCAGCGCCTGGATAACACCCAGAAGGCCGTGAACAAGCTGGTGGCGGAAGCCGTGGGCTCGGGCGGTGAGCTGTACAAGCAGTACGCCATCCCGCCGCTGGGTGCGGCGCTCGACCAGACCTTCGGCGACCGCTATACGCAGGATGAATTCCATGACGAGGTCCGCAAGGCCCTCGACCAGGCGGGCAAGCGACTGGCCGCCGTGAGCGCGTTGCTGGCCGATCGGCTGGCGAACCCCGGCAAGCCCGCCAAGCAGCATGCGCCGGCTCCGGCTGCGGCGGCCGCAGAACCGCCACCGCCGCCGCCGCCGCCGCCGCCGCCGCCACCACCGCCGCCGCCGCCACCGCCACCGCCACCGCCACCGGCGCCCGCGCCCGCGCCCGCGCCAGCGCCAGCGCCAGCGCCAGCGGCGAAAGCCCCTTCACCCGCGCCTGCGCCGTCTGCGAAGGCGGCGCCTGCGCCTGCCCCTGCACCGGCCGCAGCCCCCAAACCCGCTCCTCCACCTCCTCCCATGGCCGTCCCCACGCCTGCTCCTTCGTCCTCCGGCCGCACGCCGCGCATCGCCATCGTCTGCCGCGACGACGCGGCGGGCGAAGCCGTCACCACCTTCATCGCCGACCTCGGGCTCGAGCCCGTGATCAGCCAGAAGCCCACGGCGGGCGCTTCGCTCGACGTGCTGGAAAGCCTGCGCCACGCCGACTTCGGCGTGCTGATGCAAGTGGACCGGCAGCTGGAACTCGGTTTCCTGCTGGCCGCGCTGGGCCGCACGAAGCTGGTCGTGCTCCATCCGGGCGAGGGCAGCGGGCTGGCCGGCCTGCCGCACCAGGCGATGGACGACAGCGGCCTGTGGCGCCTGCTGCTGGCGCGCGAGATGAAGAAGGCCGGCATCGAGGTCGACCTGAACCGCGCCATCTGAGCCGCGCCATTGTTTCCCTGCGGGTGAACAATGGCATGAATTCGGCAGCGTTCTTTCCCGCCGTCCCGGCCTAAAGTGGCGGCTTGAAAGGATCCCCCATGAAGACGTACAAGATCGCCTGCATCCCGGGCGACGGCATCGGCAAGGAAGTCATTCCGGCCGGCCAGGAAGTGCTGCAGGCCCTCGCGGCGTCCGGCGCGGGCTTTGCCTTCGAGTTCACCAGCTTCGGCTGGGGCGGCGACTGGTACCGCGAGCACGGCAAGATGATGCCGGACGACGGCCTCGAGGCCTTGCGCGACAAGGACGCCATCCTGTTCGGCTCCGCCGGCGACCCGCACATCCCCGACCACATCACGCTGTGGGGCCTGCGCCTGAAGATCTGCCAGGGCTTCGACCAGTACGCCAACGTGCGGCCGACGCGCATCCTCCCCGGCATCGACGCGCCGCTCAAGCGCTGCGCCCCGAAGGACCTGGACTGGGTGATCGTGCGCGAGAACTCCGAAGGCGAATACGCCGGGGTCGGCGGCCGCGCGCACCAGGGCCACCCGATCGAGGTGGCCACCGACGTCAGCATGATGACCCGCGCCGGCGTCGAGCGCATCATGCGCTTCGCCTTCAAGCTGGCGCAGTCGCGGCCGCGCAAGCTGCTGACGGTGGTGACCAAGTCCAACGCGCAGCGCCACGCCATGGTGATGTGGGACGAGATCGCGCTGCAGGTGAGCAAGGAATTCCCGGACGTGAAGTGGGACAAGGAACTGGTCGACGCCTGCACCGCCCGCATGGTCAACCGCCCCGCGTCGCTCGACACGCTGGTGGCGACCAACCTCCATGCGGACATCCTGAGCGACCTGGCCGCGGCGCTGGCCGGCAGCCTGGGCATCGCACCCACCGGCAACATCGATCCAGAGCGCCGCTATCCCAGCATGTTCGAGCCGATCCACGGCTCGGCCTTCGACATCATGGGCAAGGGCCTGGCCAATCCGGTGGGCACCTTCTGGAGCTGCGTGATGCTGCTGGAGCACCTGGGCGAACCGGAAGCGGCCGCGCGCCTGATGAAGGCGATCGAGGAGATCACCGCCGACCCCAAGCTGCACACCGGCGACCTCGGTGGCAAGGCGAAGACCGCGGACGTCACGGCAGCAGTGGTTTCCCGGTTGAAGAACCGCTGACCCCCGGGCACCATTCCCCCAACAACTCAAGGAGACAAACCATGAAACGCATCCTTTCCACCCTGGCGCTGGCGGCGCTGTTCGCGCCCGCCGCGATGGCCCAGGCCGTCACCTGCCCCGACAAGAACGTGAACTACTGGCAGGCCTTCCCGCCCGGCGGCGAGTCGGATCTTTCCGCGCGGCACCAGCAGGTGGTGCTGAAGAAGAAGTGCCCCGCCGTCGACACGATCATCCAGTACAAGGCCGGCGCCGGCGGCGCGCTGATGTGGACGCAGATGAACACGCTGCCCGCCGACGGCGCCAACGTGGTCGGCGTCAACCTGCCGCACATCGTGTTCCAGCCGATCCAGGGCGACGTGCAGTACAAGACGGCCGACGTCACGCCGGTGTTCTGGTTCCACTTCACGCCGGACATCCTGGTGGTGCCGGAGCAGAGCCCGATCAAGAACTTCGCCGACTTCATCAAGGCGGCGAAGGCCAGCCCCGGCAAGCTGAGCCTCGGCGGTTCGGGCCAGAACTCGGCCAACCACGCGGCGCACGAGCGCATGAACAAGGCCTTCGGCGTGAAGACCATCTACGTGCCGTTCAAGGGCACCGGCGACATGGCCACCTCGGTCATGGGCGCGCAGGTCGACGGCGCCATGACGTACACCGCCTTCGCCATCAACAACAAGGGCCGCATCCGTCCGCTGGCCGTGGCCATGGAAAAGCGCCACCCGCTGATGCCCGACGTGCCGACGTTCAAGGAACTGGGTGTCGACTGGGTCGACGGCGCCTACCGCGGCATCGGGGTGCCCAAGAGCACGCCGCCCGCCGAACGCAAGCGCCTGTCGGACCTGTGGCGCGCGCTGAACAATGACGCGGAGATGAAGGAGCTGGCGGCCAAGAGCGGCTTCGAGCTGGTGAACGTCGGCGTCGAGGAAATGGACGGCTTCATGGCCACCAAGGTCAAGCTGTACACCGACGGCGCCGCGCTGCTGAATCTCGGCAAGAAGTGACCCGCCAGGGTCATCCCCGTGCAGACGGGGATCCAGGGCTTTGAAGAAAGCGGCCGCGAGGCCGCTTTTTTTTCTGGGCAGCGTCCGACAACACCTGACCCGGCCCCGTCCTAGCATTCCGGGATGAAACCCGCCAAGGTCCCGCGCAGCCCGCGCGTGCTCATCCTCGTCGACTTCATCAACCCCCTGAATTTTCCCGGGGCGGAGAAGCTCGCCAAGCCCGCGCTCGCCGCCGCGCGCGCCACCGCGCGCCTGCGGGCGGCGCTCGACCGGCAGAAGGTGGCGGTGGTCTACGCCAATGACAACTACGGTTCCTGGCAGTCGGACTTCCAGGCCCTGGTGGCGCAGTGCTGCGAGCGCGAGGACGCCAGCGGCGAGATCGCGCGGCTGCTGGCGCCCCGCCCCACCGACATCACGCTGCTCAAGCCGCGGCACTCGGCCTTCTACTGCACCGCGCTGGAGCTGCTGCTCAACGACATGGGCGCGCGCGAGCTGGTGCTGGCGGGGCTGTCCAGCGACATGTGCGTGCAGATGACGGCGGCGGACGCCTTCCTGCGCGGCTACGAGGGCGTGTGGGTGCCGGCGGACTGCACCGCGGCGGAAACGCCGCAGGCCAAGGCGGCGAGCGTGAGGTACATGAAGGACGTGCTGAAGTGCGATGTGCGCTCGTCGCGCAGTGTCGGGGTCCGCGTTCGCGCAACCCGACCTACGAAGCCGTGACCCGTAGGCCGGGTTTCGCGCAGCGAACCCCGGCGTCGCGCTATTCGCAAAGCCGCTTGATCTCGTCCGGAATCGGCAACGCCCGGATCGCCTCCGGGTCGCCTTCCTTGCGGCCGGCGAAGATGCGGACCTCTTCGCACTCCATGATCAGGTCGTCGCCGCGCATGCAGCGGTAGCGCTGCACGAAGCTCTTGCCGCGCCACTCGGGAATGCTCACCTCGATGGCCAGTTCGTCGCCATAGGTCGCCGTCTTCACGAAGCGCGAATGCGAGTCGACGATCGGCGTGCCGATCACGCCCATCGTCTTTTCGGTCTCGTGCCAGGGCGGCACGCCGCACTCGATGAAGAAGTGGCGCGACGCGTGGTCGATCCAGCGGAAGAAGTTCGGGAACCACACGATCCGCGCCGGATCGCAGTGCCCGAACTCCACCTGCACGCGGTAGGTGACTGTCCTTGCCAAGCTCAGTCGCCCTTGATGTTGCGCGCGCGGATCAGCGCGCCGTAGCGGATGCTGTCGATCTGGGCGCGGGCGCCGAAGTCCTGCGCGCTCATCGGGGCGGGGATCGCGCCGATGGCGTTCATGCGCTCGACGAAGGCGGGGCTGCGCAGCACCTTGTTGATCTCGGTGTTCAGCTTGCTCACCACGGCCGCCGGGGTGCCGCCGGTGGCGTAGAAGCCGAACCAGGTGTCGGCGTCGAAGTTCTTCAAACCGACTTCGTCCAGCGTGGGCACGTCGGGGAACTGCGGCGAGCGCTTCGGGCTGCCCACCGCCAGCAGCTTGAGCTTGCCGGACTTCACGTGCTGCAGGCCGATGCCCGGGTCGAACATGAAGTCGATCTGGCCGCCCAGCAGGTCCTGCATCGCCGGCGCGGCGCCGCGGTAGGGGATGTGCGTGGCGAACAGGTTGGTCTGCGACTTCAGCATCTCGGCGGCCAGGTGCGGCGAGCTGCCGTTGCCGGGCGAGCCGTACGACAGCTTGCCGGGGTTGGCCTTCAGGTACGCCAGGAACTGCTTCGCGTCATTGACCGGCACCTTCTGCGGATTCACTTCCAGGAACACCAGCACGCGCGCGGCGGCGGCGACCGGCACCAGGTCCTTGGTCGGGTCGAAGGACATCTTCGAATACAGGTGCGGGTTGATCGCCACCGTGCCGCCGGAGGACATCAGCAGCGTGTAGCCGTCGGCCGGCTGCTTGGCCACGTAGTCGCCGGCGATGTTGCCGTTGGCGCCGGCGCGGTTCTCCACGATCACCGGCTGGCCCAGCGCCTGCGACAGCGGCTCCGACACGGCACGGGCGATCTGGTCGGCGGCGCCGCCGGGCGGGAAGCTCACGATCACCCGGATCGGCTTGGTCGGGAAGGCCTGGGCCAGGGCCATGCCGGGCAGGGCGCAGGCGGCGAGTGCCGCGGCCAGCAGGGTGCGGCGGCCGGTGGCGCGAAGGGAAGGGGTGGCTTGCATCGTTTTGTCTCCTGGCGAAATCGAGTGGTGGATCATTGCACGCGGGCCGGCGCGTCATCGGTGGGGGCCAGCCCGCGGGGCTTGCGCATCCACTGGATGGGAACGGCCTTGAGGGGGCGAGGGGGCGCGCCGTGCTGCACCAGCGCGGCGTCCAGGGCCTTGCCGCCTTCGTCGGCCAGAGCGGCTTCGCGGGCCGCGCGCACCGCCCGGGCCGCATCGGCGGCATTGCCGCCCTGGGCCAGGTGGCGCAGCACGTGCAGCAGGTTCTCCTTGCCGCGTTCGTTGGTGGAGCCGTAGCCCTTGATCAGGCGGCCGCACAGCGCGACCTCGTGGCCCAGCTCCCAGCCGCGCTGGGTGCCGCGCACCACGCCGTCCAGCCATTCGCCGATCATCTGCTGCTCCACGGCGAAGCGGCTGCCGCGCACGCGCAGCCATTTCAGGCTGGCCAGCGTGCGCAGCGCCAGCATGCCGAGCACGCTGTGGGTGCCGATCTTCAGCGGCATCGCCCAGGGCTGCCTGCCGCGCGCGATGCGCTTGCGGTCCCAGGCCACGAGCGCGCCCGCTAGCGGCGTCGGCAGCAGCGCGGCGAACTCCGGCACGCCGGGCTTGAAGTGGTCGTACAGCTTGAGCAGGTCGTCTTCGCCGGCCTTCACCTCGCCCTGTACGCGCTGCCAGCGCGAGGCCCGGCTCTTGAGGTCGGCGACGCGCACGATGTCGTCGAAGGCCATCCACAAGGCCAGCCAGCGCGCCATCTCCTTGGTGGTTTCGAAGCCGTGCTCGCCCTGCGGGTCGGCGTCGCGCTCCGCCCGCAGCACCTGCTGCAGGCGCTGCACGTACAGGTCCGCATAGGCCTCGCCCTGGTACTCCAGCAGGCGCGCGTAGCCCAGGCCGAACATCTCCTGCACGGTGCAGGGGAAGCTGTCCGCGTGACGGTGCTGCGGCGGCGACGCCTGCGGCGCCAGCGTGCCGGCGGGCACCGCGGGGGCCAGCACCTGGGCGACGAAGTCCGCCTGCTCGCGGCCCTTGGCCACGATGTCGAAGCCGCGCGCGAAGCCGCCCAGGCTGGCTACGGCGCCCTTGCCGCCGGCCTTCACGACCGCTTCATAGTCTTCGCGCCGGAAGGGGAACAAGCCGCTGCCGGCCACCGCGCCCAGCATCACGGCGCTGACCACCGTGCCGCATTCGCGGGCGATGGCCGCCATGTCGAACACCTGGTGCGCTCGGCTGAACTGCCGCACCAGCTTGAGCAGGTCGGCCGGATCGGTGCGGCCGTCGCCCAGCTGCATGCGCTCCTGGGTGGTCAGCGTGCGCGCCGACGAGGTCAGCACCAGCGTGCGGTCCGGCGCGGTCATGCCGTTGCCGACCTGGCGGGCGGTCTCCAGCAGCTCGGAGGAGACCATCGCATCCAGCGCACCCGGCACCGGGTTCAGGCTGAACACCGGGCGCTTGCCGGCGAGGTCCTTCATCGGCACCGGGAACACCTCGATGTAGTAGGTGGTGGCGCCGGTGCGCTGGGCGACACCGGGGATCGACGTGGCCTGCGCCGCATAGCCGGCGTGGCGGGCGATGTCGACCAGCCACTCGGTCAGCACGCCGCCGCCTTCGCCGCCCAGGGCGCAGATGAGGAGGGAGGTGGGACGGTTCTTCATGCGGGTTGCAGCGCGCGGACGACGGCGCCGCGGAAGGAATTGAACAGGCGCTCGTGCCACTTCGGGTTCTGCACGACCTCGGCGCGGTAGAAGCTGGGGCACAGCGTGGCCGCGTGCGCGTTGGCGCCGCACAGGCCGCAGCCGACGCAACCGTCGATGACCGTGGCCACCGGGTCCACCTTCAGCGGGTCGGGGTTGTCCTTCAGCGTCAGCGTGGGGCAGCCGGACAGGCGGATGCAGGCGTGGTCGCCGTTGCACACGTCCTCGTCCACGCCGTACTTCACCCGCACCACGCGCTTGCCCTTCTTCAGCAGGCCCTGGATCCAGGGCTTGATGCGGCGCTGGCGCTCGAGCTGGCATTCGCCCTCGGCGATGATCACCTTCAGGCCGTTGAAGTCGCTGGTGAAGGCATCGGTGAGGGTGCCCCGCATCTGCTCCACCTCGTAGGTGTGCACGGTGCGCATCCACTGCACGCCCAGGCCCTTGAGCGCGGACTCGATGGTCTGGTTGGTGTGGACGATGCTGCGGGCCTTGTCCGTCGCCGCATCCTTGGTCGCCTCCGACGGCGTGGAGAGGATCTCCTGCGTGCCGGTGGCGGAGGTGTAGCCGTTCTTGAAGATCAGCAGCACGGCGTCGTCGCCGTTGAACAGGGCGCTCTGCACGCCGGTGAGCAGGCCGTTGTGCCAGAAGCCGCCGTCGCCCATGATGGCCAGCGTGCGCTTCTGCATCATCGGCGACACGCCGGCGCGCGAGGCCAGCGACATGCCGTAGCCCAGGATCGAATGGCCCATGGAGAAGGGCTCGAAGGTGCCGAAGGCGTGGCAGCCGATGTCGGCCGCGATGTGCACCTTGCCGATCTCCTGCTGCGCCAGCTTGAGCGCCGAGAACACGGGGCGCTCCGGGCAGCCGATGCAGAAGCCGGGCGGCCGCGCGGGCAGCGGCGCGTCCAGCGCCGCGGCGGCGGCCTGCCGGCGGTCGGTGTTGCCGGTCAGCCAGCGCCGGGCCTCGTCGGTCGCGGGGCCGGGCAGGTAGCTGGTGGCGAAGTGCAGCAGGCCGTTGGCCAGCACCTCCACGCTGTATTCGCCGCCGGACGGCAGCAGGTCCTTGCCGTGCAGTTTCGTCTGGATGTCCCGCCGGCGCAGCAGGGTGGCGATTTCCTGCTCGATGTATTCGGGCTGGCCTTCTTCCACCACCAGCACCGCGCGCCGGCCGACGCAGAATTCCGCCACCTGCTCGGGCACCAGGGGGTAGGTGACGTTCAGGCAGAGGATCGGGATCTCGGTTTCGCCGAACGCATCGGCCAGCCCCAGCTGCTGCAGGCTGCGGATGAGCGCGTTGTACAGGCCGCCCTGCACGATGATGCCCAGGTCCTTTTGCGGGCCGTCGAACAGCTCGTTGAGCTTCTGCTCCAGGATGTACTTGCGCGCGGCGGGGATGCGCTGTTCGGTCTTCAGCTTTTCCTGGCGGAAGGTGACCGGCGGGTGCGCCAGCTTCATGTAGTCGAAGGCGGCGGGGTTCTCCATCAGGTTGCGGGTGGAGATCAGCGGCTTGACGTTGTCCTTGGTCTGGAAGCTGCCGCGCACGTGGCAGGCGCGGATGCGCAGCTCCAGGATGGCGGGCATGTTGGAAGTCTCGGACAGGCGGAAGCCTTCCTCCACCATGCGCGCCATCACCGCCAGGTCCGGCCGCGGGTCGAGCAGGCACATGCTGGACTTCAGGGCGTAGGCGTGGGTGCGTTCCTGGATGACGGAGGCGCCTTCGCCGTAGTCCTCGCCCACCACGATGAGCGCCCCGCCCATCACGCCGGGCGAGCTGAGGTTGGACAGCGCGTCGGAGGCGACGTTGGTGCCGACGATCGACTTCCAGGTGACCGCGCCGCGCAGAGGGTAGTGGATGGAAGCGCCCAGCATCGCGGCAGCGGACGCCTCGTTGGAGCAGGCTTCGACGTGCACGCCCAGCTCATCCATGTAACCCTTGGCCTGCACCATCACGTCCAGCAGGTGCGACACCGGCGCACCCTGGTAGCCGCCGATGTAGGCCACGCCGGATTGCAGCAGCGCCTTGGTGATGGCGAGGATGCCCTCCCCGTGGAACGTATCGCCCGCGCCCAGGCGCAGCGACTCGATTTCCTTGCCGAACGAAACTTCCAATCTGTTGTCTCCCGCAGAACCGCGCAGTGTCCCGGATTGGCGATCATCGCTCAATCCCATGAGCCGACTAAGCGGTATGCATTGGAAGCATGATTAGGAATCTTGCCTAGGCCGGGCCGATCCCCCCATTTGCCCTGTTGCCCCGCTGCTGGGTTGCGACCAGAATCGGCCCTCCCAGAACCCCCAGGAGACAGACATGAAGCAGTTCCGCGCGCTCGTCGTGCTTGCGACGCTTTGCTGTACCGGCCTCGTCGCGGTGGCACAGACCCCGCCTCCGGCCGAAGAGCCCGGGTGGGCCAAGGGACGACCCAAGGCCAACAGCGAAGCCATGCGGATGGCGCCGGTGCCTGCGTTTCCGATCCCGACCGCGGCCGACAAGCTGCCGACCTCGAAGTTCAAGCTGCCGCCCGGCTTCAAGGTGGAGACCTGGGCGTCGGGCATCCTGGACGCGCGCGGCCTGCGCCAGGGTCCCGGCGGCAACATCTTCGTCAGCTCGCTGTTCGTGGCCAACAAGGTCTACGCGGTGCCGGAGCGGGGCGAGCGCAAGGCCAAGGTGATCATCGACAAGATGCCGCTGGCCACCGGCATCGAATACCACAAGGGCAGCCTGTACCTGGCGACGAACACCAAGATCATGCGCTGGGACAACGTCGACGAGGCCAAGCTGGACAACCTCGGCGAGCCCAAGGTGATCTACGACAAGCTGCCGGGCGGAACGGACCACAGCTGGAAGTACCTGCGCATCCGCGGCGACAAGCTGTACTTCGCCATCGGCGCGCCGTGCAACATCTGCGACCCGGGCGAGTACGCCAAGATCTACCGCATGAACCTGGACGGCACGGGCATGGAGACCATCGCCTCGGGCGTGCGCAATACGGTGGGCTTCGACTTCGACCCGAAGACCGGCCACCTCTGGTTCACCGACAACGGGCGCGACTGGTTCAGCGAGGAACTGCCGAACGACGAACTCAACCACGTGACGGCGCCGGGCAAGCAGCATTTCGGCTATCCGTACTGCCACCAGGGCAACCTGCCGGACACCGAGTTCGGCTGGGGCAAGTCGTGCGACGACTACGTCAAGCCGGCCGCGCTGCTCGGCCCGCACGCGGGCTCCCTGGGCATGATGTTCTACACCGGCAACATGTTCCCGAAGAAGTACCACGGCGCGATGTTCATCGCCCGCCACGGCCCGTGGAACCGTACCAAGAAGTACGCCGACGTCTCGGTGGCCTGGCCTGACGGCAAGGGCGGCGCGCGCGTCGAGCGCTTCATGACCGGCTTCGTCGAGAACAACCAGTACCTCGGCCGCCCGGTGGACTTCCTGATGCTGCGGGACGGCTCGCTGCTGGTCAGCGACGACCACGCGGGCGCCATCTACCGCATCAGCTACGGGCGCAAATGAGGCGAAGCGCTGCTGGCTTGCTGTCCGCCGCGGCAGCGCTTGTGTTGATGGTCGCCACGCCGGGCGCCGAGGGGCAGCAGAAGCCCCCCGCCACCCGGCCCGCGGCGAGCGGAAGCAAACCCGCCGCGGCGCCCGCGGCGGCTTCGTACGCGCAGCGTTTCGCGACGCTGTGCGCGTCTTGCCACGGCGCCAACGGGCGCTCCGTCCTGCCGCTCACGCCCGTGCTGGCCGGCCAGCCTTCGCTGTACGCCATCACCCAGCTGTTCCTGTTCCGCGAGGGCCGGCGCAGCGACCCGGCCATGACGGCCGTGGCCAAGACCATGACCGACGACGACATGCGGGGCTTTTCCGACTACATCGGCACGCTGCCGCCGGTGCCCGCCCCGGCACCCGACACGCCGCCGGACCCGGCCCGCATGGCCAAGGGTCGGGCGCTGGCGGATCAGTACAAGTGCCTGTTCTGCCACGGCGCGGACCTCGGCGGCGGGCAGCAGGTGCCGCGCATCGCCGGCCAGCACGAGGAGTACCTGCGCGAGAGCCTGCGCGGCTTCCACGCCGGCACGCGTCCCGGCTATACCCAGGCCATGACGGCGGCCGTCAGCGGCATCCCGCTGGCGGACCTGGACGCCCTGGCCTGGTTCGCGGCGCGCTTCGGCGGGAAGTAGCGCAACGCATAATCGGCCGGACCTTCATCCAGCCGATGCATCTCAAGGACATCGACCTCAACCTGCTGCGGCTGTTCGACGCGGTCTATCGCACGCGCAACGTCAGCCGCGCGGCGGAACTGCTGGACCTGACGCAGCCCGCCGCCAGCCAGGGCCTGAGCCGGCTGCGCGCGCTGATCCACGATCCGCTGTTCATGCGCAGCGCCGGCGGCGTGCAGCCCACCCCCAAGGCGCAGCGGCTGGCGGAGCCGGTGCGGCAGGCGCTCGCCATGCTGGAGCAGGCGCTCGGCGAAACGGCCGGTTTCGTGCCGCTGCAGTCGAGCCGCACCTTCCACATCCACATGAGCGACATCGGCGAGGGCCGCTTCCTGCCGGAACTGATGGTGGCGCTGCGCAAGCGCGCCCCGGGAGTGCGCATCGAAACGCGGCCCCTGCCGCGCGACAGCGTGGGCGAGGCGCTGGATGCCGGCCGCATCGACTTCGCCTTCGGTTTCCTGCCGGGGCTGAAGGACACGCAGCAGGTGCGCCTGATCGGGGACCGCTACGTGGTGCTGCTGCGCGACAAGCACCCGTTCGCGCGCAAGCGGCTGGCCGGCAAGGCGCTGCTGGCGGCGCTGCGCGAGCTGGAGTTCGTGGCGGTGCGTTCGCACGCGGACACCTTGCGCATCGTGCAGCAGATGCAGCTGCAGGAGCGCCTGCGGCTGGTGACGGAGCACTTCCTGGTGCTGCCGGAGATCGTGAAGGCGACCGACCTCGCGGCGATCCTGCCGCGCAACATCGCGCGCGGCTTCGGCGGCGGCTACGCGGTGGTGGAACCGGCGTTTCCGCAGCGCGACTTCGCGGTGTCGCTGCACTGGAGCCGGCGCTTCGAGGCCGACCCGGCCAGCCGCTGGCTGCGCGAATTGATCGTGGAGCTGTTCAGGGAATGAGGGGCACGGCGTGGGTGCGCTTGCGCCGCTCGGTGCGCCATTGGCGGTAGGCGCACATCGCGTCGGGGCCGAGCTTCATCTGGACTGCCGCGCCCAGGCCGAGCTGCTGGTCGAAGGCCGGGGGCGTGGCGCCATCCCAGCCGAGCATCGCGAGGGCCAGCTCGATGGCTGCCACCTTTTCATCGTCGCCGGCGGGCGTGGCCGCGTCCGGCTGGGCCAGGCGCCTCTGCAGTTCCAGCAGGAGGCGGTGGAGGAAATCCAGTTCCGTGCGCGCGAGATCGACCTTGGGTGCTTCCATGCCGCCAGTGTTGGCGGTGGCGTCGGCGGGTCTTGTCGGAGGGAAGCGGGTTGCCGCTTAGGACGAGCGCGTCGGCCGGCGCAGGTTCAACGCTCCTGCAGCTTGGCCAGGCGGGCGGCGGCTTCGCGCTTGCCGATGCCGCGGACGGCCGCGATGGCTTCGAGCTGGCGGGCGCGCGGGCGGGATTCGCCGTGCTCCCACTTGTAGACGGACTGGCCGGAAACACCGAGCAGGGTGGCGAAGTCCGCCGCGGAAAGGCCGAGCTTGCGCCGCTGCGCGGCCAGCCGCGTCGCGCTGAACCGGCGCGCGGTGCCCTCGTCGTCGGACTCGGCGGCGGCGGCGGGCGCACTGCGTCCGGCCGACTTGCCGACCCGCTTGAGCTGCCGCTCGAGCTCGTCGATGCGCTTGCGCAGGGCCGCGATATGGCTGCGGTACTGGGCCGACGACTTGCGGATTTCCTCGGTCTGGCTGCGCACTTCCTTGCGCGCGATGCGGGCGATCTCCGTTTTCAGGACGGCTGCGATGTTGGGCATGTGGCGATGGTGAAACCGGCGGCGCGCTCTTGCGGCTGGGCCTGCTGGTCGACTGCTCCCCTGTCCGGCCATCATAGCCGGGCCCGGCCGCAGTGCTCACTGACACAATCCGCCCATGCCCGACCTCCAACTTGCCGCCATCGACGTCAAGCCCGGCGCCGCCTTGGAAAGCCAGTCGGGGCTGCAGATGCTGCGGCCGCGCATCTACGGCGCCTGGATGCAGCCGGCCGGGCCGAAGCGCGTCGCCGCCATCGTGATGCACCCCACCAGCAACTTCATGGGGCACTACCTCATCGCGCCCCTGGCTGCGCGGGGCGTCGCCTGCATGGGGCTGAATTCGCGCTACGCCGGCAACGACACGCTGCTGCTGATGGAGCGCGTGATCCAGGACCTCGGCGCCGGGGTGCAGTACCTGCGCGCGCAGGGTTACGACAAGGTGGTGCTGGTCGGCAATTCCGGCGGCGCGGCGCTGGTGTCCTTCTACCAGGCACAGGCCGAGCACCTGACCATCGAGCACCTGCCGGATGGCGATGCCGCGGGGCTGTCGCCGCAAGACCTGCCACCCGTGCAAGGCCTGGCACTCTGCGCCGCGCACGAGGGCCGATCGACCCTCATGCGCAACTGGATCGACCCGTCGCTCACGGACGAGCGGGACGCGCTTTCGTGCGACCCTGCGCTCGACATGTACGACGCGCGCCATCGGCCGCCCTACGGGCACGACTTCCTGGAACGCTTCCGCAGTGCCCAGCAGGCGCGCTACGAGCGCATCGACCAATGGGTGGGCGAGCGGCTGCGCCTGCTGCGCAACCAGGCGGCGGCGGGCAGCGCGCGGGACGAGGTGTTCGTCGTCTACCGCACGCATGCGGATCCGCGCTTCCTGGACTTGTCGCTCGACGCGAACGACCGCCAGGTCGGCAGCGTCTGGGGCAGCGGCGCCGCCGGCGCCCGCGCGGTGAACTACGCCGCCAGCCAGATGGGCCGCGTCACGTCGCTCACTGCATGGCTGTCGCAATGGTCGCCGCGCAGCCGCGCCGACGGCCCGGCCAACCTGGCGCGCACCTCGGTGCCGGCGCTCCTGTGCACCTATACCGGCGACCAGTCCACCTTCCCGAGCACGCGCGCGGCGTGGCTCGCCGCCGGGGGCGATCGCATCCGCAACATCGACATCGCGGGCGGCAACCACTATCTCGCCGGCCAGCCGAAGCTGGTCGAGGAAGTCGCGGATGCGATGGCCGAGTTCATGATGAAAGTGTGACTTCTTGCACGACGAAGGTGGGCGCTTGGGTGAGCGTCCGACATGCGTGTGCGCGTCGTCCTACAAGGTGGTGCGAGGCCGACTCCTAGCATGCACTCCTTCCTCAAGGAGCTGTCATGGAAACCGCTGCTGCCGTGAGCGTCAAGGACCGGCCCGGAAAGACCCTCGACAACGTGCGCGCCGTGTTCTGGCATTCCTACCGGCACCTGTTCCCGCCGCATTCGATGGCCGCGCAAACGCCCAATGGCAGCGTCGTCATCTCCTGGTCGATCATGGACGACCCGCAGGCGAGGTACCCCTACGCGGCGCCCGTGATGCTGCGCTTCGACGAGTCGCTGGTGGACACGATGTGGAAGGCGGAACTGCCCCAGCGCATGCGCCTGGCCCGCAAGCACGAGCCGGTGCTGCGCGAAGGACTGCGCGGCTACGACCCGTTCGCGCGCTTCCCGAACGCCCGCGTGGTGGTCATCGGCTGACGGTCCGCAAGCCCCGCCGTCCGGCGGTGTGTCTTGACGGACGAGGGTTGCCACCGTAAATTGAACGACTGGTTAAAACAGCCGTTCAAACGCCATGGAATCGACCGCACCCCTCCCGCAGCGCGTGCTGCGCACCGCCGGGCCGCTCGGCGAGCCGGGCCGCCTGCCCGAACCCTATCCCTTCGAAACCGTCACGCCGCGCCGTGAAGGCTTCGTGGAACGCGGCGGCGTCAAGTCCTGGTACGCCCAATACGGCGACGAGGGTCCCTGGCTGGCCTTCGCGCCCATCTTCCAGATCGCCCATTCGCACCTGTTGCGCGGCGTGCTGCCTTACCTGTCGCAGCATTACCGCGTGGTGGTGATGGACCTGCGCGGCAACGGCCGCTCCGACCGGCCGCCCACCCGGGACCAATACAGCTTTGACCACTACTACGCGGACTTCGTCGCGGTGCTGGACCGGCTGGAAGTCGAGCGGGCGGCGGTGGTCGGGATCTCGGCGACGGCGATGACGGCCATCCGGCTGGCCGCCGAGCAGCCGCAGCGCGTGGCGCACCTGGTGCTGGTGGGCGGCTGGGTCGAGCGCCGGCTCGATGCACCGGCCATGCTGGAGGCGGTGCAGGCCAACCTGGCCCGCATGCGCGCCGACTGGCCGGCCTACCTGGACGAGTTCTTCACCCTGTGTTTCCCCGAACCGCATTCGACCAAGCCGTTCGAGGATGCGGTGCGTGACGGCTGGTCCACCGACGGTGACACGGTGGCCATGGGCCTGGCGGGCTGGCTGGGCCAGGACATGCGGGCCGCCGCGGCGACCGTGCGCTGCCCCACTCTGGTGATCCACGGCGACAACGACCAGCGGGTCCCGTATGCGCAGGGCGAGCTGGCGGCGCGCCTGATTCCCGGCGCGCGCCTGGTGACCGTGGGCCAGGGCGGCCACCTGCTGCCGGCGCGGGACCCGGTGGCCTTCTGCCGCATGCTGGACGCGTTCACCGCGGTGGCGCCGGCGCGCTCGACCTGGGTGCGGGCCATGGCGCGCAAGCGCAAGGCCCTGTTCGTCTCCAGCGCCATCGGCCTGGGCCACGTGCAGCGCGACCTGGCCATCGCCCGCGCGATGCGGGCAAGGCAGCCCGACCTGGAGATCGACTGGTTCACCGTGCCGCCGGCCTCCAGCTACCTCGAACGCGAAGGCGAGCGGCTGCATCCCATCACCGCGCGACTGGCCAATGAAAGCCGCCACTTCGAAAGCCTGGCGGGCGAGCACGACCTGCAGGCCTTCTTCGCGCTGCGCACCATGGACGAGGTGATGGCGCGCAACTTCATGGTGTTCGCCGAGCTGCTGCGCGAAGAGCACTACGACATCGTCATCGGCGACGAGGCGTGGGAGGTGGACTACCACTTCCACGAGAACCCCGAGCTCAAGCGGCAACCCTTCGTCTTCCTCACGGATTTCGTCGGCTGCCTGCCGATGGAAGAGGGCAACGAGCGCGAGGCCTTCCTGTGCGCGGACCGCAATGCCGACGAGATCGAGCACGTCGCGCGCTACCCGTGGATCCGCGACCGCGCCATCTTCGTCGGCAATGTCGAAGACGTGCCGGAGCTGCCCTTCGGTCCCCGCCTGCCGGTGATCCGCGACTGGACGCGGCGCAACTTCAGTTTCAGCGGCTATGCGCTGCCCTTCGATCCGGCCTCGCTCGCGGACACGGACGCGCTGCGCGCGCGGCATGGCTACCGCCCCGGCGAGAAGCTGGTGGTCGCGGCGGTCGGCGGCACGGCGGTGGGCACGCCGCTGCTGCGCAAGATCGCGGAGACTTTCCCGTTGATGAAGCAGCAGGTGCCCGGCCTGCGCATGGTGCTGGTGGCGGGGCCGCGCGTCGCGCGCGAGGCGCTGCCGGTGCATGACGGGCTCGACGTCCTGCCCTACGTGCACAACCTGTTCGAGCACCTGGCCTGCGCCGACCTGGCGATGGTGCAGGGCGGCCTGAGCACCTGCATGGAGCTCGTCGCGACCCGGCGGCCCTTCCTGAGCTTCCCGCTGGAGCGGCATTTCGAGCAATGCATCCACGTGCAGAACCGGTTGCACAACTACTGCGCGGACTGCGCGGTGCGGTTCCACGAAGTCACCGCGCGCGAACTGGCCGAGAAGGCGCTGCAGACGATGCATGCGCCGGTGCGGTACAAGCCGGTGGAGACGGATGGAGCGGTGCGGGCGGCGGAGCAGATTCTCGCGGTGATGGAGAACCGGCACTGGGCCCAGGCCTAGGCCGGCGGCCCCGCATCCCGCTTGAGCTGCCGCAGCAGCGAGAAGGCCACGGCTCCGAGCAGGAGCACGCCCAGCGTCAACACCGCCCACAGGCCCGCCGTGCGCGTGTCGAGGCCGTGCGGCATCCAGTCGGGGCGCGCCGCCTGGGGGACGCTGCGGGCCTCGCGCACGCGCGCCACCGGCAGGTCCGCGATGCGGCTGGTGGTCGTGGCGGCCAGCATGGCAAGCGGCAATGCGGCCTCCAGGGTCGCCTCGCGTCCCGCGGCCAGCTGGTAAGGCCCCCGCTCGCCCGCCACGAACACCACTTCGACCGGGTCGAACAGCGCGCGGACCGCCAGGGGCACGCCCAGCATGCGCGTGCCATGCGTCGCCTCCACGCGCAGCCATCGCACCGACGCGGAGTACAGCGGCACGGGCTTGTTCACGCTTTCCTCACCCGCCGGGCCCAAGCGGTAGACGACCGTCTGTCCCAGGGCGCGCCAGGGCTCGGACACCTGGTTGCGGCCCAGGATGCGCAGCGGCAGCAGCGTGTTGGCGCTTGCCGTGCCGATGTCGAGTTGCGCGATGCGCGTGCGGAACGGCAGCTCCCATTCCAGCGCGCCGGTGGCATCGGACCGGGGTGCCGGCAAGGTGACGGCCGGCCGCTCCGGCGGCGGTGTCGTGGCGGCGATGACCCCGGTCACCGAATGGATGACGACGCCTTCCTGCCCGGCCCAATCCAGCCGGAGGTAGCGGTCTTGCAGCCGCAGCGGCTCGCGTAGTTCCAGGCGGTCGTTGGCAGGCGCGCCGTTGCCTTCGAAGCGGTAGATGCGCCCTTGCAGCGGCACGGGGGTCCAGTGCTCCAGGTCGGCGCTGCTGCTGGCGCGCAGCCGCACCGGCGCGTTGGGCGGCAGCGTGCCCTGGACCCGCAGGGCGGCGATGGGCTCTTTCAGGGCACGGGTGTCGACCAGCGCGGCGGGCAGCCGTCGTCCCGAGGCCGTGGTCGTGCCACCGAGCTGGACCCAGACGGACTGCCCCGCGCTGCCGCTGTCCACCTTGACCTGCACCGCGCCCGTGGGCAGCGCCTGCCCCGGCTCGGTGGAGTGCAGCGGCAGGACGGGCAGGCCGGGAGTCGTCCGCGGCGCGGACGCAGCGGGCGGCGGCGTCGTGATGGCAAAAGGCACCGGCTTGCCGGCGCCATCGAACACCCGCACATCCGCGGTGGCGCCGGACTGCAGACGGCCCAGCGCATCCGCCGGCAGCGGCACCCGCACCAGGCCGCTGCGCCCGTCGGTGTCCAGCGTCGCGTGCCACTGGAAGTCCCTGGGGCCCGGGTCCGCCGCGTGCAAGGGCGCCTGCGAGACGAGCAGGGCGACGCCAAGTGCGAAGCTGTGTTTCACGTCGGGGCTCCCTGCAGGCCTGGGTCTTCCGCCAGCCGTGACGGCCGGGCCGGCGGCAGCGGCGCGAACCAGCCCACCACCAGCATCAGCAGGCCGACGGCGATGAACACGACGATGCGCTCCGAGCCGCCGCGGTTGGACAGGTCCACCACGAACAGCTTCAGCACCGTCAGCCCCAGCAGCCCGGCGCCGAGCATCCACGGCGCACGCATGGCGCGCCGGTGCGCGCCCACCATCAGCACCAGTGCGAGCAGGCTCCACAGGATCGAGAAGCCGGCCTGCACCAGGAAGGAGGCGAACAGGCTGTGCGAGTTCCAGGCCACGTTGCCGTAATGGTGCGCCATGCGCAGCCACGCCGTGTTGATGGCGATGAAGGCGATGCCGGCCAGCACGGCCGGCGGCGCGATGCCGCGGACGGCGGGCGGAACCCCCAGCCGGCTGCGGCGCACCCGCACCAGCCACAGCGTGCAGACCGCCAGCGCCAGCGTCACCGCGAGATCCGTCGGGTTGAGCAGCGGCACGTAGGGCAGGGGGCGCGCCTCGCCGCTGGAGGACACGGCCACCAGCAGCGCGCCGACCGCCAGCGCCACCGCCAGCGGCGCGGCCGCGCGCCACAGGTAGTCGGGCGCGAAACGGTCCAGCGGCCAGCGCAGCGTCCCGGGTTCGGCCGCGAACCAGCTGCGCTTGGTCAGGTCCATCAGCACCGCGCTGCCCGCGGCCAGCAGCACCACGGTGGCCCAGGCGGTCTGCCAGAGGTGGGCGCGGCCGATGCCGTAGACCAGGAGGTTGCCCAGCAGCAGCACCAGCAGCCAGACGCCGGCGGCATGCACCCAGGGCCACCAGCCTTGCGGCTTGCCCGCGTCCAGGCGGCGCAGCATCACGACGTGCAGTACCAGCACCAGCGGCCAGGCCAGCCAGCCGCCGGACTGGAACACGTGGTCGAGGGTCGCCATGCCCCACGCCGCCACCAGCAGCATCGCCGGCATCACCGTCCAGGCCGGCGTCGCGGCCACCGCCCAGGGTTGCGCGCGCCGGGGCAAGGCCAGGTGGTGCAGTGCATAGGCGCTGACCACCCAGGCCAGCAGGTGCAGCAACTGGCGCTGCGCCGGATCGAACACGGCGCCGTAGTGGCCCTGCGCATTCGTCGCGACCCGGGCGATCTCGACGCCCAGCGCGGCCTGCCACCAGAGGAAGCCGATCCAGAACAGCACCGGCGACAAGGCGTTCTCCAGCCCGGCGAAGGCCTTGGCAGGCGCGCCCGCGATCTCGGGGGCGCGCGGCGAGCGCGACCACCAGGCGATGGCGAGCGCGGCGCCGGCCAGCATGGCGCCGCCGAGGAAGCCCGGATTGGCCAACGGCCACTGGCCTTGCTGCGACAGGGTGCTGCCCTGCAGGTACATCAGTGCAGCCAGCACCTGCAGCGCGAGGCCGGCCGCGCGCGGGAGCCAGCGGCCCTGGCGGCGGCCCATCCAGTAGACGGCGGCGCCTTCCACGGCCCACACCGCGCTGGTCCAGCGGCCGTCCAGCGCCAGCGGCACGGCCAGCGTGATGAAGCCGAGCGCCAGCGCCGCGAAGCATTCGGCCAGCCACTGGTTGACGGTGCGGTCGCCGGCCTTGCGCCGCACCAGCCACCAGCCGAGGCCGAGGTACAGCGCGCCCAGCGCGAGCGACGAGAACGCCGTCGCATAAGGCACGTCGCGCACCAGCCCGGCCTGCAGGCCGAAGGCCACCACCGGGTTGCCGAACAGCAGCGTGGCGTCGACCGCCTTGCGGGCGCCGTGGCCGTGGCGCAGCCCGTAGAACAACGCCGCCAGCAGGTACAGCAGGAAGAACGCGATGAGGAAGGGCTGGGTGCTTTCCAGGTTCTCCGGCCGGAAGCGCAGCACGCCCCACAGCGTGGCGACGGCGAAGGTGGCGAAGAATCCCAGCAGGTTGAGCGGGCGCCAGGCCTTGATCCAGGCGATGGCGGCGATCGCCACGCCGAGCAGCAGGTAGTAGCCGAACAGGCCGACGTGGTTGCCCTGGCCCGTCGACACGAGCAGCGGCGCGGCGAAGGCGCCGGCGAAACCGATGAAGGCGAGCGGCAGCGCGTTCTGCGCCAGCGCGATGGCCGTGGAGAACAGGCAGATCAGCCCCAGCGCCCCGAAGGCCGCCGCCGGCGGCAGGTACTGGTACAGGCGGAAGGCGGCGAACACGGTCAGGTACAGCACCGCGACGCCGGCGCCCTGCAGGGTCCACGCGAAGCCGCGCTTGTCCGGTGCGCGGTTGCGCGCGCGCAGGCCGAACACGAACAGCGCGATCCCCGCCGCGCCGATCGCCGCGAGACGCAACTGCGGCGGCAGCAAGGCGTTTTCGACCGCGTACTTCGCAAGGAAGGCCAGGCCGACGAACAGCACCAGCACGCCCATGCGCACCACCGTGTTGCCGCCGAACAGCCAGTCGCGGCCGCGCAGGACGAGTCTGGTGACGAAATCGGGCTCGGCCGGAGCGGCCGGAACCGCGGGCCGGGTTGGGGGATGTGGCGCGGCCGCGGCGGCGGCCACGGGCATCGGTGTCGGTGTCGGTGTCGGTGTTGCCACCGGCGCCGCAACGGGCGCTGACACCGGCGTTGCGGTCCGCTCCGCAGCCGGCACGGCGGCGGCCGGAACCGCCGCCGGGCGCACCTGGGTCCGCGCGACTTCGCGCCGCACGGCCGAGCGCAGGCTCCATCCCGCCAGGGCGCCCAGGATCCCTCCCAGGATCGCCTGGAACTCGGAATCGCCGGGGCCGCGCCACAGCGCGCCCAGCACCGCTCCCCAGATCGCGCCCCAGATCACCATGGCTTCCCCCTCGGTGTGGCCGTGCGGCGACTGTGGCCCCGGCCGGCCCCTGTCGCGGGGCTCGTGGGGGGCAGTATAGGAAAGAGGTACCCGGGGGCGCTAGTGCTGCGCCCGGCGGGACATGCGACTTGATGGATGGCGTTGCTCCCTCTCCCGCTTGCGGGAGAGGGTTGGGGTGAGGGTGGTGGCGCGCATGCCCCTCACCCCGGCCCTCTCCCCAGGGGGGAGAGGGAGGAAGTCCGGCTACTTCTTCAACGCCCGCAACACGTTCTCCGCCGTCGCCGGCGCATCCATGTGCACCTGGCCGTCGCCGCGCGCGGCCGCCGCCGCATCGCGCAGGGCCTCGAACACGCTGATCGCCAGCATGAACGGCGGCTCGCCGACGGCCTTGCTGCCGCCCACGTTGTCTTCCGGGTTGGCCTCGTGCCAGAGCTCGATCCTGAAATGCTCCGGCACGTCGCCGGTCGCCGGGATCTTGTACGTGCTCGGCGCGTGCGTGGCGAGATGACCCTTCTCGTTCCACACCAGCTGCTCGGTGGTCAGCCAGCCCATGCCCTGCACGAAGCCGCCCTCGATCTGGCCGATGTCGATGGCCGGGTTGATCGACTTGCCGACGTCATGCAGGATGTCGACCTTCAACACCCGGTTCTCGCCGGTCAGCGTATCGATCGCCACTTCCGTGCAGGCCGCGCCATAGGCGAAGTAGAAGAAGGGCCGCCCGGTCAGCGTGTGCTTGTCGTAGTGGATCTTGGGCGTCTTGTAGAAGCCGTCGCTCCACAATTGCACGCGCGACTTGTAGGCATCGTCCACCAGCTGCTCGAACGTCATCACCGCATCCGGGCCGCTCACCTGCCCGTGGGCGAAGATCACCTGCTCGGGCCGGCACTTCTGCTTGTCGGCCACGTAGTCGGCCAGCCGCTGGCGCACCTCGCGCGCGGCGAACTGCGCGGCCCGGCCGTTCAGGTCGGTGCCGCTGGAGGCCGCGGTGGCGCTGGCGTTGGGGATCTTGCTGGTGTCGGTGGCGCTGATGCGCACCTTCTCGAACGGCACGCCCAGTTCGTCGGCCACCACCTGGCAGATCTTGGTGTGCAGGCCCTGGCCCATCTCGGTGCCGCCGTGGTTCACCTGCACGCTGCCGTCGGTGTACACGTGCACCAGCGCGCCCGCCTGGTTGAAGAAGGTGGCGGTGAACGAGATGCCGAACTTCACCGGCGTCAGCGCCAATCCGCGCTTGATCACGGGGCTCTGCGCGTTCCACTGCGCGATGGCGTCACGCCGCGCGCGATATTGCGAGGTCTGCTCCAGCTGCGAGACCAGCGGCTCGAGGATGTTGTCCTCCACCGGCATCTGGTAATGGGTGACGTTGCGTTCGGCCACGCCATAGAAGTTGGCCTTGCGCACGTCGAGCGCATCCTTGCCGAGCGCGCGGGCGATGTCGCCGAGGATCGCCTCGGTGACGATCATCCCCTGCGGCCCGCCGAACCCGCGGAAGGCGGTGTGGCTCTGCACGTTGGTCTTGCAGCGGTACGACACGATCTCGACGTCGCCGAGGAAGTAGGCGTTGTCGACGTGGAAGACGGCGCGGTCCGCCACCGGGCCGCTCAGGTCGGCGCTGAAACCGCAGTTGGCGGCCAGCATCAGCTTCATGCCGAGGATGCGGCCGCTGTCGTCGAAGCCCACCTCGTAGTCGTAGGCGAACGGGTGGCGCTTGCCGGTGACCATGAAGTCGTCGTCGCGGTCCAGCCGCAGCTTGACCGGCCGCTTGAACTTGCGCGCAGCAAGCGCCGCCCACACGGCGATGTGGCCGGCCTGCGTCTCCTTGCCGCCGAAGCCGCCGCCCATGCGGCGGCATTCCACCGTCACGGCGTGGTTGTCCAGGCCGAGCGCGTGCGCCACCCAGTGCTGCACCTCGCCCGGATGCTGCGTGCTGGAATAGATCCACCAGTTGTCCTGCTCCAGCGGCAGCGCGTAGCCGACCTGGCCTTCCAGGTAGAAGTGCTCCTGGCCGCCGACGTCGAAGGCGCCGGCCAGCTTGTGCGGCGCGCCGGCGATGCCGCGCTCGGGCTCGCCGCGCCGCACCGTCACCGGCGGCAGCACGAAGCTTTGCGCCTTGACGGCTTCGCGCAGGTCGATCACGGCCGGCAGCGGCTCGATGTCCAGCTTCACCTTGCGCGCGGCGCGCCGGGCCTGCATCACGGTGTCGGCGACCACCAGGCCGATCACTTGGCCGATGTGTTCGACGGTGTCGATGGCGAACACCGGCTCGTCGTGCACGAAGGTCGCGAGGATCGGGTCGCCGGGGATGTCTTTCGCCAGGACCACGCCCTTGACGCCCGGCATCGTTGAAGCCTGCGACGCGTCGACGCCGCGCAGCTTGCCGTGCGCGACGCTGGAGAGGATCGGCGCCGCATGCAGCGTGCCCTTCACCTCGGCGATGTCGTCGATGTAGGTGGCGCCGCCGGCCACCTGGGCGCGGGCGCTTTCATGGAAGTGCGAGCTGCCGGTGGCCGGCTTGGGCTCGGGCTTGGCGAGGAACTTCTCGGGGGCGTTCATGGCAGGGTGGCTTCCTCCAGGCGGAAGCTTTCCAGGTTGATCTGCTGCGCGCCCTGACTTTCCAGCCAGAAGCGCTGCATGAGGTTGCCGAGCACTTCGGCCCGGTACTCCGAGGACGCCCGCATGTCGCTGATCGGCTGGAACTCGGCGCGCAGCGCGGCGGCGGCTTGCTGCGCCGCCGCCAGAGTCCAGGGACGGCCGCGCAGCGCGGCTTCGGCCTGCAGCGCACGCGCCGGCGTGGCGGCCACGCCGCCGGCGCCGATGCCGACGTGCTGCACGACACCGTTCTCGATGCGCATGGCCACCACCAGGCAGATCGCCGAGATGTCGTCGTCGTAGCGCTTGGAGATCTTGTAGGCGCGGAGGAATTCACCTTCGGTGGGCAGCGGCACCTTGATCCACCCCACCACCTCGTCGGGCGCCAGCACGTTCTTGCGGTACCCCGTGTAGAACTGCTCCAGCGGCATCTCGCGATGGCCGCGCGCGGACAGCAGCACGAGGTGCGCGCCCAGCGCGATCAGCAGCGGCATGGAGTCGCCGATCGGCGAGCCGTTGGCGACGTTGCCGCCCAGCGTGCCGGAATTGCGCACCGGCAGGCCGGCGAAGCGGTTGGCAAAGGTCTTGAGCTGCGGCCGCTGCGCCACCAGCGCCTCGAAGGCATCGGCCAGCGTCACGGCCGCGCCGATGGCCAGGTGCCGCTCATAGCTTTCGACGCGACGCAGTTCCCGCACCCGCGTCACGTCCAGCACCTGCGCGAACTGCATGTGCATCTTGGTGACCCACAGGCCGACGTCGGTGCAGCCGGCGACGACCTGCGCCTGCGGATGGGCGGCGCGCAGCGCCAGCAGTTCGGACAGCGAGGTCGGCGCCAGGTAAGGGCCGGTTGATTCCGTTCGCGAGCCCGCGATCTGGTCGAGCTGCGCCAGGATGGCCTGCTCGTCCACCTTGGCGGCCGGCAGCCGGCTCATCTGCCGTGCGGCGTCCAGGATCGGCCGGTAGCCGGTGCAGCGGCACAAGTTGCCCGACAGCTCCTCCTGCGCCAGCTCCCGCGTCACCGTTTCGCCCCGGCAGACATGGTTCTGGTACATGCCGAACAGGCTCATCACGAAGCCCGGCGTGCAGAAGCCGCATTGGGAGCCGTGGCACTGCACCATCGCCTCCTGCGCCGGGTGCAGCGTGCCGTCCTCGGCCGCCAGGTCCTCCACCGTCCACAAGGCCATGCCGTCGACGGAATGCGCCAGGCGGATGCAGCTGTTGATGGCCCGGTATGCCAGGGCGCCGTCGACCGGCTCGGCGATGACGACCGTGCAGGCGCCGCAGTCACCCTCGCCGCACCCCTCCTTGGTGCCGGTGCAGCCCAGGTCCTCGCGCAGCACTTCCAGCAGCGTCCGGTCGGGTGGTACATTGCCCAGCCTGACGAGTTCGCCACGCCGGACCAGTCGGATCGTCTTCGATTCCATGCGATTCAGTATGGGTTCCATTCCAGGGAATGCTGCTAGGTTAGGGGAGACCCTGATGCTTTGCATACGGGCGGTCTTATGGGCGGGATGCGGGCAAAGGTATGAGAGACCAGGTGCTTTTCGACAAGATAGACCTCCACTTGATCAGGGTCTTGCATACCGTGTTGACCGAACGCAGCGTCTCGAGGGCCGCCTTGAAGCTGGGCATGTACCAGCCGGCGGTGTCGGCGTCGCTGAAGAGGCTGCGCGAGCTGGCGGGTGACCCCCTGCTGGTGCGCTCGGGCGCCGGGATGGTGCCCACGGATGCCGGCCTGCGCATGATCGAACCCAGCGCAAGCATCCTCCGTGCCGCCCAGGTGCTGTTCTCCGATGCCCGCGGCTTCGAGCCGCAGGCCGACGCCACCACCTTCCGCGTCGCCGCCGCCGACTACCTGGACCCGCATTTCCTGCCGCAGCTGGTCTCGCAGGTCAAGCAGCTCGCGCCGCGCAGCCAGATCGAGATCCACCCGCTGACGGCCGCCTCGGACTACCACACGCAACTCGCCCAGGGCGAAGTGGACGTGGTGGTGGGCAACTGGCTGAAGCCGCCCGAGGAACTGCACCTGGGCAAACTTTTTTCCGACCAGATCGTCTGCATGGTGTCGCGCGAGCACCCCGCGGCCAAGCGCGGCTGGACGCCGGAAGAGTGGCTGGAGGCCGAGCACATCGCCCCCACGCCGACCCATCCCGGTGCGCGCGGCGTGATCGACGAATACCTGGAAGGGCAGGGCCTGGTGCGCAACATCACCGCGCGCTGCCCGCACTTCGGGCTGCTGCCCCGCATGGTGGCATCCAGCTTGCTGGTGCTGACAACCGGGCGGCAGTTCTGCGAGCGCTATGCGAGCATGCTGCCCGTGCAGATCCTGGAATGCCCCGTGCCCTTCCCCGACCTCGTCTACTACCAGCTGTGGCACGAGCGCACCCACCAGTCCGCCGCCGGCCGCTGGCTGCGCGAGCGCGTGAAGGGCGTGGCCGCATCGCTGAAACCATCTTGAGGACCACCGAGTGAGCATCCCGCGATTGCAACTCGCGCACATCACCAAGCGCTACCCGTCCGTGGTGGCCAACGACGACGTGTCGCTGGTCGTCCAGCCCGGCGAGACGCACGCCGTGCTGGGCGAGAACGGCGCCGGCAAGTCCACGCTGATGAAGGTCATCTACGGCTCGGTCAAGCCCGACGAGGGTAGCGTGCTGTTCGACGGCCAGCCGGTCCACATCCGCAACCCGCAGGAAGCGCGTGCGCTGGGCATCAGCATGGTGTTCCAGCACTTCAGCCTGTTCGACACCCTGACCGTGGCGGAGAACGTCTGGCTGGGGCTGGACAAGAGCCTGAGCCTGCAGCAGGTGACGCACAGCATCACCGCCAAGGCGCGCGAGTACGGGCTGGACGTGGACCCGTCGCGCCCCGTGCACACGCTGTCGGTCGGCGAGATGCAGCGGGTGGAGATCATCCGCGCGCTGCTGACCAACCCCAAGCTGCTGATCCTGGACGAGCCCACTTCGGTGCTGACGCCGCAGGCGGTGGAAAAGCTCTTCGTGGTGCTGCGGCAGCTGGCCAGCGAGGGCTGCAGCATCCTCTACATCAGCCACAAGCTGCACGAGATCCGCGAGCTGTGCACCGCCTGCACGGTGATGCGCGGCGGCAAGGTGACGGGCACCACCGACCCGCGGCGCGAGAGCAATGCCTCGCTGTCGCGCCTGATGATCGGCGCCGAGCCGCCGCAGCTGGAGCACCGCGAGCGGACGCCGGGCGAGGTGGTGCTGCGCGTGCAGGGCCTGACCCTGGAGCGCGAGGACCAGTTCGGCCACGACCTGGACGACATCTCCTTCGAGGTGCGCTCCGGCGAGGTGGTGGGCATCGCGGGGGTGTCCGGCAACGGCCAGCGCGAGCTGCTGTTCGCCTTGTCCGGCGAGGACCGGCGCGCCGGTCCGGGCATGGTGCAGATGGATGGCAAGCCGGTCGGCCGCTACGGTCCGGCCCACCGCCGCCACCTCGGCCTGCATTTCGTGCCCGAGGAAAGGCTGGGCCGCGGTGCGGTCCCCAGCCTCGGCCTGGCGCAGAACCTGCTGCTCACGCGCACCGATGCCGTGGGCCGCAGCGGCTGGATCGACACCGGGGTGCTGCGCCGGCAGGCCGCCGCCATCATCGAGCGCTTCAACGTCAAGGCCGGCGGGCCGGACGCGGCGGCCCGGTCGCTGTCGGGCGGCAACCTGCAGAAGTTCATCGTCGGCCGCGAGATCGACGCCAACCCGAAGCTGCTGATCGTGTCGCAGCCGACCTGGGGCGTGGACGTCGGCGCCTCGGCGCAGATCCGCGGCGCCATCCTGGCGCTGCGCGATGCCGGCTGCGCGGTGCTGGTGGTCAGCGAGGAGCTGGAAGAATTGTTCGAGATCAGCGACCGGCTGCACGTGATCGCCAAGGGGCGGCTGTCGCCGTCGGTGGACCGCGCGCAGGCGACGGTGACGCAGGTCGGGGAGTGGATGAGCGGGTTGTGGGCGGAGGAAGGCCAGCATGCTTAAGCTCGAAGCGCGACCCGAAGCGTCGAAGTTCTGGAGCATCGCCTCCCCCATCCTGGCGCTGCTGATCACGGTGGTGCTGGGCTCCATCCTGTTCGTCGCGCTCGGCAAGGACCCGGTGCAGGCGCTGCGCGTGTTCTTCTGGGAGCCGATCAGTTCCGGCTACCGCCTCGGCGAGCTGATGGTCAAGGCCACCCCGCTGCTGCTGATCGCGCTGGGGCTGGCGGTCTGCTTTCGCTCCAACGTCTGGAACATCGGCGCCGAAGGCCAGTTCGTCATCGGCGCCCTGGTGGCCGGTGGCGTCGCGCTGCTGGCCGGCAAGGACACCAGCCGGCTGATCGTCATCGCCATCCTGCTGGCCGGCGTGCTGGGCGGCATGGCGTGGGCGGGCCTCACCGCGGTGCTGCGCGACAAGTTCAACGCCAACGAGATCCTGGTCAGCCTGATGCTGGTGTACGTCGCCACGCTGGTCCTGAACTACATGGTGTTCGGTCCCTGGAAGGACCCGCAGGGCTACAACTTCCCGCAGACCAAGACCTTCGAGGCGGTGACGCAGATTCCCAAGCTGATGGCCGGCTCGCGCGTGAACATCGGCGTGTTCATCGCGCTGGCGGGCGTGGCGGCGCTGTGGGTGTTCCTGTTCCGCACCCGCGCCGGCTTCGCGCAGCAGGTCGGCGGCCTGGCGCCCGCGGCGGCGCGCTACGCCGGCTTTTCCTCGCGCAAGGCGCTGTGGACGGCGCTGCTGGTCTCCGGCGGCGCGGCGGGCCTGGCCGGCGCGCTGGAAGTGGCCGGCCCCATCGGCCAGCTCACCCCGTACGTGCCGGCCGGCTACGGCTTCGCGGCGATCATCGTCGCCTTCGTCGGCCGCCTGCATCCGGTCGGCATGGTGTTCTCGGCCATCCTCATGAGCATGTTCTACATCGGCGGCGAACTGGCGCAGTCGCGCCTGGGCCTGCCCAAGTCGCTGACCGGCGTGTTCCAGGGCCTGCTGCTGTTCACGCTGCTGGCCTGCGACACGCTCATGGCCTACCGCATCCGCTTCACTTCCGCGCCCGCGGTCGCCAAGACCTGACATGGACAGCTACGCACTCCTCTTCGCCTCCATGCTCAACGCCGGCACCGTGCTGGCGCTGGCGGCCCTGGGCCTGCTGGTCAACGAGAAGGCCGGCATCGTCAACCTCGGCGCCGAGGGCATGATGCTCTGCGCCGCCATCGCCGGTTTCGTCGCGGTGGTCCACACCGGCAACGACTGGCTCGGCTTCCTCGCCGGCATGGGGGCCGGCGCATTGCTTGCCGCGGCATTCGGCCTGCTGGTGATCTGGATGAACACCAACCAGTACGCCACCGGCCTGGCCCTCAGCCTGTTCGGCGCCGGCTTCTCCGCCTTCGCCGGCATCCGGTACGTGCAGGAGAAGCTGCCGGAGCGGCCGCATTTCTCCATCCCGCTGCTGGGCGACATCCCGGTGCTGGGCCCGGCCTTGTTCCGCCAGCACCCGATGGTGTACTTCGCCATCGCGCTGGTGGCCTGGCTGGTCTGGTTCCTGTACCGCTCCCGCGCCGGCCTGGTGCTGCGCTCGGTGGGCGAGTCGCCGGAATCGGCGCACGCGCTGGGCTACCCGGTGCGGCGCATCCGGCTCGCGGCCGTCGTGGCCGGCGGCGCGCTGTGCGGCCTGTCCGGCGCCTATCTCTCGATCATCTACACGCCGCTGTGGGTGGAGGGCATGGTGGCCGGCAAGGGCTGGATCGCCCTGGCCCTGACCACCTTCGCCACCTGGCGTCCGGCACGCGTGTTGCTTGGTGCCTACCTGTTCGGCGGCGTGACCATGTTGCAGTTCCACCTGCAGGGCACCGGCGTCGAAGTGCCGAGCGAATTCCTGAACATGCTGCCCTACCTGGCGACCATCGTGGTGCTGGCCCTGATCTCCCGGAACCCCGCGTGGATCCGCGTGAACATGCCCGCGTCGCTTGGAAAGCCGTTCTATCCCGGCTCATAATCCGCACTTGGCCGCCCCGTCGACCACACGATTTCACACTGAGGGAACTCCCCATGACCGACCTGAAGAAACGCACCCTGCTGCAGGCCGCCGCGCTGGCGGCTGCCGTGGCAGGCCTCGCCGCCTGCAGCAAGACCGAGCCGCCGGCCCCCGCGCCCGCGCCGGCGCCCACGGCCGCGGCCCCGGCTGCACCGGCGCCCGCGCCGAAGCCCGAGCCGCTGAAGATCGCCTTCGCCTACGTCGGCCCGGTGGGTGACGGCGGCTGGACCTTCGCGCACGACAACGGCCGCAAGGCGGTGGAGAAGGAGTTCGGCGACAAGGTGGTCACCAGCTTCGTCGAGAAGGTGCCCGAGTCCGCCGACGCCGAGCGCGTGATGCGCGACATGGTCGGCCAGGGCAACAAGCTGATCTTCGGCACGACCTTCGGCTACATGGAGCCGATGCTCAAGGTGGCCGCCGACGCCAAGGACGTGAAGTTCGAGCACGCCACCGGCTACAAGACCGCCGACAACCTGCGCACCTACGACAGCCGCACCTACGAAGGCGCGTACATGGCCGGCGTGATCGCGGGCAAGATGACCAAGACCAACACGCTGGGCGTGGTCGGCTCGATCCCGATCCCCGAGGTGGTGCGCAACATCAACAGCTTCACGATGGGCGCGCAGTCCGTCAACCCGAAGGTCAAGACCAAGGTGGTCTGGGTCGGGGACTGGTTCAATCCGCCAAAGGAAACCGAAGCCGCCACCGCCCTCATCAACGGCGGCGCCGACGTGCTGATGCAGAACACCGACTCGTCGGCCGTGCTGCAGACCGCCGAGAAGATGGGCAAGCGCGCCTTCGGCTGGGACAGCGACATGACGGCCTACGGCCCGAAGGCGCACCTGGGTTCCGCCGTCATCAACTGGGCCCCGTACTACATCAAGGCGGTGGGTGACGCGCTGAATGGCAAGTGGACGACCGGCCAGAGCTGGTGGGGCGTGAAGGAAGGCGCGATCGACATGGTCTCCGTGGCCGCCGACGTGCCGGAAGACACCAAGAAGCGCATCGAGGAGATCAAGGCCGGCCTGAAGGACGGCACCTTCTCGATCTGGAAGGGCCCGATCGCCGACAACACCGGCAAGGAAGTGCTGGCCAAGGACGCCGTCGCCGACGACAAGTTCCTGGGCGGCGTGAACTTCTACGTCAAGGGCGTCGAGGGCAAGGTGCCCGGCGGCGAGAAGAAGTAACGTTAGTCTTTCTCGTCATCCCCGCGAAGGCGGGGATCCAGGGCTCCCTCAATTCCATGATCGAACACCAACACTGGCATCCTGCTGTTTCCGTCGAAGCGCTTGGAGAAAAGCCCGTTGCTGCGCGGCTGCTGGGGGACGACCTCGTCCTCTGGCGCGACGCCGCCGGCGTGGCGCACGCCTGGCCCGACCGCTGCCCGCACCGCGGCGCAAAGCTCTCGCTGGGCCGAATCGAGGACGGCAGGCTCGAGTGCCCGTACCACGGCTGGCAATTCGAAGGCTCGGGGCGCTGCGTGCACGTCCCGGCGGTGCCCGCCTTCACGCCGCCCGTGACGCATTGCGTGCGGACCTTCGCCGTGCGCGAGGCGCACGGCCTGGTGTGGGTGCGCCTCGGCGATGGTGGCGATGTCCTGCCGGCCTTCGCCGCCGAAGCCGACGCCCGCCTGCGCAAGCTCAATTGCGGTCCCTACGTGGTGGAAACCAGCGCGCCGCGGATCGTCGAGAACTTCCTGGACATGGCGCACTTCGCCTTCGTGCACGAGGGCTGGCTGGGGGAGCGCGGCGCCAGCGCCATCGACGACTACCGCGTGGCGGAAACGCCGACCGGGCTGCGTGCCACGCAGTGCAAGGCGTGGCAGCCGCAGTCCAACCTGCATTCCACCGGCCCCGCGCAGGTCGAATACACCTATGAAGTGAACGCACCGTACACCGCGGTGCTCACCAAGATTCCGGAACCCGGCACCGTCGCGGTGCCCGACTGGCGCGAATCGATCGCGCTGTTCCTGTGCCCGGTGGATGCCGAGCGCAGCATCGCGTGGTTCCGCCTCGCCGTCGCCGACTTCGAGTCGCCCGACGAAAAGCTGCGTGCCTTCCAGGACACGATCTTCCGCCAGGACCAGCCCGTGCTGGAGTCGCAGGGCCCCAAGCGGCTCCCGCTGGACCCGCGGGCCGAACTGCACTCGCCGGCGGACCGTGCTTCGTCCGCCTACCGGCGTTATCTTTCGCGCCTGGGAATCACCTTCGGAGTGACACGATGACCACTGTGCCCGCCATCCCTTCCGACCGCCTGCCCGCGCTGCTGGCCGCCATGCCCAAGGCCGAACTGCACATCCACATCGAGGGCTCGCTGGAGCCCGAGCTGATCTTCCGGCTGGCGCAGCGCAACGGCGTCGCGCTGCCGTATGCGAGCGTGGAGGAACTGCGGCGCGCCTACGCCTTCACCAACCTGCAGAGCTTCCTGGACATCTACTACGCCGGCGCCAGCGTGTTGCTGCAGGCGCAGGACTTCTACGACATGGCCTGGGCCTACCTGCAGCGGGCGGCGGCCGACAACGTGGTCCGCGCCGAGATCTTCTTCGACCCGCAGACGCACACCGCGCGGGGCGTGGCGATGGAGACGGTGATCGACGGCCTCTACCGCGCCTGCCGCGATGCCCGCCAGATCGGCGTGGACGCGGAGCTGATCCTGTGCTTCCTGCGCCACCTGAGCGAGGAAGAAGCGTTCGACACGCTCGAGCAGGCGCTGCCGTTTCGCGACCGGTTCATCGGCGTGGGCCTCGACTCCAGCGAAGTCGGCCACCCGCCGGAGAAGTTCGCCCGGGTGTTCGCCAAGTGCGCGCAGCAGGGGCTGCACCTCGTCGCCCATGCGGGCGAGGAGGGCCCTCCCGCCTACGTCTGGTCGGCGCTCGACGTGCTGAAGGTGGAGCGCATCGACCACGGCGTGCAGTCCGCCAGGGACCCGGCGCTCATGAAGCGGCTGGCGCAGGACCGCATCCCGCTGACGGTGTGCCCGCTGTCGAACCTGAAGCTGTGCGTGTTCCCGGACCTGGCGCAGCACAACCTGCGCGAGCTGCTGGACGCGGGGTTGATGGCGACCGTGAACTCGGACGACCCCGCCTATTTCGGCGGCTACATGAACGAGAACTTTCTGCAGACATTCGCCGCCACGGGGCTCGACGCGCGGCACGCGTACCGGCTGGCGCGCAACAGCTTCGAAGGCAGCTTCGCGTCCGCCGAGTCGAAGCGCGGATCCATCGAGCGACTCGATGCCGTGTTCGCGTCGTTCGCATGAAGCACGCCGCGCATTCATACGAATGGGTTCAGTTCCCGTCTTTACGCGGCGACTTTGTTTCAGGCGGGAACTTCTGCTGTGGGATGTGCCCCCTAGCGGCATGAGGTTTCATCTGACAACGCGCATCGGCGCCGCCATCGTGGCCGTGCTGATGACGGTGACGCTGGGTAGCATTTCCCCGGCGGCCGAAGCGCGGACGGCCGCGAAGGTTTCCAAGGCGAAAGTCTCCAAGGCCAAGGCGTCGAAGGCCGGTTCCGCGAAGAAGGCGAAGGTCGTGCGCGGCAAGGCCACCAAGGTGGCCGTGAAGAAGCGGGGCAAGGGCGTGAAGCGCACTTTCGCCCGTGCCCCCTCGCGGCCCTTGCTGCGGCTGGTGAACGGCCTGCCTGTGCTCAAGGCCAGCGTCGCCTTCGTCATCGACCAGGATTCCGGCCAGGTGCTGCTGGGCAAGAACGACGACGACGTCCGGCCCATCGCGTCGCTCACCAAGCTGATGACGGGCGTGATCATCGCCGACGCGAAGCTGCCGCTGGACGAGCGCATCACCATCACCCAGGACGACGTCGACCGCCTGAAGGGCAGCAGCTCGCGGCTGCGGGTGGGCACCGAGCTGACGCGCGGGCAGGCGCTGCACCTGACGCTGATGTCCAGCGAGAACCGCGCCGCTCACGCGCTGGCCCGCACGTACCCCGGCGGCGAGCGCGCTTTCGTCGAAGCGATGAACAACAAGGCCAGGCAGCTCGGCATGGACCAGACGCACTACGTCGAGCCCACCGGCCTGTCCAGCGAGAACCAGTCCAGCGCCCGCGACCTGGCGATGCTGGCGGACGCCGCGCACGACCGGCCCCTCCTGCGCAAGTACAGCACCTCGCCGGGCTACCGGCTCGAGCTGGACAAGGGCGCGCTGCAGTACGTCAACTCCAACCGCCTGGTGCGCGAAGGGGATTGGCCGATCGGCTTGCAGAAGACCGGCTACATCTCGGAGGCCGGCCAGTGCCTCGTCGTGCAGACGAAGGTGAAGGACCGCAACCTGATCATGGTGTTCCTGGATTCGGCCAGCAAGGTCACGCGCATCCGCGACGCCGAGATCGTCAAGCGCTGGCTGCGCACGCGGCCCGCCGTCGCCGCCACCGCGGCCGCCGGCGGCACGTAGGCCGCTTACAATCGACCCGCAAGGCCGCTGCCCCGGGCGGCCTTTTTCATTCCCCCGGGGCCATGTAGAGGAATACCATGTACAAAAACCTCGCTGCCATTGCCATGGCGGCCAGTTGCTTCGCATTCCCCACCCACGCCCAGAAGAGCGAGCCCCTCAAGGTGGGCTTCGTCTATGTCGCGCCCCTCGCCGATGCCGGCTGGGTGCGCCAGCATGAAGAGGCCCGGCAGGCCGTGCAGGCCGCGTTCGGCGACAAGGTGAAGACCTCCTTCGTCGAGAACGTCGCCGAAGGTCCCGACGCCGAGCGCGTGATCCGCGACCTCGCGCAGACCGGCCACAAGTTGATCTTCACGCCGAGCTTCGGCTACATGGAGCCGACGCTGAAGGTCGCGCAGGACTTCCCCGGCGTCCGGTTCGAGTCGATCACCGGCTACAAGACCGCGGCCAATGTCGCCACCGCCAACGCCCGGTACTACGAGGGCCGCTACCTGTCGGGCATCGCGGCGGCGCGCATGTCGAAAAGCGGCATGGCGGGCTACGTCGCGGGCTTCCCCATCCCGGAAGTCCTGCAAGGCATCAACGCGTTCACGCTGGGCATGCGCTCCGTCAACCCGAAGGCGCAGGTCAAGGTGGTGTGGCTCAACGCCTGGTTCGACCCCGGCAAGGAGCGCGAGGCCGCGATGGCCCTGATGGACCAGGGCGCCGACGTGCTGGCGTTCCATACCGCGACCACCGCGGTGATGGCGGCGGCGCAGGAGCGCGGCAAGCTCGCCATCGCCTACCACTCCGACATGCGCAAGGTGGCGCCGGACGCGCAGGTGCTCGCCGTCACGCACCAGTGGGGCGACTACTACACGCAGCGCACCCGCGCCGTGCTGGACGGAAGCTGGAAGCCCGGCCAGGTCTGGGGCGGCGTCAGGGAGGGGATGATCCGCGTCGGCTGGTTCGGCTCGAAGGTGCCGAAGCCGGTGCAGGAGGAAGTGCTGGCGCGGCAGAAGGACATCGCCTCCGGCAAGCTGAAGCCGTTCACCGGCCCCATCGTCGACAACGAAGGCAAGGTCGTGCTGGCCAAGGGGCAGGCGATGACGGACGCGCAGATACTGGATATGAAGTTTCTCGTATCGGGCGTGCAGGGCAAGGTCGCACAATAGGGGCGATGCACGCCTACCGCGCCGCCCTCCTGAGCTTCGCCGACGACGGCTCCGCCCGCTACGAACAGGACGGGCTGCTGGTGGTCGGGCCGGGCAGCGACGGCCGCAAGGTCGTCCGCGCGGCGGACAGCTACCAGGCGATCGCCGCCAACTACGCGGGTGTGCAGGTCACGCACCTGCCCGGCAAGATCCTGGCGCCGGGCTTCATCGACCTGCACGTCCACTTCCCGCAGACCGACGTGATCGGCTCGCCGTCCGAGGGCCTGCTGCCCTGGCTGGAGGACTACACCTTCCCGCACGAGGCGCGCTTTTCGGACCATGCCTACGCGACGGGGGTGGCGCAGGTGTTCCTGGACGAGTTGCTGCGCAACGGCGTCACCACCGCGCTGACCTTCTGCACCTCGCATCCGCATTCGGTGGACGCGCTGATGGAGGCATCGCAGCAACGCGGCCTGCGCATGATCGCCGGCAAGGTGCTGCAGGACCGGCACTCGCCCGACGGCGTGCGCGACGACACGCGGCAGTCGCTGCTGGACACCGAGGCGCTGATCCGCCGCTGGCACGGCCAGGACCGCCTCGGCTATGCGATCACGCCGCGCTTCGCCCCGAGCTGCAGCGAGGAACAGCTGCGCGGCGCCGGCGAGCTGGCCGCGCAGTACCCCGATGTCTGGATCCAGTCGCACGTGGCGGAGAACAAGGAAGAGATCCGCTGGGCCCTGGAACTGTTTCCCGCCTCGCGCAGCTACCTCGCCATCTACCAGGACTTCGGGCTGATGCGCGATCGCGCGATCTACGCGCACTGCATCCACTTCGACGACGAGGACCGCGCCCTGATGCGCGACACCGGCGCCGCGGCCGCGGTCAGCCCCACCAGCAACCTGTTCCTCGGCAGCGGCTTCTTCGACTACGAGGGCGCGCGGCGCATCGGCTTCCGCCACGGGCTGGCCAGCGACGTCGGCGGCGGCACCAGCTTCTGCCCCTTCCACACCATGCTGGCGGCCTACTACGTGGGCCGCGAAGGCCAGACCAAGCCGGGAATCAGCCTGTCGCCGCAGAACCTGTGGTGGCAGCACACGGCCGGCGCGGCGCAGGCACTGGGGCTGGAGGGCGTCGTCGGCAACCTGGCGCCGGGCTGCGAAGCCGACTTCATCGTCATCGATCCGCACGCGACGCCGCTGCTGTCGCGCAAGACCACGCACGCGCGTGACCTGGACGAGCTGCTGTTCTCCCTGATCGTCCTGGGCGACGACCGCGCGGTGGCGCAGGTGGCGGTGGATGGGGTAATCACCAGCGGCCCGGCGCGCGCACCTGCCTAGACTGTCCCCGTAAAGGGGCCCGTCATGAAGTTTGCGTTCCGTGCTGCCGCTGGCCTGGTGCTGGCTTTCTCCACCCTGGCCGCGAGCGCGCAGGCGTGGCCCTCCCGCCCGATCACGATGGTCATGCCCTACTCGCCGGGCGGCCCGGGGGACACCATCACCCGCGTCTTCGCCGCGGCCATGCAGAAGACGCTGGGCCAGCAGGTGGTGGTGGACAACACGGCCGGTGCGTCGGGCACCATCGGCACGGCCAAGGTGGCGCGATCGGCGGCGGACGGCTACACGCTGCTCATGATCCACGTGAGCCACGCGACCAACCTCGCGATGTACAAGGGCCTGCCCTACCACCCGGTCGACGACTTCGAGCCCATCGGCTCGGCCACCAGCGGCCCGATGGTGATCGTCGCGCGCAACGACTTCCCGCCGAAGGACCTGCCCGAATTCATCGCCTACGTGCGTGCCAACGCGGCGAAGGTGAACCTGGCGCATGCCGGCGTCGGCTCGGCCTCGCACCTGTGCGGGCTGATGATGATGAATGCGCTGAACGTGAAGCTCAACGAAATTCCGTACAAAGGCACCGGCCCGGCGCTGGCCGACCTGATGGGCGGGCAGGTGGACATCCTGTGCGACCAGACCTCCGGCACGGTGCCGCCGGTCAAGGGCGGCAGGATCAAGGCGTATGCCGTCCCCGGGCGCGCGCGCCTGCCCTCGCTGCCCACGGTGCCGGCCATCTCCGAGGCGGGCGTGCAGCAGTTCGACATCAACATCTCCTTCGGCCTGTACGCGCCGAAGGGCACGCCGCGGCCGGTGCTGGAGCAGCTGACGGCGGCGCTGCAGAAGGCGGTGGCGGACCCCGAAGTGCGCGCAAAGCTCGAAGGCATGGGCATCTCCGCGGTGAACCCCGAGCAGGCCACGCCGGCGGCGCTGCGGGCGCACCTGAAGCAGGAGATCGACACCCTGGGCCCGCTGCTGGTGAAGGCGGGCGTCAAGGCCAACTGAGGCTGGCCGGGGGGGCAGGGCGCGCGCACCTAAAATGCGCGCAGGAGAGCCCGATGACCATCAAGAGCGACAAGTGGATCCGCCGCATGGCGGAACAACATGGGTTGATCGAACCCTTCGAGCCCGGCCAGGTGCGCCAGGTGGACGGGCGGCGTGTCATCAGCTATGGCACCTCGAGCTACGGCTACGACATCCGCTGCGCGCCGGAGTTCAAGGTCTTCACCAACATCCACAGCACGGTGGTGGACCCGAAGAACTTCGACGAGAAGAGCTTCGTCGACTTCCACGACGACGTCTGCATCATCCCGGGAGTGGGAAGGCTACGTCACGCTGGAGTTCTCCAACACCACGCCGCTGCCGGCGAAGATCTACGCGGGCGAAGGCTGCGCGCAGGTGCTGTTCTTCGAAAGCGACGAGGCGTGCGAGGTGAGCTACAAGGACCGCGGCGGGAAGTACCAGGGGCAGGTGGGGGTGACGTTGCCGAAGGCTTGATTCTCGTCATTCCCGCGAAGGCGGGAATCCAGGGCATTCATCTTTCCACGCGCGCTGGAACATCCGGATGCGGGAGCCCTGGATCCCCGCCTTCGCGGGGATGACGATGAGGCGCGGTCAGCCGCACCGCAACGCCGTCCGCGCCGCCGCGAGATCCCACCCCGCCCACCCGCAACTCTTGAACAACACCGGCCCGGTGGCGCGCGCCGCCGCCGGATCGATATCGCGCAAGGACGAAAGCGCGCTCACATCGACCCCCGCCTGCAGCAAATCCCCCGCCTCGTGATCCGCATCGCGCGTGTCCACCACGATGCGGCCCGTGCGCGCCACGTGCTGCGTGACCACCGGATCCAGCTCGATCATCGTCGGCGTGAACGCACCCACCGCGGCGATGAACGCATCGGCGCGCGGCAACGCACGCAACACCACGCCATTCGCCGGCGTGCAGGTCACCACCAGGGGGCAACGCGCCAGCGCCGCGTCGGCATCGAAAACGACTTCCGCATGTAGTCCGATTTCGCGTGCGAAAGAGGCCAACACGTGGGCGCTCGCTTCGGAACGCGAATGGATGAGCACCTCCTGCACGCCCCATTGGGCAAAAGCCTCCAGGTGCGCGCGTCCCTGCGCCCCCGCGCCGACCACCAGCAGCGGTCCCGAGGTGTTGGGCGCGAGCCACTGCGCGGCCAGCAGGGACACGGCGGCCGTGCGCCGCGCGGTGATCGTGGGTCCGTCCAGCACCAGGCGCCGCTGCCCCGTTTCCACATCGAACACCACCACATCGCCCTGGATCGTCGGCGTTTTCGTGCCGACATTGCGCGGAGTGAACGTGATCAACTTGGTGATGGCGACGCTCGCATCGAAGGCCGGCATCACGAACAGGCTGCTGCCGCCGGGCAGTGCCTGCACCAGGCGTGGTGGCACGCGCGCAACGGAGTCGTGCAGGACGGCGATGAGCTCGCGCACCAGTTCGGCATAGGGGAGGCGGGCCGCGGTGGCGGGTGCGTCGAGGAGTTCGGTCATGTCAAAAAGCCACAAGCTGTTCCGTGGAGATTTTGTCCTACAGCATGTTGAGCCAGCCACTCTTTCGCTGGAAAACGAGGCTACCTAGGATCAAGGCATCAAGGAAGTCCGCCATGTCCACCACCTTCGCCGACGCCATCGATCCCGCCCCGCAGCAACAGCGCAGCCGAATGTTCTGGATGGTCCTCGGTGCGCTGGCCGCCGGCCAGCTGGTGGCTTTCTGGCTGGTTTGCAGCCATCAAGTGCGCATCGCCGAGGCGCGGCAGAACGAGTGGACGGTGCAGCAGATGGCGCTGTCGGATTGCCTGCAGTACATCCCGGGTTCCACCATTGCCAGTTGCTCCGGCCGCAACGATGCTGCGGGTGCGAGGAGCGCACAGGCGAACACTTCGGTGAACCGCGCCGTGGCCGGTGCGCAGCCGGTCAGCTATAACTATCGTTGAGGACTGCCATGCAAGACCTGCACGCCCACCGCGCACCCGATGCCGCCGCCGCGGCAACGCCGGGCTCCTCCCTCGAGGCCGGCGACGACTTCGAAGACAGCGGCTCGCCGCGCTACTGCCCCACCGGATTGCTGCAAGGCTTCGCGCTGCTGATGGCGGGCCGCGGCCGCTGCGTCAACACGGACATGATGCTGGGTGACCGCGAATACGCGATGTGGCAGCTGGCCTGCGCGCGCGCGAGCGACGACCCCGAGCTGGTGGCGCTCGCCACCCGCCTGTTCTTCTATTTCGACGATCCGCTGCACTGCGAGATGCCGGTCCTCGGCACCGCTTAAAACTCCGCCCCCTCCACCAGGAAGCGCACGCGCCGCGTGCCCTGCCACTCGTCCGCGTCCAGGCGGAACGCCAGCACCACCCTGGCCGGCAGCGGCTCGGTATGGCCGAACCAGATGCCGTCGACCGGCTGGCCCTGGTGCCGCAGCTTGAGGGCCAGGTGCTTCTCGCCCACCAGCCGCTGCGACACGATCTCCACCTCCTCGCTGAACACCGGCGGCGCGAAGCCCTGGCCCCAGACCTCGCCATGCAGCGTGTCGACCAGGTCGGCGCGCCGGTACTGCGGATCGAGCGGTCCGTCGGTGTGCAGCCGGCGCAGCAGGGTGGCCGCATCCAGCCATTCCTGCGCCACCTGCGCCAGCGCCTGCTCGAAGGTGTCGAGGTGCTCCTCGGCCACCGTGCAGCCCGCTGCCATGGCATGGCCGCCGAACCGCAGCAGCACGCCGGGGTGGCGCTTGGCCACCAGGTCCAGCGCATCGCGCAGGTGGAAGCCGGGGATGGAGCGGCCCGAGCCCTTGAGCTCGTGCTCCTTGCCCGGCGCCTGGCTGGCGGCGAACACGAAGGTGGGCCGGTGCAGCTTGTCCTTGATGCGCGAGGCCACGATGCCGACCACGCCTTCGTGGAAGTCGGGGTCGAACACGCAGATGGCGGGCGGCGGCTCCTCGCCTTCGTCGAACAGCGACTCCGCCATCGCCAGCGCCTGCTCGCGCATGTCGCCCTCGATCTCGCGGCGCTCGCGGTTGATGCCGTCGAGCGTGCGCGCCAGTTCGTCGGCGCGCGCCGTGTCGTCGGTCAGCAGGCATTCGATGCCCAGCGTCATGTCGGCCAGACGGCCGGCGGCGTTGATGCGCGGCCCCAGCGCGAAGCCGAAGTCGAAGGTGGTGGCGACATCGGCCTTGCGTCCGGCGGCGGTGAACAGCGCCGCCAGGCCGCAGGGCAGGGCGCCGGCGCGCACGCGCTTCAAGCCCTGCGCCACCAGCCGGCGGTTGTTGGCATCGAGCTTCACCACGTCGGCCACCGTCCCCAGCGCCACCAGCGGCAGCAGCGCATCGAGTTTCGGCTGGGTGCGCTCGTCGAACACGCCGCGGGTGCGCAGCTCGGCGCGCAACGCCAGCAGCACGTAGAACATCACGCCGACGCCGGCGATCGACTTGCTTTCGAAATCGCAGCCCGGCTGGTTGGGGTTGACGATCAGCGCGCCCTGCGGCAGTTCCGCGGCGGGCAGGTGGTGGTCCGTCACCAGTACCTGCAGGCCCAGCTTCACCGCTTCGGCGACGCCCGCGATGCTGGCGATGCCGTTGTCCACGGTGACCAGCAGGTCGGCGCCCTGCGCCTTCACGCGCTGGGCGATCGGCGGCGTCAGGCCGTAGCCGTCGACCACGCGGTCCGGCACGAGGTAGCTCACGTGCTGCGCGCCCAGCAGGCGCAGGCCGCGCACGGCCACCGCGCAGGCGGTGGCGCCGTCGCAGTCGTAGTCCGCCACGATGCACAGCCTGCGCTGCGCGGCGATCGCGTCGGCCAGCATGCGCGCCGCTTCGGTCGCGCCCTTCAGGCTGGCGGGCAGCAGCAGGCGGCCGAGGCCGTTGTCCAGTTCGTCCTTGCCCAGCACGCCGCGCGCCGCGTACAGGCGCGCCAGCAAGGGGTGGATGCCGGCCTGCTCCAGCGCCCAGGCGGCGCGCGGCGGGACGTCGCGGGTGATGATCTTCAAAGGCCCTCCAGCAGGCTGTCGACCGACGGGGTGCGCAGGCGCGCGGCCCAGCGGCGCCAGCCGCCGGCGCCCGCCGAAGTCCAGCTGCGCGCCCCCGTCTCGCCGCACAAGGTGATGCGCACCTCGCGGCCACGTTCCAGTTCGCCCGCGAGGCGCGTGCCTTCGCGGGCATCGAGTTGTTGCCATGCCGTCGCCCAGCCGGCCCAGTCGCCCTGCAGCGCGAGGTCGCGCAGGTAGGGGCTGACCTGCAGGCCGCGGGCCTGCGCCACGTCGTAGCCGGCCGGCAGGGCGCCGGTGCCGCTGACCCAGAAGGAATTGACCGGCAGCAGCCCGCCGCGCTGGCGCTCGTCGTTCAGCGGCAGCGTGTACAGCAGCATCTGCATTTCCTGCTGCAGCCGGCGCACCGGCCGGCCGGCGTCGCCCGCCGGCATCCAGCCGTCGATGCGGCGGCCGATCACCCGGTCCAGCGATGCGGTGGGCAGCGTGCGGAAGATGTCGCCGCGGGCCAGCCAGCGCAGCGGGGCGTCGAAGGTGAGCGTGATGCCGTCTTCGGCGAAGTAGGGCTGCATGGCTTCCAGCAGGGTACGCGAATCGTCGGCGTCGAGCTGCAGTTCCTGCGGGTGCGCCAGCACGATGTTGTCGCGGCCCACGCGCCAGTGGCCGGGGGTGATCCAGGCCCAGCCCTCGCCGCGCGCCGGCTCGCCCGCCTGGGCGGCCTGCAAGGCGGCGAAGGGGATCAGGCCGTCCGTCTCCGGCAGGCCGTAGGCGCGGGCCAGCATGCGCTCGTGCGGCGTCGACAAGGTGTCCGGCCCGGTGCTCTCCACCGGTTGCGCTGCCAGCCGCCCCACCAGGCGCTGCAGCTGCGGCAGGCGCAGCCCGGCGACGGCCGTCCGGGCGCCCTCGGCGGCCGCCATGGCGAAGGGAACGAGCAAGTGGACTCCGTCTGACACAGCCGTATTGTCGGGGATGCCACAATGCGCCCCGATGGTTTCCGCTAACTGAATGGCCCTTCCCTACGAGCTCGTGCTGGGCTGGCGCTATACCCGCGCCGGCCGGGCCACCCGCCGCAACGGCTTCATCTCCTTCATTTCCGGGGTGTCCATGCTGGGCATCGCCCTGGGCGTGGCCGCCCTCATCATCGTTCTGTCGGTGATGAACGGCTTCCAGAAGGAGGTGCGCGACCGCATGCTCGGCGTGGTCTCGCACATCGAGGTGTACGGCCCGGGCGGGGGCATGCTGCCGGACGTCAACCGCACCCTGCAGGAGGTGCGCCAGAACCCGGAAGTGGTCGGCGCGGCGCCTTTCATCACCACCCAGTCGCTCATCGCGCGCGGCGAGGACATGCGCGGCGCCATCGTGCGGGGCATCGAGCCCGCCCTGGAGCCGCAGGTGACCGACCTGGCGGCGGCCGGCAAGGGCACGCTGGACAAGCTGGTGGCCGGGGAATTCAACATCGTGCTGGGCGCCGAACTGGCGCGCGGCATGGGCGTGCGCGTCGGTGACGCGGTCACGCTGATCGCCCCTGGCGGCCAGGTCACGCCGGCCGGCGTGGTGCCGCGTCTGAAGCAGATGACGGTGGTCGGCACCTTCGATTCCGGCCATTTCGAATACGACAGCGGCCTGGTGCTGGTGCACGTGGACGATGCCGCGCGCATCTTCCGGCTGGAGGGGCCCACCGGCGTGCGGCTGAAGCTGCGCGACCTGAACCGGGCGCGCGAGGTGGGGGCGCAGCTGTCCACCACCCTCACCGGCGACTTCCTGGTGCGCGACTGGACGCGGCAGAACCGCACCTGGTTCGCCGCCGTGCAGCTGGAAAAACGGATGATGTTCATCATCCTCACGCTGATCGTGGCCGTGGCCGCCTTCAACCTGGTGAGCACGCTGGTGATGACGGTGACCGACAAGCGCGCCGACATCGCCATCCTGCGCACGCTGGGGGCCAGCCCGGCCAGCATCATGGGCATCTTCGTGGTGCAGGGCGCCGCCGTGGGCGTGATCGGCACGATGGCCGGGCTGCTGTTCGGGCTGGCCATCGCCATCAACATCGACGTGCTGGTGCCGGCACTGGAGCGGATGCTCAACGCCAGCTTCCTGCCCCGGGACATCTACCTGATCAGCCGCATGCCCAGCGACCCGCAGTACGCCGACATCATGCCGGTGGCGGTCATCTCGCTGGTGCTGGCGTTCGCCGCCACCCTGTACCCGAGCTGGCGCGCCTCGCGCGTCAACCCGGCGGAGGCGCTGCGCTATGAATGAGATGCAGCAGCAGGTGCCGCACACCGGGCTGGTGATCGACGCGCACGGCCTGACCAAGCGCTTCCACGACGGCACGCTGGACGTCGAGGTGCTGCGCGGCGTGGACCTTCAGGTCCATGCCGGCGAGACGCTGGCCATCGTCGGCGCCTCCGGTTCCGGCAAGAGCACGCTGCTGCACCTGCTGGGCGGGCTGGATGCACCTACGTCGGGGTCCGTGCGGCTCATGGGGCAGGAGCTGTCGAAGCTGGACCCCGCCGCCCAGGGGCGACTGCGCAACCGGTACCTGGGCTTCGTCTACCAGTTCCACCACCTGCTGCCGGAGTTCAGCGCGCTGGACAACGTGGGCATGCCGCTGCGCATCCGGCGGCTGCCGGTGGAGGAGATGAACCAGGCCGCGGCGGAGATGCTGGCGGCCGTGGGGCTGGAGCATCGCATGAAGCACCGGCCGGCGGAGCTGTCCGGCGGCGAGCGCCAGCGGGTGGCGATCGCCCGCGCGCTGGTGGCGCATCCGGCCTGCGTGCTGGCCGACGAGCCCACCGGCAACCTCGACCGCGGCACGGCGGACGGCGTGTTCCAGCTGATGCTGCAGCTCGCCCGCGATCGCGGCACGGCCTTCGTGATGGTCACGCACGACGAGCAGCTGGCCGCGCGGTGCGGAAGGATGGTGCGGTTGACGTCGGGGGTGTTGGGGTAGCGGGGGAGTGTCGCGGTTCGCCCTCGGGCTCACCACGACCTATGGATATACGTCAGTTGCCACCCGTAGGTCGTGGTGAGAGGCGCAGCCCGAACCGCGACACCGTAGGCCGGGGTGAGCGCGAAGCCGAACCCCGGTGACCGGTGACTACAAGATCCGGTTGAACCAGAGCAGCGACAACCCGGCCGACATCAGGACCAGCGCCGCCGCGGCGAGCGCGAACAGCGCCGAAATCTCGGTTTCCTTCTTCTCCACCGTCAGCTTCGAGCTGAGCGTCTCGTACACCTTCTTCAGGTCCGCCGCCGTGCCGGCATAGAAGTACTCGCCCGAGGTCTTGTTGGCGATCGCCTTGAGCGTCTCCTCGTCGAGGCGCACGCGCATCGACCAGCCTTCGAAGCCGATCGTCTCGCCGTCCACCGTGCCGATGCCCACCGTGTACACGCGGATGCCGCGGTCGGCGGCCAGCTTGGCGGCCTCGATCGGGTCCACCCCCGTGGTGCGCTGGCCATCGGTCAGCATGATGATCGCGGCCGAGGGGTAGGAGCCCGGCGCCACCGGCGTGAACTCCTTCTTCACCGGCCGGTCCTTGTCGAGCGAGAAGCCGCGCTGCCGGTCGCGCCCGGTCTGCATCGACTCGAGGTCGATGCCCGCATCCGGGAACAGCGTGGCCAGCGAGATCACGATGGCATTGCCGGTGGCCGTGGCGCGCTGCAGCTGGAAGCGGTCGATGGCCGTCACCAGGTCTTCGCGGTTCACCGTGGGCAGCTGCGCCACCTGCGCCGAGCCGGCGAAGGCGACGATGCCCACCTTCACGTGGCGCGGCAGCTCGGTCAGGAAGGCCTTGGCGGCGTTCTGCGCGGCCACCAGCCGGTTGGGCTGCACGTCGGTGGCCCGCATGCTGCCCGACACGTCCATGGCCAGGATGATGGTCTGCTGGTTCGACGGCAACGTGACCACCGCGACCGGGCGCGCCGCGGCCAGCAGCAAGGCGGCCATGGCGAGCAGGAAGAGGATGGGCGGGATGTGGCGCCGCACCTGCTGGCCGCCCCCCATCGCCTCCTTCACGATCGACAGCGACGCATAGCGCACCGCCATCTTCTTCTTGCGGCGCAACAGCAGCACGTACAGGCCCACCAGCAGGGGCAGGGCGAGGAGCAGCCAGAGGAACTGCGGCCAGAGGAATTGCATGGCTTTCTCCGGGATCAGGCGGCGCGCTTCAGGTGCGCCGGCAGCGAGCCGGCGGCCAGCCGGGTGCGGCGCTTGCGCATGTCGACGAAGCGGACGATGGCGTCCACCAGGTCGGCGTCGGTGGAAAGTTCGAGCGCGTCGACGTTGCTGCGCGCCAGCGACTCGCGCAGCTCGGCCTCGCGTTGCGCGGCGATGCGGGCAAACCGCTTGCGGAAGCCGGCATCGTGGGTGTCGACCAGGATCTGCTCGCCGGTCTCGGCGTCGCGCAGCGTCAGCAGGCCCAGGTCGGGCAGCTCCAGCTCCAGCGGGTCCATCACCCGCACGGCCACCACCTCGTGGCGCTGCGCGAGCTGGGCCAGCTGCTTCTCCCAGCCGGGCTCGCTGATGAAGTCGGAGACGACGAAGACGGTGGAGCGGCGCTTGATCAGGTTGGCGGCCTGCGCCAGCAGGTCCTGCAGCCGCGTCGGCCCGCTTTCCTTGGACTGCGCGCGGTCCAGCATGCTGTGCAGCAGGTGCAGCACGTGGCGGCGGCCGTTGCGCGTGGGGATGACGGTGTCCACGCCCGCGCCGTACAGCATAGCGCCGACGCGGTTGCCGTGGCGCGTGAGCAGGCGCGCCAGCACGGCCACGAATTCGGCGGAGACGTTGCGCTTGCGCAGCTCGCCGGAGCCGAAGTCCACCGAGGGGCTCAGGTCCAGCAGGAACCAGGCGGACATCTCGCGGTCTTCGGTGAACACGCGCACGTAGGGCGACTGCATGCGCGCCGTCACGTTCCAGTCGATGTGGCGCACGTCGTCGTGCAGCTGGTATTCGCGCAGGTCCGCCAGGTCCAGCCCGGTGCCGCGCAGCAGCGTGCGGTAGTCGCCCTGCAGCAGGCCGTCCAGGCGGCGGATCACCTTCCATTCCAGGCCGCGCAGCACCTGCTCGGCGTGGTGCGCCCCCATCGCCGTGGCGGGGGGCGCCTCCACGACGGCGGCGGCCGCCGCCTTCTTACGCCACAAGCTTTTCATGCTCGAGGGGCTTCGCCGGAGCGGGAATCTTGGCCATGATCTTCTGCACCACCGCGTCGGAGGTCAGGCCATCCGACAGCGCTTCGTACGACAGCACCACGCGGTGCCGCAGCACGTCGGGCACCAGGTCCACCATGTCCTCGGGCAGCGCGTAACCGCGGCCGCGCAGCATGGCGAGGGCGCGCGCACCTTCCACCAGGTTGATGGTCGCGCGGGGGCTCGCGCCATAGGTGATGTACTTCGCCAGGTCCTTCAGGCCGTGGCGGTCGGGCCAGCGCGTGGCAGACACCAGCCGAACCGCGTACTGCACCAGCGACGGGTCGACGTAGATCTCGCGGCATTCGCGCTGCAGCATGGCGAGCTGGTCGGTGCTGGCCACCGCCGTCACGTCGACGGCCGGGCCGGTGACGCGCTGGACGATGACGAACTCTTCCTCGTCCGTCGGGTAGTCCACCAGCACCTTCATCATGAACCGGTCCACCTGCGCCTCGGGCAGCGGGTAGGTGCCCTCGGTCTCGATCGGGTTCTGCGTGGCCATCACGAGGAAGGGGGTCGGCACCTTGTGCGTCTCGCCGGCGATGGTGACCTGGCGCTCCTGCATCACCTCGAGCAGCGCGCTCTGCACCTTGGCCGGCGCGCGGTTGATTTCGTCGGCCAGCAGCAGGTTGGCGAACACCGGGCCGAGCGAAGTGGTGAACTCGCCGGTCTTCTGGTTGTAGATGCGCGTGCCCACCAGGTCGGCCGGCACGAGGTCGGGCGTGAACTGGATGCGCTTGAACTGGCCACGCATGGTGTTGGCGAGCGTCTTGACCGTCAGCGTCTTGGCCAGGCCGGGCACGCCTTCGACCAGCAGGTGGCCTTGCGCCAGCATGGCCACCATCACGCGTTCGAGGAAGCGGTCCTGCCCCACGACGACGCGCTTCACCTCGTAGAGAATCTGTTCCATCATCTGCGCCGTGGCGCTGTCGGTGCGGCTGGTGCTTTCCATGGGTCCTGCGGGAAGTGGGGAAGGAAGGGCCAGCGCCGTCAGAACGGCGGCAGCCCGGCGGCGGAGGCGGCGTTCTCGATCGGCACGGCGAAGCCGATGCCGAGGAAGGTGCGCGCGGAAGTCGGGTTGAGGATGGCGGTGACGATGCCCACCACCTCGCCGTCCATGGTGACCAGCGGGCCGCCGGAATTGCCGGGGTTGGCCGCCGCGTCGAACTGGATCAGGTTCTTCATTTCCTGCTTGCCTTCCGGCGAGCGGAACACCCGCCCCAGGCCGGAGATGACGCCGCCGGAGGCCGACGGGCCGATGCCGAAGGGGAAGCCGACGGCCAGCACCTTGTCGCCCGGCGCCAGGTCGGCCGTGGACCGCATGGTGGCGGCGATCATGTCGTCGGGGATCTTGGAGGCCTGCAGCACGGCGAGGTCGTTCTCGGCCTGCACGCCGCTGATCCGGGCGGCGCTTTCCAGGCCGTCGTGGAAGATGACCTTGATGCGGTCGGCGCCGCTGACCACGTGCAGGTTGGTGAGGATCACGCCCTTGTCGATGATCACCACGCCGGTGCCCACGCCGTTCTCCACCTCGTCGTCGTCGCCGGTGACATCGGCGGTGGCCGGCCCCAGCGGCTTCGGCTTGGCCCCTTTCTTCTCCGCCAGCTTCGCCTCGGCTTCCTTCAGGCGGCTTTTCTTGACGTAGCTGACCACGCGCACCACGGCGGGCCGGATGTTGTCGTACGCCTTGGCGTACTCCGACGGCATCACCTGCGTCTCCATGGTCTTCAGGACCGCCGCGTTGATGTCCTCCTGGGTCAGCCGGCGCTGCGGCTGCTGCAGCATCACATTGGCCAGCAAGGCGATGCCGAGCAGCAGGATGGCGCTCCAGAGCAGCAGCGGGTGGTTGGGGGAAAGCTTCGGCCGGCGCTTGGCCGCAGGCGCGCCGGCTGCCTCGGCAGCGGCTGGTGGCGCCTCCGGCGGGGCGGAGGCGGCAGGCCGCGTGGAGCGGCTGGAACTGTAGAGGGCGGGCCTGCGCATCCGTGATCCTTGGGCTGTTCCTGGAAAAACACGCGGGGGCCACGCCGTTTGCAGCCCTGGCGAAGGCTCACGGTATCACGGTTTTCCGGCATCTGCACGGCTTGCGGCATCATGGGCAGCGGGATGTGGATTGATACGCACTGTCATCTGGATGCGGCCGAATTCGGCGCCGACGCCGCCCCGGTGCGCCTTCGCGCGGCGCAGGCCGGCGTGGCCCATTGCGTGCTGCCGGCGGTGGCCGTTTCCAACTTCGACACGGTCCGCGAGCTGGCGCACCGGCATGGGGACAGCTACGCGCTCGGGATCCATCCCCTCTGCACACCGGATGCGCTGGACGAGGACCTGGCCCTGCTGGACGGCGCCCTGGCCCGGCATCGCGGCGACCCGCGGCTCGTGGCCGTCGGCGAGATCGGCCTGGACCTCTTCGTGCCCGGGCTGGATGCCGCGCGGCAAGATGACTTCTACCGCGAGCAGCTGGTCCTGGCGCAGCGGCACGGCCTGCCCGTGCTGCTGCACGTGCGGCGCTCGGCCGACCAGCTGCTCAAGCACCTGCGCCGCATCCCGGTGACCGGCATCGCCCACGCCTTCAACGGCAGCGACCAGCAGGCCGCCGCGTTCGTGGACCTGGGCTTCAAGCTGGGGTTCGGCGGCACGGTGACGTACGAGCGGTCGCTGCAGATCCGCCGGCTGGCGCGCGAGCTGCCGCTGTCCGCGCTGGTGCTCGAAACGGATGCGCCCGACATTCCGCCGCGCTGGCTTTACAAGACGGCGCAGCAGCGGGCGGCCGGGGCCGCGCAGGGGCGCAACGAACCGGCCGAGTTGCCGGCGATCGGCGCCGAGCTGGCCGGATTGCGGGGCATGGCGCCGGACGACCTGGCCGCGGCGACCACGGAAAACGCCTGCATGGCCTTGCCGCGCCTGCGCGCGCTGTTGCCGCCGTGACCGTTTTCATGGCGGGGTCGCTCCGCGAACCCGCCCTACCACTGTCCGCGCTCTCCCGTAGGGCGGGTTCGCGCAGCGACCCCGCCGTTACGCCGCCGGTTGCAGCGCGCGGCCCATCTCGAACAGGTGCACCGTGAGCTCGCGGTCGTAGGCGCGCAGGCGTCCCATGTCGGCGCCGGCTTCGGTGAGCACCACCTCCAGGTCGTGCCGGGCGTCCACCACGGCCATCAGCTCCGCCGGCTGGGGCGGTTTGGCATCGACGCCCAGCAGGGGGCGCAGCACTTCATGCAGCCGGCGGCTGCGCGGGCGCACGCGCCGCTGCAGCGTCTCGCACAGCGCCGAGCGCAGCGCGTAGAACTGCTCAGCCAGTTCCAGGGCGCTGCGTGCGTGGCCGCACAGGCGGTCCATCCGGTGCAGGCGTTCCTGCAGCACGCCGCCGCGGCGCGCCAGCTCGCGCAGGGCCAGCTGGCTCACTTCGGCGGTGGCGCTGCCGCGGCGCTCGATCACGTCCTGTTCCATCTCGTGCAGCCAGCGCATGCCTTGCAGGATGCGCTCCGCCAGCGCGGCGGACTCGAGCTTGAGTCCCATGCAGACGGCGCGCGCCACCGACGACACGGGCTGGTTGCGTTGCAGGAAGCTGCCGCCGACCAGGGTGAGCTGGTGGGTGTTTTCCGCCAGCGCGGCGACCTGCCGCAGGAACTCGTCGGCCGCCTCGCCGCCGGCGCGCGCGGAGAGCACGTCCAGGCCGCCGGCGCTGTCCTGCACGATCTTCAGGCAGTGCTGCAGCTCCGCCAGTTCGGTGCCCGCATGCACTTCCTGCAGCCGGATGCGCAACGCATCCAGGTGCGGGATGCGGCGCGCGGCGATGCCCGCCAGCAATTCGTTGAGGCTGGAGGCCAGGGCGGCGGCGGAACTCCGGGGTGCCAGCGGCGGCTCCGGCATCGCGGGGCCGGCGGACCATGCTGAAAACGGCGGCGGGTTGAGGGGCGGTCGGGCGGAATCCTGCAGGTAATCCGTCATGTACTGCTGCTGCTTTGTTGTTGTGGTGTTGCAATACATTCTGTAACGGGTCGCCCGGAACCGCGCGAGCATTCCTTCACGGAAAGGCCGCGCGCGGCGCACATGTGGCGGACACGCATAATCCGCGGCCGTGAAGTCCGTTGCAACCAGCCTCCCCGAAGTGAATTTCTCCGACCAGGGAGACGTTCGCTACCTGCATCTCGGGACGGAGTGGATCCAGGGCTCGATGCTGCTGGACTTCCCGTACGAGATCGAGCTGGAATACGTTCAGCGGATGATGGCGTGGCTGCTGTTCGTGGAACCGCAGTCGGTGCCCAGGCGGCATGCCATGCAGCTCGGGCTGGGCGCGGCGTCGCTCACCAAGTTCTGCCACAAGAAGCTGCGCATGACGACCACGGCGATCGAGCTGAACCCGCAAGTGGTGGCCGCCTGCCGCCTGTGGTTCAAGCTGCCGAAGGACGATGCGCGCCTGTCGGTGGTGCTGGGCGATGCGGCCGAAGTGGTGGCCCACGAGCATTGGCGGGGCCGCATCGACGCCTTGCAGGTGGACCTGTACGACCACGAGGCCGCCGCGCCGGTGCTGGACAGCGAGGACTTCTATCGCGACTGCCGCCGGCTGTTGACCGAGGATGGCTGCATGACCGTCAACCTGTTCGGGCGTTCCTCCAGCTACCAGCGCAGCCTGGAGCACATTCGTTCGGCTTTCGGCGCGGAGGCGGTGTGGGCCTTCAAGCCCACGCGCGAGGGCAACACCGTGGTGCTGGCGCTGCGCGAGCCGGTGCAGCCCACCCGCGCGCAGCTGTCGCAGCGCGCCGACGAGATCGAGGCGCGCTGGGGGTTGCCGGCGAAGAAGTGGCTGCGGGTGTTCAAGGTGACGTGAGCGACAGCGGCGTCACCCCCGCGAAGGCGGGGGCCCAGGGCTCCCGATTCTTGTAGCGCGCCGCGTCGCCCCAGGCAGTGCGTGGCGCCTGGGGCGACGGACCGTGCCGCTCACTTGCGTCGTCCTCCGTCATCCTTGCCCTTCTCCGTCATCCCCGCGAAGGCGGGGATCCAGGGCTTGCGGTATTCCGCGCCGCACGCTGCAATGCATCCGGGGCCGGATACCCCCCTTCACCGGCCTTGCCAGCCGCCGTGGCGCGCTGAAAGGAGATGGAAGCCCTGGATCCCCGCCTCCGCGGGGATGACAAGTTCCTCACCCTCGTTACCATGTACCCATGAGCGCCCAGCCCAAGATCTCGGCCCGGACCCTTCCGCGGGGACCGCTGCACTGGCAGATGCTGGTGGAATGGCTGTCCGAGGACGGCGTGATCTCGGCGGAGGAGGCGCGGCGCACCATCGCCCGCTGCTCGCAGGCCGAAAGCGTCCAGCACCCGCTGGTGCGCCTGGCCTCGGTCTCCATGACGCGCGCCGCCGACGGCAAGCCGCTGGACATCGAGGCGCTGTGCCAGTACCTCGCCCAGCGCGCCGGCATGGACTACCTGCGCATCGACCCGCTGAAGGTGGACGTGGCCAAGGTGGCCGACACCATGAGCGCTGGCTACGCCGAGCGCCACAAGGTGCTGCCGGTGCAGGTGACGCCCAACGAGGTGGTGGTGGCCACCGCCGAGCCCTTCGTCAGCGACTGGATCGAGGAGGTCGAGCGCCAGGCGCGCCGCAGCGTGCGCCGCGTGATCGCCAGTCCGCAGGAAATCCATCGCTATACCGCCGAATTCTTCGCCCTGGCCAAGTCCGTGCGGCAGGCGCAGAAGAGCGGCGGCAACACCGGCGCCAGCTTCGAGCAGCTGGTGGAGCTGGGCAAGAGCAACAAGCAGCTGGACGCCAACGACCAGGGCGTGGTGCAGGTGGTGGACTGGCTGTGGCAATACGCCTTCGACCAGCGCGCCAGCGACATCCACCTGGAGCCGCGGCGCGAGCAGGGCGTGATCCGATTTCGCATCGACGGCATCCTGCACCCGGTCTACCAGATGCCCATCACCGTCATCACGGCGATGACGGCGCGCATCAAGCTGCTGGGCCGCATGGACGTGGTGGAGCGGCGCCGCCCGCAGGACGGCCGCATCAAGACGCGCAACCCGCGCGGCGACGAGGTGGAAATGCGCCTCTCGACGCTGCCCACCGCGTTCGGCGAGAAGATGGTGATGCGGATCTTCGACCCCGACACGGCGGTGAAGGACCTCGACGCGCTCGGCTTCTCCCCGCACGACGCGCAGCGCTGGGAGCAGCTGGTCAAGCGCCCGCACGGCATCGTGCTGGTGACGGGGCCCACCGGCGCCGGCAAGACCACCACGCTGTATTCCACGCTCAAGCGGCTGGCCACCGAGGAGGTGAACGTCAGCACGGTGGAGGACCCGATCGAAATGATCGAGCCGGCCTTCAACCAGACGCAGGTGCAGGTGCAGCTGGACTTCGGCTTTCCCGAGGGTCTGCGGGCGCTGATGCGGCAGGACCCCGACATCATCATGGTCGGCGAAATCCGCGACCTGCAGACCGCCGACATGGCGGTGCAGGCGGCGCTGACCGGCCACCTGGTGTTCTCGTCGCTGCACACCAACGACGCGCCGTCGGCCATCGCCCGGCTGATGGAGCTGGGCATTCCGCCCTACCTCATCAACGCCACCATGATCGGCGTGCTGGCCCAGCGACTGGTGCGCACCTTGTGCAGGCAGTGCAAGCAGCCCGACGACACCACGCCCCGCTCGGCGCTGGACGAGATCGTCAAGCCCTGGAAGATCAGCGGCAACTGGCAGCCCTACAAGCCGGTGGGCTGCGTGGACTGCCGCATGACCGGCTTCCTCGGCCGCATGGGCCTGTACGAGCTGCTCACCGTGACCGAGGGCTTCAAGGACAAGGTGACCCGGGAGCCCGGCATCCTGCCTCTCAAGCGCCAGGCGGTGGCGGACGGCATGCGCCCGCTGAGGTTGGCCGGCGCCCTGCGGGTGGCCGAGGGCCTGACCACCGTGGAAGAGGTGCTCAGCGCCACGCCGCCGCTGGAGTGAGCCTCCGGCGCCCTCGGCCGTGTACGGGGCGCAACAGACTTCGTAACCGGCTGTAGGTGATACCCACATGGGTTCCGACGGGTTGTTCCCCCACAATCCGCCGGTTCTATTCCCTGTTCCAGGAGACAACAACATGAAAATAAAGAGCCAGAAGGACTTCTTCTCTGGACTCATGTTCATGGCGATGGGCATCGCCTTTGCGTGGGGCGCCACCAACTACACCATCGGCGAAGGCGCCCGCATGGGGCCGGGCTACTTCCCGCTCATGCTGGGGATCCTGCTGTCGCTGGTGGGCCTGTTCATTGTGTTCGAGGCCATGGTGGTCGAGACCGAAGACGGCGAGCGCATCGGCAAGTGGGCGTGGAAGCCGCTGTTCTTCATCATCGCCTCCAACGTCATCTTCGGCATCTGCATCGGCGGCCTGCCCAAGCTCGGCGTCCCCGCCATGGGCCTGATCGTCGGCATCTATGCACTGACCTTCGTCGCCGCCATGGCGGGCGAGGAGTTCCGGGCCAAGGAGGTCGCCATCGTCGCGACCGTGCTGGCCGTCCTGAGCTATGTCGCCTTCATCCTCCTGCTGAAGCTGCAATTCCCCGTGTGGCCCAGCTTCCTGACCGCCTGACAGGAGACAAGAAAACATGGATCTCTTCACCAACCTTGCACTGGGCTTCGGCGTCGCGTTCACGCCGATCAACCTGCTGTACTGCTTCATCGGCTGCGTGCTCGGCACGGCCATCGGCGTGCTGCCCGGCGTCGGCCCGGTGGCGACCATCGCCATGCTGCTGCCCGCCACCTACGCGCTGCCGCCCGTGTCGGCGCTGATCATGCTGGCCGGCATCTACTACGGCTCGCAGTACGGCGGCTCCACCACCGCCATCCTGGTGAACCTGCCGGGCGAATCGTCCTCGGTGGTGACCATCATCGACGGCTACCAGATGGCAAGGCAGGGCCGCGCGGGCCCCGCGCTTGCCGCGGCGGGCATCGGCTCGTTCTTCGCCGGTTGCGTCGCCACGCTGATCCTGGCCGGTTTCGCCGCGCCGCTGACCGAAGTGGCGTTCAAGTTCGGCCCCGCCGAATACTTCTCGCTGATGGTGCTGGGCCTCATCGGCGCCGTCGTCCTGGCCTCCGGTTCGCTGATCAAGGCCATCGCCATGATCCTGCTGGGCCTGCTGCTGGGCCTGATCGGAACCGATGTGAACTCGGGCGTCGCGCGCTACTCCTTCGACATCCCGGAGCTCACCGACGGCCTCGGCTTCATCGTCATCGCCATGGGCGTGTTCGGCTACGGCGAGATCATCTCCAACCTCGGCAAGCACGAGGACGAGCGCAAGGTCTTCACGTCCAAGGTGACGGGCCTGTTCCCCACCAAGGAAGACTTCAAGCGCATGGCGCCGGCCATCCTGCGCGGCACCGCGCTCGGCTCCGCGCTGGGCATCCTGCCCGGCGGCGGCGCGCTGCTGTCGGCCTTCGCGGCCTACACCATCGAGAAGAAGACCAAGCTGCAACCGGGCGAAGTGCCGTTCGGCAAGGGCAACATCCGCGGCGTCGCCGCGCCGGAAGCGGCCAACAACGCCGGTTCGCAGACTTCCTTCATCCCGCTGCTCACGCTGGGCATCCCGCCCAACGCCGTGATGGCGCTGATGGTGGGCGCGATGACCATCCACAACATCCAGCCGGGTCCGCAGGTGATGACCAGCAACCCGCAGCTGTTCTGGGGCCTGATCGCCTCGATGTGGATCGGCAACGCGATGCTCGTGATCCTGAACCTGCCGCTGATCGGCATGTGGATCAAGCTGCTGACCATCCCGTACCGCTGGCTGTTCCCGTCCATCGTGCTGTTCTGCGCCATCGGCGTCTACTCCACGAACAACAACACCTGGGACATCTGGATGGTGGCGATCTTCGGCGTGGTCGGCTACACCTTCATCAAGCTCGGGTGCGAACCGGCGCCCTTGCTGCTCGGGTTCATCCTGGGGCCGATGATGGAAGAAAACCTGCGCCGGGCGCTGCTGCTGTCCCGCGGCGACTGGAGCGTGCTGGTCACGCGACCGTTGTCGGCCGGCCTGCTGGGCGCGGCCCTGCTGCTGATCATCATCGTGGCCTTGCCGGCGGTGAAGAGCAAACGCGAGGAAGCTTTCGTCGAGGAATAGCGGGAGCGTCCGGCTCCCGCGCGGAAGACTCCTTGCGAATTCCGCATCTCCGCGGGCCCGTGCACGCCAACTAATTGGCGGCGCGGGCCTTCGCGTGCGACGTTGGTCGCTTCCGCGACCTTGCGTGGGAGAGAATCGAACACGCCGACAGTAGGCCGACGTGGCTCGCATGGACAAGAACAATCGCTACCCGCCCCAGTGGGCCTTTCGAGGGGTCCTGGTCCTCTCCTGGTGCTGGGTGTTCCTGATCGCGCAATTCGCCGTGCTCGCGCATGGGGTCGTCCATGCGGACAAGGGCGACCGCCACTGCGCCGTGTCCCGCGCGCATGCGAATGAAAGTGTGCGTGCCCCTGCGCACGATGCGACAAAAGGCCTCAACGCCGACAGTTCCTGCGAGCTGTTCGAGGCTGCGGGCCAGTCTTTCGTATCCAGTGGCGCCTATGGGATGCCACGTTTCGTCGCCCCCAGCGGCCCCTTGCTCGCCGCTCTCTCCGGGGAAGCCTTGGCCCGCTGGGCCGGGCTGTTGAACGCGCGCGGTCCACCCGCTTCCGCCTGACCTTCGGTTCTTCCGTGTCAGCCCGGGCCCATCACCCCGGCGATACGCCTGCCTTCGGGTGTCAGTCATGCGGCCGTGTCGCGCGGTCCGCGCAAGGGTTCATCGTGAAACTGCAGTTCGATATGCTGGACGAGCGTGGCGCCATCTTCGAAGCGCGGATCGACACGCCGGAAGAACAGGCGGCGGCCATCGCCTTCGAGAACTGGTGTTCGCAGTGGTTGCCGCCTCCGGGCGAACACTGGAGCCTGCTGGAGCGGTCCGATCTCGAGAGTCGCCCCATGCCGCTGAGCGCGCCGGTCCCCCTGGAGAATGAAGCGGCATCGCGCAGGTTGCTGATCGTCTTCGGCGACCATTCGCTGGCACGCCGCTTCCGGGACGCGTGGTGCTGACTTTTCCTTAAACCATTTGTAGCAATGCAATCGGTTCGCGCGCGCGAGCCGGGCCGCTGGTCGCGGAGGCTGCCGCGTTTGTCCATCGGATCCGGAGGTGATGCGCAGGCCGCAGGTCTTTGCCTAGAGTCGCGGCCCATGCAACGAACCGACCGCGGATTCACACTCATCGAGCTCATGATCGGCGTCGCCGTGGTCGCCATCCTGATGGCGGTAGCACTTCCGTCGTACCAGGGTGCCATGGTGAAGAACCGGCGCGCCGCGGCGCAGGCGTACCTTTCCGACGTCGCGCAGCGGCAGCAGCAGCACCTGACGGATGCGCGTTCGTTCGCGAGCACCACGTCGGAGCTGGGGGCAGCGCCGCCGGCCGACGTCGCGCGCTTCTACGAGATCACTTTCTCCGTCAGCGCGTCGCTGCCGCCCGCGTACACCGCCACGGCCACGCCCCTCGGCGACAGCTCGCAGGCCTCGGACGGGCCGATCGGCATCACCAGCAACGGGACGAAGTTTCCGTCGGGAAAGTGGTGATGAGGCTTGCGCCCGCGACCTCCCGTTCCGCCGGTTTCACGCTCGTGGAGCTGCTGGTGGTGCTCACCGTGCTGGCGGTGCTGGCGGCGGTGGCCACGCCTTCGATGAGCCGCATCGTGGCCGCGCAACGCGTGCGCGCGATGGCGGCCGACCTGCACCTCGCCCTGGTGCAGGCGCGGTCCGAGGCGATCAAGCGCAATGCCGCCGTCACGCTGTCCCCGGCCGGTGGCGACTGGAGCGGTGGCTGGGTCGTGCTGGACCCCGAGAACACCGAAGGGACGCCGCTGCGCGCCTACACCGGGGGCCGGGGCGTGCAGGTCACCACCACGACCGCGCAGGTCGTTTACGTCGGCAGCGGCCGCTCCACCCTCGCGACGGAGGCCTCGTTCATGATCAGTTCGACCGCGACGGACGAAGCGCGCTGCGTGCTGGTGAACCTGACCGGGCGCCCTTACGTGAAGACAGCCGCGGCATGCTGAAGCGGCGCGCCACGCGCGGTGCGGCGATGGTCGAGATCCTGGTCTCGATCGTCATCACCGTCTTCGGCCTGCTGGCGCTGGCCGGACTGCAGACGCGCATGAACGGCGCCATGCTGGAGGCTTCGCAGCGCGCGCAGGCCGTGGCGCTGCTGCAGGACATCCACAGCCGGATCCAGGCCAACCAGAACCAGGACACCGCCTACATCACCGCTTCGGCTGCCGGCACCGGAGACACGGCGCCCGAGGATTGCAGCACGCTGGCCGCGCCCACGCGGGCCCAGCTGGACCTCTGCGAATGGAGCAACGCCCTGAAGGGGGCGTCCGAGAGCGTTGCCGGCGCGAACACGGGCGCCATGATCGGCGGCCGCGGCTGCGTCGAACAGCTGCAGGTGGCCAATGTCACCTCGGGCATCTGCCAGCCGGCCCGGTACCGCCTGACTGTCGTCTGGCAGGGCATGAACGCCACGGTCGCGCCCGCTTCCCTCTGCGGCGCGAATGAATATGGAGCGGACGACCGGCTGCGCAAGGCCGTGTCGACGCACGTCGTGATCCCCTTGCCCGGCTGCTCGTGATGCCCGAAGTCCGCCTCCTCCCTCTCCGCCGTCACCGGGGCATCACACTCGTCGAGATGCTGGTCGCCGTCTCCATCGGCGTGGTCATGCTCACGGCCATGTCGCTGCTGTTCGCGAACAACAGCCGCACCCGGGCCGAGATCGAGCGCAGCAGCCAGGAGGCCGAGAACGGCCGCTTCGCGCTGGACCTGCTCGCGACCGAGCTGCAGCACGCCGGCTACCTGGCCGAGCTGGACGGGAGGCTGCTGCCCCTGCCGGCCTCGAAGCCGGACCCCTGCGCCACCGACCCCGCGGTGCTCCGCGGCGCCTTGGGCGTGCATGTCCAGGGTGAAGACGGCAGCGCGGCCGGTCTCGGCTGCATCACGGACGTCAAGCCCGGCACGGACGTCATCGTCGTGCGCCGCGCGGCCACCTGCATCGCCGGCGCCGGCGACTGCCTGCCGCTGGCCGCCGGCGCGCCCGGCTTCCAGGCGAGCTCGTGCAACGATCCGCTGCGCGCGGAGCTCGCCACCGGAGTCATCGACAACTTCTATCGTCTCAGCACCGCGGCCGCCGATTTCTCGCTGACGCGGCGGGACTGCGCGACGGCCGCGCCGGTGCGCCGCTACCTGGCGCGCATCTATTTCGTGGCGGCCAACGACCGGCCCGGCGACGGGATGCCCACGCTCAAGCGCGCCGAACTCGGCGCCGGCGGGTTCACGACGGTCTCGCTGGTGCAGGGCGTGGACGACTTGCAGGTCGAGTACGGCCTGGACAGCAGCGGGGACGGCAACCCGGACGTGTACAGCGCCTCCCCCGACGGATACCTGGGCTGCGACAGCAGCAGCACCCCGACCTGCGTCGGCCACTGGGTCTCCGTCGTCAGCGCCAAGCTGTTCATCCTCAGCCGCAATCCGACACCGTCGCCCGGACACGTCGACCAGACGGTCTACGCGCTGGGCCGGGTGGCCGACGCGGTGGCCGGCAGCGGCGAACCGGCGGAGGTCGGTCCCTTCGGCGACGGCTACAAGCGCAGCGTCTTCCAGCAACTGGTGCGGCTGCAGAACGCGAGCGGCCGGAGGTTCTCGCCATCATGATCCGCAAGCAGCAGGGCGTCACGCTCATCGTCTCCCTCCTCATGCTCGTGCTGCTGACGATCGTGTCGGTATCCTCGTTCAACATCGGCAAGGCGAGCCTGCAGGCGGTGGACAACGCACAGCACCAGGCCCAGGCCAAGGGGGCGGCGCAGGCGATCATCGACCAGGTCGTCAGCACGCCGACCTTCGCCGAAAACCCGGCCGCGGTCCTCGACAACGGCAACTGCGCGCCGGCCCTGAACGCACCGCCCAACAGCAGGTGCGTGGACGTCAACGGGGACGGCAAGACCGTGGTCGTGGTGCAGATGGCGCCGCAGCCCGCCTGCACGCAGGTCAAGCTGATCACCGCGGCTTCGCTGGACCTCACCAGGCCCGAGGACCTGGGGTGCAGCCTGGGCGTGGTGCAGAACTTCGGCATCGAAGGAGTCTCTTCCGGAGCGTCCCTGTGCTCCGACTCGCTCTGGGAGATCAACGCCCAGGCTTCGGAACCTGTTTCCCGCGCCAGCGCGGTGGTGACGCAGGGCGTTTCCATGCGGGTATCGAACGACTCGGTGACCACGAGCTGTCCCTGACGCGGACGCCATTGCAAATCAGAACGAAGGAACGCTTGATGCGAAGCCAACTGCGAAGTACCGCGGCCACCCGCTGCCGTGGCCTGCTCTGGTCCCTGCTGCTGCTGGCGGCACCGTGGGCCCACGCCGAGGACATCGACATCTTCATGGCCAGCATGTCGGCAGGCGCGGCGGTCCAGCCGAACCTGCTGATCATGGTGGACAACTCGTCCAACTGGTCTCGCGCGTCGCAGAAATGGCCGGACAACGCCGGCAAGCAGGGCGCTGCCGAGATCCAGGCCCTGCAGAACGTGCTGAACGCCGGCACCGTGCCGGCCAACATGGGCTTTGCCGGCTTCACCGGCAGCGGCAGCTCGGTGGGGGGCTACATCCGCTTCGGCATCCGGGACATGCGGACCGCGGCCAACAAGACCGCGCTGAACAACATCTTCAACCACGTCAAGGCCAACGTCGAGAGCAGCGCCGAGAAGGTCAACGACAACGGCGAGACCGCGGCCATGTACGAGGCCTGGAAGTACTTCAACAGCATGCCGGTCTACCGCGGCCGGCTCGTCTCCGGCAACGACCCGGCGAGCAACGTCGATGCATCGGGCAACCTCGGCAATCCTTCCAGCAAGAAGCCGACCGCCTACGGGCAAGGGCTCACCAGCGGGTTCGCGCTGGATCCGGGGAACGCCGGCATGTATGCGGGGCCGACGGCCGCATCCTGCGGCCGCAACTACCTGATCTTCATCGTCAACAACGCGAACGGCAGCGTGCCCGAAGGCAGCCAGTCCTACGAGGGCAACAGCGCGGGTACCCCGTTGCCCCTGCTGCCCGGGGTCAACGGCACGAGCTGGACCGACGAATGGGCGCGCTTCCTCTACCAGTCGGGCATCAGCGTCTACATCCTGGACGCGTACAACGCGCAGCAGAACGTGTCGCATTCGCGGGTGCTCCAGCGGGCCGCCACGGTCGGCGGCGGCAAGTACTACGCGGTCAAGAACCAGAGCGAGATCGAGGCGGCGATCAAGCAGATCTTCGCGGAAATCAACGCCGTGAGCAGCACCTTCGCCAGCGCAAGCCTGCCGATCAGCGCCACCAACCGTTCGCAGAACCTGAACCAGGTCTTCATCGGGATGTTCCGCCCCGACGGCGAGGCCGAGCCGCGGTGGATGGGCAACCTGAAGCGGTACCAGCTGGCGCAGAGCCAGTCGGGCGTGGACCTGGCGGACTCGCTGGGCGCGAACGCACTGAACCTGCAGACCGGCTTCGTGACCGCGTGCGCGGCGAGCTTCTGGACCACCGACTCCGGCAGCTACTGGTCCGATGTCTACGGCAACGCGATCACGCGCACCGGCTGCACCGTGTTTCCCGCCGTCAACGGCGTGACCGGCAGCGAGTGGTCCGACGTGTCGGATGGACCGGTGGTGGAAAAGGGCGGTGTCGCGGAAGTGCTGCGCAAGGGCAACTCTCCCCCCTCGACCAACACCCTGCCCACCTGGGCCGTGAACCGCGACATCTATACCGTCTCCGGCACGACGGCGAGCCGGCTGGAGCCGGTCAGCAGCACCAACACGGGGTGGGACGCGACGCTTCTCAACTGGGTGCGCGGATATGACGATGCGACGGCGGTCACGGTCGATGGCGTGACCTCCAGGCCATGGTCCGAGTTCACCAACACCAGCAGCAGCGCGCGGACGCGGCCGTCCATCCATGGCGACGTGATCCACTCGCGTCCCCTGCCGGTGAACTACGGCAACGGCGTGACGGTCTTCTACGGCTCCAACGACGGCATGCTCCGCGCCGTGGACGCCAATACCGGCAGGGAGCGCTGGGCCTTCGTCGCTCCCGAGCACATGAGCAAGTTCCAGCGCCTGCACGACAACCGCCCGCTGGTGAACTACCCGAACGTCGATGCGTCGCTGAACCCGAAGCCGCGGGACTACTTCTTCGACGGCTCCATCGGCCTGTTCCAGAAGGCCGACAACTCCAAGGTGTGGGTGTTCGTTTCCCAGCGCCGGGGCGGCCGGATGCTGTACGCCTTCGACGTGACGAACCCGGATGCGCCCAAGCTGAAGTGGCGCGTCGGCTGCCCCAACCAGGGCGACGATACCGGCTGCACCCCGGGCTTCGAGAAGATGGGGCAGACCTGGTCGATCCCGAACGTCGCGTTCCTGAAGGGCTACTCCACCAGCACGCCCGTCATCGTCACCGGCGGCGGCTACGACCGCTGCGACGATGCGAACAGCAGCACGACCGATTGCGGCAGCAGCCGCAAGGGCGGCGCGGTGTTCGTGATCGACGCGGACACCGGGGCGCGCGTGGCCATGTTCGAGACCCCCAACGGCAGCGTGACCGCCGACGTGGCGCTGGCCGACGTCAACGGCGACGGCTCGGTGGACTTCGGCTATGCGGCCACCACCAACGGCGACATCTGGCGGGCCGACTTTTCCGACAGCGCCGTGGCCCCGGCAGCGGTCTCCGAATGGGGGATCCGCCGCGTGGCCTACACCGCGGGCGCCGGCCGCAAGTTCCTGTACCCCCCGGCCCTGCTGAACTCCGGCGGCAAGATGTACGTGGCGCTGGGTTCGGGCGATCGGGAGCACCCGCTCGACGTGCATTACCCGTATGCCGGCCCGGTGGTGAACCGGTTCTACACGCTGCTCGACGATCTCACCGTCAGGCCGGACTCGACGACGCCGGCCGTGGCGATGGACACGGATCCGGGCATGCGGAACTACAGCGATGCCTCCGCCGCCCTCTGCAACGTGACGGGCGTGACACCGGGCTCCGGCTTGAAGGGTTGGTTCCTCGACCTGGCGGGGCGCGGTGAACAGACCGTCACGTCGGCGATGATCGCCGCGGGCATGGTCACCTTCAGCACCAACCGGGCCACGCCGGCGTCCGTCAACGCCTGCAGCAATCCGCTGGGGGAAGCGCGCGGCTACTGGGTCAACCTCCTCAATGCCAGCGGTGGCATCGGCGTGGGCAACGCCACCTGTGGCGGGGATCGCTCCTCGGTCTTCGTCGGCGGCGGCCTCATGCCCTCGCCCACGCTGGCGTCGGTGATGATCAACGGGAAGGTCGAGACCGTGGTGATCGGCGCGGCGCAGCGCAGCGGCGGCTCCAGCTCCGGCATCGCCCCGCAGCAGCTCAAGCCGGTGATCAGCTCCAAGCGCAAGACGATCTACTGGCGGTCCACCGGCTCGGACTGACTGCAGGTCGCAAGAGGCGCTCCCCTCAGGGGCGCCTCTCTTTTTCTTGCGCCACAATCCCCGCATGGCCCAGCCCTCCGCCCACCCGCAACGGGTGGCGCTGCACAACGAGATTCACGCCCGCCCGCCCGAAGCGATGGCCGCGCCGCTGGCGCTGTCGCACATCGTCATGGTGGCCGATGCCGCCCAGCGCGAAGCGTCGCGCGCCCACCTCGCGGCCCTGCTGCGCGACCACCACTTGCCGCAGCCGGATGCGCACGGCACGCACGTGCGGCTGGAGGTGGGCGGCTTTCGCATCCGCTGGGAACTGCACACCGAGTTCGTCTCCTGGACGTTCTCGCGCCCGTTCGAGGCCGCCGGCTTCGGCGAGCAGGAGCCCGTCACCGCGGTCCAGGCGGTGCCGCAGGACTGGCTGGCGGCGCTGCCGGGGCAATGCCTCGCGGCGCTGCACCTGTGGGTGCTGCCGACCCGCGAGCCGGCGCAGTCCGCGCTGACGCGCCAGCTGCTGCGCGAGGACTCGCTGGTCGGCTCCACGGTCGCCCACGGACAGGGCGCCGTCTTCACCGACTTCGCCATCCATGCCGACGGCTACTCGCGCATGGTGCTGCAGGCCGATGGGCTGCCCCCCAGGCGCCTCGGTCGGCTGGTGCAGCGGCTGCTGGAGATCGACACCTACCGCATGGCCGCCTTGCTGGGCCTGCCGGCCGCGCGCGAATCGTCCGCGCTGCTGGGCGTGGCCGAGATCGAGCTGGCCTCGCTGGCGGAGTCGATCCGGCTGGCCGGGCGGCACGAGGAGCCGCAGCTGCTGGACCGCCTGACGCGCCTGGCCGGCCAGGTGGAAAGCCACTACGCGGCCACGCATGCCCGCTTCTCCGCCAGCGCAGCGTACTTCGAGCTGGTGGACGGCCGGCTGCAGGACATCGCCGAAGCGAAGCTGGGCGGGCTGCAGACGCTGGGCGAGTTCATCGAGCGGCGCCTGTCGCCGGCGCGCTCCACCTGCGCCTGGGCGGTGCGGCGGCAGGACGCGCTGTCGCAGCGCGTCTCGCGCATCAGCAACCTGCTGCGCACGCGGGTGGAGATCGAGCAGCAGCAAAGCAGCCAGGCCCTGCTGGTGACGATGAACCGGCGGCAGGACCTGCAGTTGAAGTTGCAGGCGACGGTCGAAGGCCTGTCGGTCGCCGCGATCACCTATTACATCGTGGGGCTGGTGAGCTACCTGGCCAAGGGCGCGCACGCGCTCGGCTGGCCGTTCAGCGCCGAGAGCACCGCGGCCTGCGCGATCCCCATCGTGGCGCTCGCCGTCTGGCTGTCGCTGCGCCGGCTGCACGCGCGGCTGCGGGGCGGCTGATGCCCGGCGCCGGGGACCAGCGCGGCACGGGCCTGCTGCTGGCGGTCGGCGGCGCCATCGCCTTCAGCGGCAAGGCGATCCTGGTCAAGCTCTCGTACCGCTACGGCGTGGATGCGGTCACGCTGATCATGTTCCGCATGCTGTTCGCGCTGCCGATCTTCGCCGCCATGGCGTGGTGGGCCGGGCGCGGCCAGCCGCCGCTGTCCGGACGCGACTGGGTGGCCGTCACGGGCCTGGGTTTCAGCGGCTACTACCTGGCGAGCTTCCTCGACTTCCTGGGCCTGCAATACATCTCCGCCTCGCTGGAGCGCCTGATCGTCTACCTCACCCCGACGCTGGTGCTGCTGCTCGGATGGCTCCTGTACCGCCGCCCGTGGACGCGCGCGCAGCTGGCCGGCATGGCCGTGAGCTACGTCGGCGTGCTGCTGGTGTTCGGCCAGGAGCTGAAGCTGGAAGGCGCCAACGTTCCGTTGGGCGCCTTGCTGGTGTTCCTCAGCACCATCAGCTATGCCCTGTACATGGTGTACAGCGCGCAGGTGGTGCGCCGGCTCGGCTCGCTGCGGCTGGTGGGGCTGGCCACCAGCGTGGCCTGCCTGTTGTGCGTGGCGCAGTTCGTCGTGCTCCGGCCGATGTCCGCTGCCTTGGCGGTGGCGCCGGAGGTGATCTGGCTGTCGATGATCAACGCCGTGCTCGGCACGGCGGTGCCGGTGCTGCTGGTGATGATGGCGATCGAGCGCGTCGGCGCCGCCGCGACCTCCCTTGCCGGCATGGTGGGGCCGCTGTCGACCATCTTCCTGGGCGTGTGGCTGCTGGGCGAGCCCTTCACCGCGTGGCTGGCGGCGGGGACGGTGCTGGTGATCGCGGGGATTTTCGTGTTCACGCGCAGCGGGCGGTGACGGCGGCGGCACGCTGGATCACCGGGGTTCGGCTGCGCGCTCACCGCCGGCCTACGCGCTTACCCCGGCCTACGTCGAATTGGCGGTCCTTGTAGGCCGGTGGTGAGCGCGAAGCCGAACCCCGGTGTCACCGCATCCGCACCCTCTGAGAAATCGCCACCGACGGCTTGCCCGTGTGCGCGTCGAGCCGGTTGCCCATCGCCACTTCCAGCAGCTCCAGCCGTTGCTGCGCCGGCGGATGCGTGCTGAGCGTCAGCGAGAACAGCGGGTTCTCCGGCGTGGCGGTGCGCAACTGCTGCAGCACCGCCGGCAAGCCGTACGGATCGAAGCCCGCGCGCGCCGCGAGCGCCACGCCCTGGCGGTCCGACTCGAATTCATCCGACTGGTCGAGGCCGCTGGAATAGAGGTTCTTGCCCAGCGCCAGCATCTGCGCGGAGATCGCGCCGCCGACGTTGTTGCGCAGCTGCGAGGCGATCAGCTGCGTCGCCAGCCCGGAGCGCGCCTTGGCCGACAGCGCCCGCAGGTGGTGCTTCTCGGTCACGTGGGTGATCTCGTGCGCCAGGATGCCGGCGAGTTCGGCCTCGTCCACGCTGTCCACCAGCCCCTTGGTGACGAAGATGTAGCCGCCCGGCGCGGCAAAGGCATTGAAGCCGGGATCGTCGAGCACGCCGAAGGTCCACGGCAGGTGCGGCCGGGCCGACTGCAGCGAGATCCAGCGCCCGAGGCGGTTCACGTAGCGCTGCAGCGCGGCGTCCGGGTGCAGCGGCTTGCTGCCCAGCAGCACGGCCGCGAGCTGCCGGCCGATCTCGATTTCCTTCGGCTCGTCGATGGACTCCACCGACTGCTGCAGCAGCTTGAACACGTCGCCGCTGTCCGCGGCGGCGGGCCCGGCGGACGTCACGCCGGGGATGCCGATGTTGCCCGGCAGTTGCCGCAGGAGGTTGCCGAACTGCGCCTGTGCCGGGGCCGCAAAGGCGATGCAGGCCGCGCAGGCGGCGGTTTGCAGGAGCGAGGCAGGAGTCTTCATGGCGCGACCTGTTGCGGGCCCGGAGTGCCGCCGGGCGAGGCGGTACGGCGTGCCGGCTGGGGCAGCTCGTCGACGGTTGCAGTGCTCAGGGACGCGCCGCGCGCGAAGGTGCGGGCGTCCGCTTCGCTCTGGCGCAGGCCTTCCATCTGCGTGACGGCGCCCGGGTTGGGCTGGGCGTTGGCCAGGTCCTGCGCGTCCAGGCCGCGGATGCCGGCGGTGCTGCCGGTCTGGGTCTGCCGGCTGCCGCCGAACAAGCCGGTGACGCTGCGCAGGGCATTGCCCGTGGTGCTGCCGCCTTCCTTGGCCGCACTGGCCGGGCCGATGTCGAACAGGTGCACCCAGCCGGTGGCGCCGGCGTCCGTGCGGACCTGCACCCAGGGGCCCTGCCGTTCGGTGGTGCGGGTGACGGCGGCCTGGGCCGGCAGCGCCGCGATGCTCTTGCCCTTGTCGCCGGGAGCGTCGCGCAGTTCGGTGGCGCGGCGGGTCACGGCGGCCTCCTGGGCGGACGCCGCCGGCGCCAGCCCGGCGGCAAAGGCGAGCACGCAGAGGGCGTGGAGGAAGACGGTGCGTATCATGTGCGGCTCATTCCAAACACGCGGGCATTGTATGAACTTGGGCATTACGGGCAAATGGGCGCTGGTCTGCGGCGCGAGCAAGGGTCTGGGCTTCGGCTGCGCGCAGGCGCTGGCGCGCGAAGGCGCCCATGTGGTGATCGTGGCACGAACGGCCGAGGCATTGCAGGCGGCCGCCGAGCGGCTGCGGGCCGACCCGGAAGTGCCGAAGGGCACGCAGGTCGAGCCGATCGCGGCCGACATCACCACGCCGGAAGGGCGCGCGAAGGTGTTCGCCTTCCGCAAGGACTTCGACATCGTCGTCACCAACGCGGGCGGCCCGCCGCCCGGCGACTTCCGGGACTGGGACCGCGACGCCTGGATCAAGGCGGTGGACGCCAACATGCTGACCCCCATCGAGCTGATCAAGGCCACGGTGGACGGCATGGCGGCGCGCGGCTTCGGGCGGATCGTCAACATCACGTCCAGTTCGGTGAAGGCGCCGATCGACATCCTGGGCCTGTCCAACGGCGCGCGCAGCGGCCTGACCGGCTTCGTGGCGGGCGTGGCGCGCACCAGCAAGCTGGCGTCGGCCAACGTGACCATCAACAACCTCCTGCCCGGCTCGTTCGACACCGACCGCATCAAGGCCACCATGGAAGGCTCGGCCAAGAAGACCGGCAAATCGATCGAGGAAGTGCGGCAGGCGCGCCTCAACACGATCCCGGCGAAGCGCCTCGGCACGCCGGATGAGTTCGGCACGGCGTGCGCCTTCCTGTGCAGCCAGCAGGCCAGCTACATCACCGGCCAGAACGTCCTGATCGACGGCGGCGCTTACCCGGGCAGCTACTGAGCGCCACGGTGGTCGCCGACATCCTCGCCCTGGGCGAGCCCATGGTGGAGTTCAACCAGACCGGCGCCGACGGCGGCCGGACCTACCTGCAGGGCTTTGGCGGCGACACGTCGAATGCGGCCATCGCCGCGGCCCGCCAGGGCGCGAGCGTCGGCTACCTGTCGGCCGTCGGCGACGACGTCTACGGCCGCATGCTGCGCGAATTGTGGACGCGCGAGGGCGTGGACGATGCGGGCGTGGGCACCGACGCGCTCGGCTTCACCGCCGTCTACTTCGTCAACCATGACGACCAGGGCCATCACTTCAGCTTTTTCCGCAAGGGCTCGGCGGCCAGCCGCATGCGGCCGCAGGACCTGCCGCTGGAGCGCATCCGCGCGGCCAAGGTGCTGCACCTGTCGGGCATCTCCGCGGCCATTTCCGACACGGCCTGCGACACCTGCCTGGCCGCCGTCGACACGGCGAAGTCAGCGGGCGTGCGCGTCTCCTTCGACACCAACCTGCGGCTGAAGCTCTGGCCGATCGCGCGGGCGCGCGCCGTCATGCGCGAGTTCATCCGGCAGTCGGACATCTGCCTGCCCAGCTACGAGGACATCAGCGCGATCAGCGGCCTCGACGACGCCGATGCGCTGGCGGACTTCTGCCTCCAGCTCGGCGCGAAGACCGTGGCCCTGAAGCTCGGCGAGCGCGGCGCGCTGCTGGCCGACGGCCAGAAGCGCATTCGCCTGCAGCCGCACCCGTGCCAGCCGGTGGATGCCACCGGCGCGGGCGACACCTTCGGCGGCGCGCTACTGGCGCGGCTGGTGGCGGGCGACGACCTGGAGACCGCGGGCCGCTATGCTACGGTGGCGGCTGCCTTGTCTACCGAGGGGTACGGCGCGGTCGAGCCGATCCCGCGCGCCGACGCAGTGCGGGCCGCGATGACACGAGGAAGCAAGCCATGACGCTGGTTGGGGGGGCGGATGGGTGGACCACGTCGGTAGGCCGGCGGTGAGCGCGAAGCCGAACCCCGGTGATTACGCGCGGCACCCCCCATTCAATCCCCGAACTGCCCCGGTATCGCCGCGCTGATCCCCCAATCGAGCGGCAACTTCCCCTCGCGCGTGTACCGATGCAAGCTGGAATACGGCCAGTCCCGCGCGCGTAGCACCCACCCGTGCTTCACCGGGTTGAAATGGATGTAGTCGATGTGCCGTCCGAGGTCTTCGTCGTCGCGGATCTGGTGCTCCCAGAAACGGTGTTGCCACACACTGCGCTCGCCTTTGCGGCGCCATGTGACGGACGCCGACGCGTCGAGCGCGCCGCACGATTGCAGCCGCCGGGTGAAGGATTGCTTCAGCAGCATCCAGCGCGTGGCGTAGTCGTTGTCGCCGGCAGGCAGGGTCCATATCGCGTGCAGGTGTTCGGGCAGCACCACGATCGCATCGATCGTGAACGGGCGGCGGGCCCGCACCGCGGCCATGCAGGAACGCAGGTCGGACACATGGTCGACGAGGTAGCGCGCGCTGCGGTCCTGCAGCGTCAGCGTGAAGAAGAAGGTGGCGCCTTCGGCTTTGCTGCGGATGTAGCGAGGCATGGAGGTACAACGCGCGAGGTCGCGCGAAGGCATCCTCCATTCGTAGGCCGGCGGTGAGCGGCGAAGCCCGAACCCCGGTGCAGGGCGCGGATCACCGGGGTTCGCCTCCGGGCTCACCGCCGGCCTACGAACGGGTCCCCGCGGCGGGACCCGAAGGCATCACCGCCGCGACGACACTACGATTCCGCCCACGATCAACGCGAACGCGACGCCGTGGTACGGCTGCGGCGGCTCGCCAAGGAACGCTGCAGAGAACAGCGCGGCGAACAAGGGCGTGAGGTTGGAGAAGAAGCCGGCGATGTTCGGGCCCACCCGCTGCACGCCCAGGCCCCATGCGCGGTAGGCCATGATCGCCGGGCCCGTGGCGATGAAGGCCAGGGCCGCCGCCAGCGGCCAGCCCCATTGGATCGATTGCGTGGTGACGCCCGACTCGACCGCCGCGAACAGGCCCGACCACAGCAGCCCCGGCACCAGTTGCGCCATCAGGAAGCGCGCCCAGTTCGAGCGGATCTCGGCCGGGTCGCCGGGCCGCGTCAGCAGCCAGCTGTAGAGCGCCCACGCCGCCGTCGCCACCAGCATGTACAGGTCACCGGCGACGAAGCGCACCTGCGCCAGGTGCTCGAAGTCGCCGTGCGCCAGCACCACCACCACGCCTGCGATCGACAGCACCGCGCCCAGCACCTGGCGGGCGGTGATGCGCTGGCTGAAGAACGCCGCGCCGAGCACCAGCATGAACACCGGCATGCTGGAGCCCACCAGCGTGACGTTGACCGGCGTCGAGGTCTTCACCGCCAGGTACTGCAGCGCGTTGTAGCTGCCCACGCCCAGGAAGCCCAGCACGGCGAACCGGCCGAAGCGCCCCCACAGCGGGCTGTCGGCGCGCAGCAGTTGCCAGGCGAAAGGCAGCAGGATCAGGAAAGCCAGGGCCCAGCGCAGGAAGTTCAGCGCCAGCGGCGGCACCAGCGGCGCCACGGCGCGGCCGATCACCGCATTCCCGGCCCACAACACGGGGGGCAAGGTCAGGAGGAGGGCGGTGGAGAGGGTCAGGCGCTGCTGCATGCGAGGCGCGACTTTAGCCCACGCGGTAGGATGCGCGGCATCCCGAGACCCTATCCACCAGGAGACATTTCATGAGCAAGGCAGTCCAGATCCGCAAGAACGGTGGCCCGGAGGAGATGGAGATCGTCGACGTGCAGGTCGGCGAGCCCGGCCCGGGCGAGATCCGCATCCGCCACAAGGCCGTCGGCCTGAACTTCATCGACGTCTACCAGCGCACCGGCCTCTACCAGCTGCCCATGCCGCTGACGCTGGGCATGGAGGCCTCTGGCGTGGTGGAGGCGGTCGGCGACGGCGTGAAGCACCTCAAGGTGGGCGACCGCGCCGCGTACGCCAGCCAGCCGCCCGGCTCGTACTCGGAAGTGCGCGTGATGCCGGCCAAGACCGTCTGCAAGCTGCCGGACGCCATCAGCTTCGAGACCGGCGCGGCGATGATGCTCAAGGGCCTGACCGCGCAGTACCTGCTCAAGCGCACGCTGCCGCAGGGCGGCCTGAAGGAAGGCGACTTCGTGCTGTTCAGTCGCTCGGCGCCGCGCATGTCATCAACTACGCCAAGGAAGATTTCAAGGAGCGGGTGAAGTCGATCACCGGCGGCCGCGGCGTGAAAGTGGTGTACGACTCGGTGGGCAAGGACACCTGGGACAAGTCGCTGGACTGCCTGCAGCCCTTCGGCCTGATGGCCAGCTTCGGCAATGCCTCCGGCGCGGTGCCGCCGTTCGCCCCCGGCATCCTGGCCGCCAAGGGCTCCATCTACGTCACGCGCCAGACCCTGTTCACCCACATCGCCACGCGCGAGGCCACGCAGGAGATGGCGGACGACCTGTTCGCCGCGGTCACCAGCGGCAAGGTGAAGATCCGCATCGACCAGACCTTCCCGCTGGAGAAGGTGCGCGAGGCGCACGTCGCGCTGGAAGCGCGCAAGACCACGGGCTGCACCATCCTGACGTTGTGAGCACCCTGCAGCTGCCGGCCGCCTGGCGCGCGCGGTTGCAGTCGCTGCTGGAGCGGCCGCCGATGCGGCCGCGGGTGCCGCTGTGGTGGCAGGGCCAGCGCATCGGATCGGTGGAGCCCGGCTTCTTTCCCTACGCGGGCGTCGCCGGCAATGGGTTGGTGCGCGGCAGCGCGACCGGCTGGCACGTCGAGGGCGACGATCTCTCGCAGTCCCTCGCCCGCCTGGCCGGCCAGCTGCGCGAGCGGCGCCTCACCCACACCTGGCGCGACGAGCTGCTGGCGGTGCGCAACGACACCGGCGAAGTACTCGGCTCCGTCGAGCGCGCCGCCGTGCGGCTGCTGGGCGTGCCCACGCATGCCGTGCACCTGGCCGGCCTGGATCCACAGGGCAACCACTGGATGCAGCGGCGCGCGGCGGGCAAGCCGGTCGACCCCGGCCTGTGGGACACGCTGGTGGGCGGCATGGTGCCGGCCAGCGACACGGTGCCGCAGGCGCTGGAGCGCGAGACCTGGGAGGAAGCCGGCCTGCGCCTGGCGGA
>JAJTCN010000095.1 GCA_021323335.1 Ramlibacter sp.
CGGAAGCCGTGCACCAGGACGACCTTGACGCCCATGCTCTGGATCAGCGCGATGTCCTGCGCGATGTGGTGCAGCTTGCCGGCCGCGACGGCTTCGCCCGCCAGCCCCACCACGAAGGTCTTGCCCCGGTGCATGTGGATGTACGGCGCCACCGAGCGGAACCAGGGCACGAAGGTGAAATTGAAGATGGCGGACATCGTTGCGGGTCGGCGCTCGGGCGAAAGGGACGCGACAGTGTAAGGGAGCCCCCGTCGGTCGCCGAGGGCGCCGGGCCGCTTTGCGCTATCGTGCGGGGATGGACAGTCTGGCGGCAGGATTCTGGGGGGCTTTCTTCGGCACGGCGACGCTGATGCTGCTGGCCTCGCTCGCCGTCTTCCTGCGCTCCCATCGCCGGGTGGCGCTGACGTCGGGCCTGTCCGCGGTGGTGTCCGCCGCCTTCGTCGTCGCCTATCTCGGCTGGCTGCCGGTCGACGGCGCGGTCGAGGCGCGCGTGCTGGCCCACGTGGCCATTGTCGCGGCCACGACGCTGGCCCTCATGCTGCTGTCGCTCCTGGGCCTGCTGCGGCAGGCCGGAGTGGCGGGCCGGCTGGTGACAGGGCTCGCGGCGCTGGGCGCGGCGGCCATCGGCGCGGGCTGGCTGCTCGATCCCGGCCAGGCGCTGGCCCTGAGCTCGGTGGTGGCGGTGGGCGTCGGCAGCACCATGCTCGTGGTCGCCCTGCGCAGCGCGCTGCGCGGTGACCGCCTGGCGTGGACCACGGTCTCCGGCGTTTCCTTCATGCTGGTTGCGCTGGCCGGCCTCAGCTGGATCGCGCTGGATCGCACCGTGGCGTGGCCGGTGCACGCGGTGAGCGCCGTCGCCGGCATGGCGTACCTGTCGGTCATGGCGCTGGCGTTGTGGACCCGCTACTCCTACCTGCTCGAACTGGCGGAGGTCATGGCGCACGGCCCGAGCTACGACCCCGTGACGCGCATGCGATCGCACAGCGAGACCGGCCAGCTGGTCGGCGACGTCTTCTTCCGCCGCGATGCGGAAGCGCGCCCCATCGGGGTGCTGGCGATCTGCCTGTCGAACCTGTACGCGCTGGAGAACCTGCACGGACGGGCCGCCTTCAATCACGCGCTGTTCGTCTGCGCCGGTCGCCTGCGGCGGTGCGTGCCGCAGACGGTGGAGATGGGGCGCCTGGGCGACGACGGCTTCCTGCTGCTGGTGCGCACCACCTCGGACATGAAGGAGCTGCGGGCGATGGCCCGGCACATCCGCGACCGGCTGGTTCGGCCCGTGTCGCTGAGCACCAGCAGCGCCCCCGGGCGGCTGGAGGCGGGCGGCACCGCCTGGGTGGCGGAGCTGGGCATCGGGGTGCTGGCCACCAGCACCGGGGTTCGGCCTTCGCAGGCGGTGACGACGGCGCGGGCCATGGCGCGCACCGCCTGGACGTATCCGAGCCGACTGGCTTTCTACGACGCGCAAGCCGGCCAGATCGCGGAACTCACCACCCAGCCGGGAAGTCTCGTCCCGGGCGTCTAGTTCCGCTATCGTCCCCGCATGGACAGGTTGGCGGCGGGTTTCTGGGGGGCGTTCTTCTGCACGGCAACGCTGATGCTGGTGACCTCGCTCGCCGTGTTCGCCCGTTCGCAGCGCCGCGTCGCGCTCATGGCGGGTCTGACGTCGCTGACTTCCGCCGGCTTCGTGGTGGCGTACCTGGGCTGGCTGCCGATCGAAGGGGCCGTCGAGGCGCGCGTCCTGTCGCATGTCGCGGTGGCCAGCGCCGTGTTGCTGGCGCTGATGCTGATGTCCACGTTCGGCATGCTGCGCCAGCGCGCGGTGGGTCGCCTGGCGCTCGGTCTCCTCACCGCGGCGGCGGCGCTGGTGCTGCTGGCGGGCTGGCTGCTGGAGCCGGGACAGGCGCTGGGGCTCAGCTCGATGGCCGCATTCGGCGTGGGCACCGCGATGCTGGTCGTGACCGTGCGGGGCGCCCGGCGCGGGGACCGGGGCGGCTGGTCCTTCGTCGCCGGCCTGGTGTTCATGCTGGTGGCCATCGCCTCGCTGAGCTGGATCGCGCTCACCCGCACCACCGCGTGGCCGGTGCACGCGGTCGCCGCGCTCGCCGGCGTGGCCTACCTCTGCGTGATCGCGGCGGTGCTCTGGGCGCGCTACTCCTACCTGCTGGAACTGGCCCAGGTGATGGCCCACGGCCCCAGCTACGACCCGGTCACGCGCATGCGTTCGCACAGCGAGACCGGCCAGATGGTGGGGGAGGCGTTCTTCGGGCGCGGGGCCGAGGCGCGGCCCATCGGGGTGATCGCCGTGTGCATCGGCAACCTCTATGCGCTGGAAAACCTCCACGGACGCGCCGCCTTCAACCACGCGCTGTTCGTCTGCGCGGGGCGGCTGCGCCGCTGCGTGCCGCAGAACGTGGAGATGGGCCGGCTCGGCGAAGACGGCTTCCTGTTGCTGGTGCGCAGTCCCGCTTCGCTGGAAGGCCTGGCCCAGCTGGCGGGCACCATCCGCGAGCGGCTGGTGCGGCCGGTCACCCTGAGCACGCGCACCGACCCGGCCGGATTGGACGGCCCCAGCACCTCCTGGGTGGCCGAAGCCGGCGTCGGCGTGCTCCTGACCAACACCCAGGTGCGGCCCTCGCACGCGGTCGCCACCGCCCGGGCCATGGCGCGCACCGCCTGGAGCTATCCCAGCCGTCTCGCGTACTTCGACCCGGAGGCGGGGCAGATCGCCGAGCTGCTGCCCGGTGAACCGGTCCGGGCGCCTGCGCCGCCCGCGGCCACCGCCTCCGCGGCCTGAAGCGCCCGTGGGCGCGGGATAATCACGGACTTTGCCCGTGCCGTCTTGCCTGCCCCGTTGAACATCACTTTTCCCGAAAGCCTGCCCGTCTCCGCGCGGCGCGAGGAGATCATGGCCGCGATGGCGGCGCACCAGGTGGTGATCGTCTGCGGCGAAACCGGTTCGGGCAAGACGACGCAACTGCCGAAGATCGCGCTGGCCATGGGGCGTGGCAAGCTCAACGCGCCGCCGGGGCAGGGCAAGCTGATCGGCCACACCCAGCCGCGCCGGATCGCCGCCTCCAGCGTGGCCAAGCGCATCGCGCAGGAACTGCAGACGCCGCTGGGCGAGGTGGTCGGCTACAAGGTGCGCTTCCAGGACCGCCTCGCGCGCGATGCCTCCGTCAAGCTGATGACCGACGGGATCCTGCTGGCCGAGACGCAATCCGACCCGCTGCTCAAGGCCTACGACACGATCATCATCGACGAGGCCCACGAGCGCAGCCTGAACATCGACTTCTTGCTGGGGTACCTGCGCCAGCTGCTGCCGCGCCGGCCGGACCTGAAGATCGTGGTGACCTCCGCCACCATCGATGCGGAGCGATTCGCCCAGCATTTCGCATCGGCCGCGGGGCCGGCGCCGGTGATCTACGTGTCGGGACGGATGTTCCCGGTGGAGCAGCGGTGGCAGCCGTTCGAGGAGTCGCGCGAGTTCGACCTGAATGACGCCATCGCCGATGCGGTGGACGAACTGTGGCGCGGCAATGCCCCCGGCGACATCCTCGTCTTCCTGCCGGGCGAGCGCGAGATCCGCGAAGCCGCCGACCACCTGCGCAAGCACCTGGCGCACGACCCGCTCACCCGCAATGCCGAAGTGCTGGCCCTGTTCGCGCGCCTGTCGCAGGCGGAACAGGAGCGGGTGTTCGACAGCCACTCCGGCCGCCGCATCGTGCTGGCCACCAACGTCGCCGAGACCTCGCTCACGGTGCCGGGCATCCGCTACGTGATCGACTCGGGCACGGCGCGGGTGAAACGCTATAGTTTTCGTAGCAAGGTGGAGCAGCTCCTGGTCGAGCCGGTCAGCCAGGCGGCCGCCAACCAGCGCGCCGGCCGCTGCGGCCGCGTGGCCAACGGCATCTGCATCCGCCTCTACGACGAGAAGGACTTCGCCGGCCGCCCGCGCTTCACCGATCCCGAGATCCTGCGCTCGTCGCTGGCCGGCGTGATCCTGCGGATGAAGTCGCTGCGCCTGGGCGTGGTGGAGGAGTTTCCCTTCCTCGACCCGCCCTCGCGGCGCGCCATCGCCGACGGCTACCAATTGCTCAACGAGCTCGGGGCGGTGGACGACGACAACGAGCTCACGACCATGGGCGCCGAGCTGGCCCGCCTGCCGCTCGACCCGCGCGTTGGCCGCATGATCCTGGAGGCGCGCGAGCGCGGCGCGCTGCATGAGGTGCTGGTCATCGCCTCAGCGCTCGCCCTGCAGGACGTCCGCGACCGCCCGATGGAGTTGCAGGCCCAGGCGGACCAGCAGCACGCGAAGTTCGACGACGAGAAGAGCGAGTTCTCCGGCTACCTGCGGCTGTGGCAGTGGCTCGACGAGGCCCGGGGAGGGCACGGCAAGGATCACAAGCTCTCCAACCGCCAGTACGAGCAGCTGCTGCGGCAGAACTTCATCAACGTGCGGCGCGTGCGCGAATGGCGCGACGTGCACAGCCAGCTGCTGACGGTGGTCACCGAGCACAAGTGGCGCCTGAACGACCAGCCGGCCAGCTACGAGCAGCTGCACAAGGCCATGCTGTCGGGACTGCTCGGCAACCTGGGCTTCAAGCTGGAGGACGACGAGGCCTACCTCGGCGCCCGCGGCATCAAGTTCTACCGGCATCCCGGCGCTCACCTGAAGAAGCGGCCCGGCCGCTGGATCGTCTGCGCCGAGCTGGTGGAAACCACGCGCCTGTTCGGCCGCGGCATCGCCAACATCGAGCCGCAGTGGGTGGAGGAAGTTGCCGGCCACCTGCTGAAGAAGCAGCTGCTGGATCCGCACTGGGAGAAGAAGGCGGCGGAGGTGGTCTCGCTGGAGCGCGCCACGCTGTACGGGCTGGTGATCTACAGCGGCCGGCGCGTGCCCTTCGCGCGCGCGGACTTGCACGGCGCGCGCGAGATCTTCATCCGCGAGGGCCTGGTGGCGGGGCAGTGGGAAACGAATCTGCCTTTCCTGGCGGCGAACCAGAAGCTGGTCAAGCAGGTCGAGGAGCTGGAGCACAAGGCGCGGCGGCAGGACGTGCTGGTGGACGAGGAGCTGATCTTCGCCTTCTACGACCAGCAGGTGCCGCGCGACGTGTACAGCGGGGCCACCTTCGAACGCTGGTACCGCGAAGCGGTGCGCGGCAAGCCGGAACTGCTGAAACTGACGCGCGACGAGCTGATGCGGCACGAGGCCGCCGGCATCACCAGCAATGCGTTCCCGAAGATCGTGAAGCTGGGCGGCGTCGACTGCTCCGCCAGCTACCTGCACGAGCCCGGCGATGCCCGCGACGGCGTGACCGTGACGGTGCCCCTGTTCGTGCTGAACCAGGTGAGCGAGGAGCGCGCCGAGTGGCTGGTGCCGGGCATGCTCAAGGACAAGGTGCAGGCGCTGCTGAAAAGCCTGCCGCAGAAGCCGCGCTCGCGCTTCGTTCCCTTGCCGGAGGCGGCGACGCGCATCGCCGCGGCACTCTCGACGCCGGAACGCTGGGCGCACGGCGGGCTCACGGACGTGCTGCTGAAGGAGGTGCGCGACGCGACCAGCCTCGACGTCAAGCGGACCGACTTCAAGCTGGACATGGTGCCCGCGCACCTGTTCATGAACTTCCGGGTGGTGGACGACAGCGGCCGGCAGCTCGGCATGGGGCGCAACCTGGGCGCGTTGAAGGCGGAGCTGGGCGCGCAGGCGCGCGGGGCGTTCCAGGCCTTGGCGGGCTTGAAGGTTCCTTCTTCACCCTCCCCCCCTGGGGGAGGGCAGGGTGGGGGCGCCCCGTCGAGCGCTGCCCCCCGGCGGCGCCCTCCCGGCCTCCCCCCGGAGGGGGGAGGAGGAAAGTCCGCCGAGCAGAAGTACACCGCCTGGACCTTCGGCGAACTCCCCGAACTCATGGAAATCCGCAAGGGCGGTACCAGCCTGGTCGGCTTTCCGGCGCTCATCGACAAAGGGGATGCCGTCGCCATCGAGGTGTTCGACGAGCCCGACGTCGCCGCCGCGAAGCACCGCGCCGGCCTGCGCCGGCTGTTCGCGCTGCAGCTGCGCGATGCCCTGAAGTACCTGGAAAAGAACCTCCCCGACCTGCAGAAGATGGCGGTGGCCTTCATGCCGCTCGGGACGCTGGAGGAACTGCGGGAGCAGGTGCTGGAGGTGGCGCTCGACCGCGCCTTCCTGCTCGACCCCTTGCCGGCCAACGCCGTGGACTTCCAGCGGCGGGTCGACGAAGGCCGGGGCCGGTTGACGCTGATCGCCAACGAGGTCGCGCGGCTGGCCGCGACCATCCTCGCCGACCATGCCGCGGCGGCGCGCAAGATCAAGGACACCAAGATCCAGCCGGAGGCCACCGCCGACGCCGCCCAGCAACTGCAGCGCCTGGTGCCCAAGCGGTTCCTGGCGGGCACGCCCTGGCCGCGGCTGCAGCATGTCCCGCGCTACCTGAAAGGCATCGTGCTGCGCCTGGACAAGTTGCGGGCCGACCCGGCACGCGACGCCGCCCGGCTGGCCGAGCTCAGGCCCCAGGAGCAGCGCTACTGGCGGCTGGTGGCCGAGCGCAAGGGGGCGGTGGACGAGCGGATGGAGGACTTCCGCTGGCTGCTGGAAGAGCTGCGCATCAGTTTCTTCGCCCAGGAGCTGCGCACGCCCCAGCCCGTGAGCGTCAAGCGCCTGCAGAAGGTCTGGGAACAATTGCAAAGCTGACGGCAAATCCCACGGGAACCTTCGGCGTCGGTACAAAGCCGGATATCCGGCGGCCCGCCTCACGGGCTACCGTGTACCTTCACAGGGGTTCTGCCATGGATCGACGCTGCTTCCTCGAGTCCTGCACGGCCGGTGCCGCTGGCCTGTCCGGCGCGGCTGCCATTCTTCCGGCCTGGGCGGCCAACGCCGCGCCGAAGGAATACGGTCGCGCCCTGCTGGTCAACGAGCGCGGCGATCCCCTGCGGGCTTCCGAGCTGAAGGCGCAGCTCAACTACGTCTTCCACTATCCCTTCGAGGCGACCCCGGTGTTCCTGCTGGACCTGGGACGGCCGGTGGCCCCGCACGCACTGGTGACGCAGGACCGCAACGCCTACACCTGGCCCGGCGGCGTCGGGCGCAACCGCAGCATCGTCGCGTTCTCCGCGATCTGCGCCCACCAGCTGGTGTATCCGACCCGGGAAGTGAGCTTCATCAGCTTTCGCAAGACGCGGGCGCAGCGCGGGGTGCAGGACGGGCTGATCCACTGCTGCGCGGAGCACAGCCAGTACGACCCGGCCAAGGGAGCCCAGGTGTTGTCCGGGCCGGCGAAGCAGCCGCTGTGCGCCGTGCTGCTGGCGCACGACGCGAAGGCCGACACGCTGACGGCCTACGGCACCCTGGGCGGCGAACTGTTCGACGAATTCTTCCGCAAGTACGAGATGAAGCTGTCGCTGGACGTGGGCGCGAAGGCGAAGAACGCGGTGAGCGGGCAGTCGGTGGTGCGCGAGCTGGACAAGTTCTGCCGCAACGCGATCCAGTGCTGAGTCACCGGGGTTCGGCTGCGCGCTCACCGCCGGCCTACGGAGCCGGCCTTCGCGTAGGCCGGCGGTGAGCGCGCAGCCGAACCCCGGTGCCGGTGATGCACGCACCCGCCCGTCCCGTAGGCCGGGGTGAGCGCGCAGCCGAACCCCGGTGATGCTGCCTAAAGCTTCGCCAGCCGGTCCAGCGCCGCGCGCAGCGTCTCGTCCTTCTTCGCGAAGCAGAACCGCACGATGCCCTGGTCGTCGTTGTCCACGTAGAGCGCCGACACCGGGATGGCGGCGACGCCGATCTCGGTGGTCAGCCACTTGCAGAAGTCGGCTTCCTTCAGGTCGCTCACCCCGGAGATGTCCACGCACTGGAAGTAGGTGCCTTCGCTGGGCAGCAGCTTCAACCGGGTGCGGGCCAGTCCTTCCCGGAACAGGTCGCGCTTGCGCTGGTAGAAGGCCGGCAGCTGCAGGTAGGGTTCCGGCGAAGCCATGTAGCTGGCCAGGCCGTACTGCATCGGCGTGTTCACCGTGAACACGTTGAACTGGTGCACCTTGCGGAATTCGGCGCTCAGCACCGCGGGCGCGGCCACGTAGCCCACCTTCCACCCGGTCACGTGGTAGGTCTTGCCGAAGCTGGAAACGATCAGCGAGCGCGCCGCCAGGCCGGGGAAGCGGGCGGCGCTCTGGTGCAGCTGGCCGTCGAACACCATGTGCTCGTACACCTCGTCACTGATGACGAAGACGTCCGTGGGCGCCAGCAGGTCCTGCAGCTGCAGCATCTCCGCGCGCGTCCACACGGTGGCGCTGGGGTTGTGCGGGGAGTTGACGATGATCGCGCGGGTGCGCGGCGTGAGCGCGGCGCCGATCTTCGCGAAATCGGGACGGAAGGTGCCGGGCGTCAGCGGCACGCGCACCACCACGCCGCCGGCCAGCTCGATGTTGGGCACGTAGCTGTCGTAGCAGGGCTCCAGCACGATCACCTCGTCGCCGGGCTTCACGATGGCGAGCACCGCGGTGATGATGGCTTGCGTCGCGCCCGCGGTGATGGTGATCTCGGAGGCGGCGTCGTACTTGTGGCCGTACAGCGCCTCGATCTTGGCCGCCACCGCCTCGCGCAGCACCGGCACGCCCGTCATCGGCGGATACTGGTTCAGGCCGCGGCGCATGGCGTCGATCACGCCATCGAGCAGTTTCGGGTCGCAGTCGAAGTCGGGAAAGCCCTGGCCCAGGTTCACGGCGCCCTTCTCGGCGGCCAGTGCGGACATCACCGTGAAGATGGTGGTGCCCATCGTCGGGAACTTGGTTTGCAGGGGCGGGGTGCGGTCGGTTGCGTTTGCCATGGATTCAAAGATCGAAGTCGGTGCCGTGGCCGGCCATGGCCTTGGCGATGAGGTTGCGGTCGAGGCGGTCGGACAGCAGCTCGGCGAAGCGGTAGACGAAGTTTCGCAGGTAGGCGCCGCGCTTGAACGCCACCCGCGCCAGGTTGTGCCCGAACAGCGTGCCCAGCGGCCGCACCGCCAGGTCGTTGTTGCTGCCGTCGTCGCCCACGGCCATCTCGGCGACGATGCCGATGCCCAGGCCGAGGCGCACGTAGGTCTTGATCACGTCGGAGTCGATGGCCTCGAGCGCCATGCGCGGCGTCAGCTTGCGCTGGGCGAAGGCGGCGTCGATGCGGGTGCGCCCCGTGAAGGACGGGTGGTAGGTCACCAGCGGTTCCGCCGCGATGTCCTCGAGCGTGATGCGCTCCTTCTTCGCCAGGGGATGCCCCTGCGGCAGCACCAGCACGTGCTGCCACTCGTAGCAGGGCAGGGTGACGAGGTCCGGGTAGTCCCCCAGCGATTCGGTGGCGATGCCGATCTCCGCCACTTCGTCCATCACCATGCGCGCCACCTGGTCCGGCGAGCCCTGGTGCAGGCTGACGCTGACCTTGGGGTAGGCCTCGCGCAGTTTCGCCACCGGGATGGGCAGCACGTAGCGCGCCTGCGTATGGGTGGTGGCGATGGAAAGGGTGCCGCTGTCCTGCGCGCTGAACTGCTCGCCGATGCGCTTGAGGTTGCCGACTTCCCGCATGATCAGCTCGATGCTCTTGAGCACGTGCTGGCCCGGCTCGGTCACCCGCTTGAGCCGCTTGCCATGGCGGGCGAAGATCTCGACGCCGAGCTCCTCTTCGAGTTCGATGATCGCCTTGGACACCCCCGGTTGCGAGGTGTGGAGGGATTTCGCAGCTTCGGTCAGGTTCAGGTTCCGCCGCACCGCCTCCTGGACGAAGCGAAACTGATGCAGATTCATACTGAATTTCTTCTAAGAAAGAGATTCATTATGCCAACGTCGCTTATTCCGATGCAATCCTTGCGATCAGGTCGATGACCCGGTCGTCCTCGCCCACCGACTTCTGCAGCGCGAAGGCGACCTGCGGATGCGCGGCCTGCAACTGCGCGAGCAGCTTGGGCAGGTCTTCCCGCGCGTGCCGGCCGGTACCCAGGAACATCGGCACGATGCGGACTTCCGTCGCGCCCGCGGCCACCAGTTCCGCCGCGGCTTGCGGCAGGGTGGGCGTGTCCAGTTCGAGATAGGCGCAGCGCACCGGCGTGCCCGGCTGCTGCGACCGCAGGCGGGCCGCGACCGTTTCCATCGGCAGGCGCCAGAGCGGGTCGCGCGACCCGTGGCCGAAGAGGATGATCGCCATGGTCGTCAACGCCTCAGGACCAGCCAGCCGAACGCGCCCAGCGAGAACAGCGTGTAGAGGAAGCCCGGCGCCCCGGCCGCCATCCAGGGCCGCCAGTTCTGCAGGTTGCCGATGTAGCCGAACACGTTGTTCAGCAGGAAGAAGCTGATGCCGATCAGCACGCCGCCGAACACGTACGTGGTGATCCCGCCCTGGCGGAAGTGCAGGTAGGCGAACGGCAGCGCCAGCACCACCATCACCATGCACGACAGCGGATAGAACACCTTGCGCCAGAACTCGATCTCGTAGCGCTGCGAGGTCTGGGAATTGGCCTCGAGGTGCCGCACGTACTGGAACAGGGCGATGGTGCTCATGCGGTCCGGCTTGAGCAGCGCCACCGACACCATCTCCTGGGTGATCTCGGTCGGCCAGCGCAGGGTGGGCGACTTCACGCGCAGCACGCGCGACTGGCCTTCGGCGCTGGTGAACTCGGTGCGGTCGGCCTCTTCCAGCACCCACGCGCCTTCGTCGAACCGGGCCCGCGGCGCCTGCGTCAGGGACACCAGGAAGCCGCGGGAGTCGGCTTCGAAGATCTTCACGTTGCGCATCTGGCCGTCGGAGTTGAGCACCCCGACGTTCACGTTGTACGAGAAATAGCGTTGGCGTTCCTTCAGCCACGCGCCGGTGCTGCCGACCGAGACGCCGCCGCTGAAGCGGGCCTTGAGCAGCTGCCCAGTCCGGTCGGCCAGCGGGGCCAGGTAGTCGCCCGTGGCGAAGGTCAGCACCGTGAAGCCCATGCCCAGCACCAGCAGCGCCCGCAGCGCGCGCCAGGGGCCCAGCCCGCTGGTACGCAGGATGGTGTATTCGGAGCTCTGCGCGAAGCGCGCCATGACGAAGATGGTGCCGATGAGCACCGCGATGGGGAGCAGTTCGTACAGGTGGTTCGGCACGCGCAGGGCGACATAGGCCAGCGCCTGCGTCATGCGGTACGCCTGGATGCCCCGGCCCAGGTTGCCGAGTTCCTCCACGAAGTCGAAGAAGAAGAACAGCGCCAGGAAACCGAGGCTGACGAAGGCCACGGCCTGCACCACCTCGACGTACACCAGCCGGCGGATGGTCCTCATGCGGCGCGCCCCCGCAGGCGGCGCAGGCGCGGTCCGAGCGTCCAGTTGTTGTGCTGCTTGGCCAGCCACAGCGCGGCCAGGGCGAAGGTGCCGCCGTGCAGCAGCAGCATGAAGCTGGCGAAGCCGGCCCGGCCGCCCGCTATCCAGCTTTGCCCGAGGTTCAGCAGGTTGAAGTAGACGATGAAGGCGAACAGGGCGAACACCAGGTTGCCGCTGCGGCCGATGCGCGGGTTCACGCTGGACACCGTCACCGCCAGGATGACGAAGTTCAGGGCCGCGAGCGCCATGCCCAGGCGCCAGGCGAGCTCGCCCTGGTTGACGGCGCTGGGCTCCCGGATCAGCCGCAGGGTGGTGCGCGTCTTGATCGGGCTGTCTTCCGACGGGACGGCCAGCTTGGCGCCATCCACGCGCGTGCCGTGCTGTTCGAACTCGCTGATGCGCAGCCCTTCGCCGGTGAGCGAGTTCTCCAGCCGCTGGCCGTTGGACAGCCGCGCGGACGTGACGGTCTCCTTGTCCTTCTCGACGCTGGAGATGAAGATGTTCTTGCCCGACTTGTTGTCCGGCGTGTCCTTGTCCAGGAAGAACACGCGGCGGCCGTTGGCCGACTCCTGGAACTGGCCGGGCGCCACGCGCTCCAGGTCGCCCCGGCTGCCATAGCGGTTCTTCAGTTCCTGGGTCTGCTGGTTGGCCCAGGGCCAGATGGCGAGCGACAGCGTCGCGATCACCAGCAGCACCGGCCAGGCGAAGCCGAAGAGGGGGCGGACGAAGGCCGACAGGCCGCGGCCGGCGCTGAACCAGATCACCATCTCGCTGTCCCGGTACATGCGCGAGAGCGTGCCGACAATGGCGATGAACAGCGACAGCGTCAGGATGGTGGGCAGGTAGCCGAGCACGGCATAGCCCATCACCATCAGCACTTCTTCCGGGTTGACGCTGCCGCGGCTGGCCAGGCCCAGCGTGCGGATCAGGGTCATGGTCATGACGATGGTGACCAGCACCACGAGCGAGGCGCCGAAACTGCGCGCCAGCTCCTTGCGGACGGTTGAATGGAATAACATCGGCTGCTGCAGGCGCATTGCGCCGTGAACACAACGGATTATGGACTTCGAACTCAAGACCCTCGACCTCGCTGGCGCAGCCGCGGAGAAATGCGACGTGCTGCTGGTCGTGGTGACCGAGGGCTTCCAGGCCAAGGGCCGGGACCCCGTCTCCCGCCTCGTCGCCGCCGCGCTCGCGGCGCGCGACCTGGAACCGAAGCCCGGCAAGCTGCTGCACGCCTACCGGCCCGAGGGCGTGGCGGCCACCCGCGTGGTGTTCGTCGGCGCCGGCGACGGCTCCGGCAAGCGCGTGCAGGCCGCGGTCCAGGCAGCGGCGGGCGCCCTGCGTTCCTCCGCGGCCAAGAAGCTGGTCATTGTGCTGCCCGCCGGCAGCGGCGCCGCCGCCGTGCGCGCCGCCGTCTGCGGCACCGCGGAGAGCAGCTATGTGTACATCGCCACCAAGTCCAAGCCGGAAGGGCGCGAGCTGAAGAAGGTGGTGATCGGCGTGGCCGACGCCGCCGAGCACCGCCAGGCCTTCCAGCGGGCGCGCTCCGCCGCGGTGGGCATCGAATTCGCCCGCGAGCTGGGCAACCTGCCGCCGAATTACGCCACCCCCACGCGTCTCGGCGAAGAGGCGCAGAAGCTGGGCAAGGCGCACGGCTTCGGCGTGGAGGTGATGGGCCCGAAGGAAGTGGCGCGCATCGGCATGGGTTCGTTCGCCAGCGTGGCCAAGGGCTCCGCCGAGCCGCTGCGCTTCATCGTGCTGCGCTACGACGGCGCTGGCAAGGGCGAGGCCCCGGTGGTGCTGGTGGGCAAGGGCATCACCTTCGACACCGGCGGCATCTCGATCAAGCCGTCGGCCGAGATGGACGAGATGAAATACGACATGGGCGGCGCCGCCAGCGTGCTGGGCACCTTCCGCGCGCTGGCCGAACTGAAGCCGAAGCTCAACGTCGTCGGCCTCATCCCCGCCTGCGAGAACATGCCGGACGGCAGCGCGTACAAGCCGGGCGACATCCTCACCAGCCTGAGCGGCCAGACCATCGAGGTGCTGAACACCGACGCCGAAGGCCGGCTGATCCTGTGCGACGCCCTGACGTACGCGGAGCGCTTCAAGCCGCGCGCGGTGGTCGACATCGCGACGCTCACCGGCGCCTGCGTGGTGGCGCTGGGCGGCGTGCGCAGCGGCATGTTCGCCACCGACGATGCCCTGGCCGACCAGCTGCTCGCCGCCGGCGACGCGGCGCTCGACCCCTGCTGGCGCCTGCCCATGGACGACGAATACGCGGAAGGCCTGAAGACCAACTTCGCGGATGTCGCCAACGTCGCCGGCCGCGCCGCCGGCGCGGTGGTGGCCGCCAAGTTCCTGCACCGCTTCGCCCAGAACTACCCCTGGGCCCACCTCGACATCGCGGGCACGGCCTGGAAGGGCGGCGCCTCCAAGGGTTCCACCGGCCGGCCGGTCGGCCTGCTGCTCGAATTCCTGCTGGCGCAGGAGGGCAAGGCGGGCCCGGCGGCACCGAAGAAGGCCGCCGCCAAGGCCGGCCGGTCGCGCGCCAAGGCATGACGGAGGTCACCTTCCACTTCAACGTGCCGGACCCGCTGGCCTACGTGTGCCGGCTGGTGCGCCGGGCCGCCGGCACCGGCGCGAAAGTGGTGGTGACCGGCGGCGGCCCGCTGCTGCAGGAGCTGGACGAGGAGCTGTGGCGCTTCTCGCCGACCGACTTCATCCCCCATTGCCATGCCGCGACCGCGGATCCGCAGGTCCTGCAGGCTTCCCCCGTCATCCTGGCGGACCAGGCCCGCGGCGCTCCGCACCAGGACATCCTGGTCAACCTCGGTTCCGTCGTGCCCGAGGGGTTCGAGACCTTCGAGCGGCTCAACGAAATCGTCAGCCAGGACGAAGCCGACCGCCAGCAGGCGCGGATGCGCTGGAAGCACTACGCCGCCCGCGGCTATGCCATTCGCAAGTACGACGCGGTGACGCGGGAGTCCGGCTGATGGTGAACCGGATCCCGCCGCGTTTCGTGCCGACGCTGACCGAGGTGGTGCACTCGGGCCCCGTCCCGCTGGCGCCGTCCTCCCCGCCCGCGCTGTCCCAGGACCAGCTGGCGCAGCGCGTGCTGCAGCGGGTGGACCTGGTGCTCGATCGGCGCGTGCGCGAGGCGATCGCGGCGGTGGTGATCGAACAGACCGACCAGCTCGTCCCCTTGCTGCGGGACCGCCTGGAGGCCGTGGTGCGCCAGGCGGTGGCCGAAGCTGTCGCCGAGGAGATCGCCAGGCTCCCGAATCGGGGATGACCTAGACCTTTCCCTATGGCCCGGGCCCGGAAATTGCGATAACGTCGCCACCCGTTGAGCATGCAATGGTTTCTCAACCTAATCACTTATATCTGGAGGTTTTCATGCAATTCAAACTGAAACTGACGGTCGCCATGGCGATTGCGGCAGCCAGTGGCCTGGCCGCAGCGCAGGAGCAGGTCGTCAAGATCGGTCACGTCGCCCCGCTGTCCGGTGCGCAAGCCCACTACGGCAAGGACAACGAAAACGGCGTGCGCATGGCCATCGAGGACCTCAACGCGCAGAAGATCAAGATCGGCGGCAAGACGATCAAGTTCGAGATCCAGGCCGAAGACGACGCCGCCGACCCGAAGCAGGGCACGGCCGCCGCCCAGAAGCTGTGCGACGCCAAGGTCGCCGGCGTGGTCGGCCACCTGAACTCCGGCACGACGATCCCGGCCTCCAAGGTCTACAACGACTGCGGCATCCCCCACGTCACCGGCGCGGCCACCAACCCCGGCCTGACCAAGCCCGGCTACAAGACCACCTACCGCATCATCGCCAACGACAACGCCCT
>JAJTCN010000155.1 GCA_021323335.1 Ramlibacter sp.
GGACGAACCCTGCCGTGCGGTGCACCCCGACGCCGCCCGCCTGGACCATGAAGCAGGCCGCAGCTACGGGCCCACCGTCGCATGCCTGCCTTTCGACCCCCAGCGGGACTACGCGGCGCTGCGCCGGCGCACGAGGGTGACCGCGCTATCGGACCGCATCTCGAACGGCATCCGGCGGCGCCTGGGCAGCACCGGGCATGGAAGTGCGGGCTGATCACGCCCAGGCTGCGCGACGCGCTTGCTGAAAAAACAACCGTCATCCCCGCGGAGGCGGGGATCCAGGGCGTGCAGGGGTCCGGCCTATTTCCCTGGATTCGGGTGATGCCCATGGCCCGCCATGGCGTCCTTGCCGTGGTCGGAAAGCTGCGCATCGAACCACCTGTGCAGGGCCGTCACCAAGGCCGCATCGGATGGAGCGTACGTCAGCTGGGCTCCGCCCTCGATGTCCTGGTAGGTGATGGCGATCCGTCCCGGCGGGGCCGCCCTGAGTTCAGCCAGCCCCGGCATGGCATGCCCATGGATATGGGCGGGCCCCGAGAAGTCGCCCTTGAGGAATTGCTCGCGGATCTCCCGCAGGTGCCGGCGAACCAGTGTCACCTGGGCCGTGTCGGTGGCTTGCCGGGCGACGACTTGCTGGACGCCGCCGACGGCCGACTTCGTGAAGATGTGCCTTGTCGCGGGAAGGCTGAACGGCATCACGTCGACGCCGCGGCTGGCAACCTCGGCTTGTCGTTGCGCCTTGGCCATCCCTGCCATGTGGGCGGCATGGTCCATGCCCTGGGCCTGGGCGGCGCCGGAACATGCCAGGAGCAGGACGGGGACGAACGTGGCATTGCGCATGATGGCTCTGAAAGTGCAAAAGCTCGATTGTGGGGCACCCGCCGGCGAGAGCCCTATGATCCGGATCACACGCCATGACCAACGCGATCGCCTTCCCCGCCGCGCTGCGCAAGCTCCTTCCGTCTCCGCTGATGGCCGCGTCGACGGCCGTTCGGCTTCGCAGGGGAGATCGCCTGTTCCTGCAGCGCCAGCGCCCCCGCCACATGTACTTTGTCGCGCGCGGAGAAATCGTGCTGGAGCGGATCGGCGCACAGGGCAACGTCGTGGTGCTCCAGCGCATCCGGCATGGTTTCGTGGCGGAAGCGAGTCTGCAGTCCGGCAGCTACCACTGCGACGGGCTGGTGACTGCCGAAGGCGAGGCAGTCGCGTTGCCGCTGGATGCGCTCCAGACAAGGCTCGCCCGGGATCCTGAATTTGCGCTGCGCTGGATCGGCATGCTCAATGGAGAAGTTCGTCGCCTGCGGGCGCAGTGCGAGCGCCTCTCGCTGAAGGGCGTCGGCGCGCGCCTGCTGCACCTGATCGAGTCGGAAGGGGTGGATGGCCGGCTCGCCGTCCCGTCCGGGCTGAAGTCCCTGGCGACCGAACTGGCGGTGACGCACGAAGCCCTGTACCGCACCTTGGCTACACTCGAGAAGGAGAAGGTCGTCATCCGCGAGCCGGGCGGCATTTCGCTGGGCCGTCCCTGAACCTGGTTCCAAGACCTGAATGCAAGAACGCGCGGATACAGCGCCCACGACAGCGCCGACCCGGAACAGGTACGACCTGCAGGAGCTGGCGGGCGCCTTCGGCGACCTGGGGACACTCATTCCCTTCGTCGTCGCCTACATCTCCATCGTAAAGATGGACCCCGGCGGCATCCTCCTGGCTTTCGGAAGCGCCCTCATTGCCGTGGGCTTGATCTACAAGACGCCGTTCCCGGTCCAGCCGATGAAGGCGATCGGCGCGGTCGCCGTCACGCAGGGCATCGGCGCGGTGACGCTCACGCCGCTGATGGTCGCAGGTGCGGGTGTGGTGACCGCCGCGATGTGGCTGTTCCTGGCAGCGACCGGCCTGGCCAGGTGGATAGCGAACTGGATTCCCCGCCCTGCCTTGCTGGGCGTGGTCATGGGTCTCGGGTTCACCTTCATGCTCGAAGGCATCCGCATGATGGCCGGCAGCTGGCTGATCGCCGCGGGTCTCCTGGCGGGGACCTTGCTCGTGATGAGCCGGTCCAAGCCGGCTGCGATGCTGCTGCTGTTGGCCATCGGTGCAGCCATTGCACTTTTGGGCCGGCCCGAACTGGCGGCAACATTGAGCCTGGTGAAGCCCGCCTTCCAGCTTCCCACCTTTGCCTGGCCTGCACTCAGCGGACAGGATCTCTGGCTGGGCATGCTGCTGCTGGCCCTGCCCCAGCTTCCCCTGACCTTCGGCAATGCCTTCGTCGCGATCACCGAGGAAAACAACCGCTTGTTTCCCGATCGGCCGGTCACGGCACGACAAGTTGCCTATTCGACCGGATTCCTGAACCTCTGGTCCAGCGCCCTGGGCGGCATTCCGATGTGCCACGGCGCGGGAGGCATGGCCGGCCACGTCAAGTTCGGCGCGCGGACGGGCGGGTCCTCGGTGATGCTGGGCATTGCGCTGACAGTCCTGGCGCTGTTCTTCGCGGGGTCCGTCGACACGCTGTTCCAGCTTTTCCCGCCGGCCGTCCTGGGCGTGGTCTTGTTCATCGCCGGTGCCGAACTCGCCCTGAGCAGCAGGGACCCCCGTGCGGAGAAAGAAGACCGCTTCGTGGTGATCGCGACTGCCGCGTTCGCGGTGTTGCACGTGGGGGTCGCCGTGCTGTTCGGCGTCGCGGCACACGTGGCGTCCAAGCGAGGGTGGCTCAAGTTCTGAAGGTCAACTTCGCCAGTACATCGAGCACCAGCTCGGGCTCGGTGAGCTGCGGGAAATGGCCGCTCTTCTGCGCGACGACCTGCTCGCCCAGGGGCGACAGGCGCGCCAGTTCCTGCTGGTGCGCGCGTTTCGCGCCGATGACGCCCGGCGACATCTGCCACGACCTGGGCGTGAGCCCTCCGGTCACCACCCGCACCGGTACTTCGGGGAACGGGCCGGCCGAAGCGATTTCCCGGGCCGTCTCCTCCACGCAGGCCAGCTCGGCACGCACGTTCGCCTCGAAGAATACCTCGGGCAGCGTGAACACCCTGGCCAGCGCGGCCACCAGCTGCGGCTCGTGCTTCTTGAGCAAATCGCCGTCGTCGGGATGGGTCGCCTCCAGGAACAGCACGCCCGCCACTTCAGCGGGATACAGGCGCGCGTAGAGGTTGGCGAACAGCCCGCCCAGCGAGTGCGC
>JAJTCN010000009.1 GCA_021323335.1 Ramlibacter sp.
CCTGATCGACCACTACAAGGCCGAGCGCGACGGCGCCGACCGCATCGAGAACCTGGAGGAACTGGTGAACGCGGCCGAGAGCTTCGTCACGCAGGAAGGCTTCGGGCGCGACGCGGTGGCCCTGCCCATCGACGAACTCGGCTCGACGATGCTGCGCCAGTCGCCGGCCAGCCAGGGGCTGGACCCCAGCCTGCCGGAAGAGAACGAGCCCGCCCCGGATTACGTTCCGCCCGACGCCGAGACCGGCGAGACGCTGTCGCCGCTGGCCGCGTTCCTCACGCACGCCGCGCTCGAGTCCGGCGACAACCAGGCGCAGGCCGGGCAGGACGCGGTGCAGCTGATGACGGTGCACGCGGCCAAGGGACTGGAATTCGACTGCGTGTTCGTGACGGGCCTGGAAGAGGGCCTGTTCCCCAGCGAGCGTTCGCTCGCCGACCACGATGGCCTGGAGGAAGAGCGCCGCCTGATGTACGTGGCGATCACCCGCGCCCGCAAGCGCCTGTACCTGAGTTATTCGCAGACCCGGCTGCTGCACGGGCAGACGCGCTACAACGTCAAGAGCCGCTTCTTCGACGAGCTGCCGGAACACGCGCTCAAGTGGCTGACCCCGAAGAACCAGAACTTCGGCGGGTCCGCCTTCGGCTACGGCATGGGCTACCCGACGTCACGCAGCACCGGTGGCGCTTCGTCCGGAGGCTACGGCCGCAGCGAGACCTTTGCCAGCCCGCAGGTGCCGGCGCAGAAGGCCGCGCCGGACCACGGGCTGCGCCTGGGCATGCAGGTGTTCCACGCCAAGTTCGGCGAAGGGACGGTACTGACGCTGGAAGGGTCGGGCCAGGACGCGCGGGCGCAGATCAATTTTCCGCGGCACGGCCAGAAGTGGCTGGCGCTGTCGGTGGCCAAGCTCACGCCGGTGCCGTGAGCGGTCAGGGCCCCGCTGTCAGGACATGTAGTTCCAGTCCGATTCCGGCAGCGACTTGAGGAATTCGAAGGCGGGCGCCAGGCAGCCATGGGCGCCGGCCCATTCCACCTGCTCGCGGAAGCACATGCGCTTGGCCAGCGAGGGCGTCGAGGCCCAGGCGGAGCCGGTCAGGGGTTCCGGCGGCAACGGCGAGCCGTCGCCCCGTTCGCCCAGCAGGCGGTAGAACTCCAGCCAGCGGGTCGGCTGGGGGCTGATGCGGTTGTCCTTGCGGATCTCGGCGAGCGCCTCGTACAGCGTCACTTCCACCGGCGCCAGCGAGAGCGAGCCCAGGTCGTCGAGGGAGATCTTCTCCTTGGGCGCGGGTACGTCGGCCAATGGCTCCAGGGGCTGCGGCACCGTCTGGTCATAGAAGGTGTCGCCGGCGTGGTGCATCGGCTGGGACAGGGGTTCCGTGTCAGGGAACGACTGTGGCTTGCTGTTGGACCAAAGCTTCATGGATTCCCGCCTTCGGGTGCTTGCGCTGGCGTCAGTGTAACAATGTCTTACAGCCGTGGTATAGGTGGATTGCGTATGGTCGAGAAATCACCCATTTGCGTATGTCGGCCGCAACGCCCAGGAGAAAATGCATGAAAAGCGCTCTTTTGGCTGCCATCCTCGCGCTTTCGGGCGCTGTCCACGCGGTCGACACGCCGTCGGAGGCTCCGGCAGCCAAGGTCGACCGGGTGGGGAAGGCCCGCCAGGCGATCGCCGGCAAGGACTGGAACGTGGCGGTGCGCGAACTGCAGGCGGCGGTGAAGGAGAGCCCGCAGGACGCCGACGCCCACAACCTCCTGGGCTACAGCTACCGCAAGCGAGCCAACCCCGACCTGGCCAAGTCGTTCGAGCACTACGGGATCGCGCTCAAGATCAACCCGAACCACAAGGGCGCCCACGAATACATCGGCGAGGCCTACCTGCTGCAGGGCAAGCCCGCCGAAGCGGAGATGCACCTGGTGAAGCTGGAGCAGATCTGCGGCGGCCGGACTTGCGAGGAGTACCAGGACCTCGCCAAGTCCATCAGCGAGTGGAAGGCGAAGCGTTAGCCGGGTGCGCCTGCGGCGGCCGCTCTTCCATGTAGCCGTTGCCGTCCTTCACGCCCTTGCGGCCCGCAAGCTCCCACGCCGTCCGCTGGCCGATCAGGAGCGCGAGTTGCTCGACTTCCTCGTCGGTGTGGTTGATCGCCTTGGCCGGCGTCAGGTAGCGCCCGTTCTTCGGTTCCGCCTCGCCCCAGAAGGACTGGTGGTAATCCGACCTGGACTCCGCGCGGTCGCCGCCGGCCGCCATGTCGACCACGCCGTAGCAGTTGCAGAAATAGCTGCGATGGCCCTGGTCGGGGAAGACTTCGGTGTACACGCCCGTGCCGCGGATGCCGGCGGTGAGCGTGGGCGTGACGATCTGCCGCGACGTGCCGCGGCCGAACACGCTGACCACCGCGCCCGTCAGCAGCCGCAGCACGCTCACCGTGTTGATCGTGGTGCCGCGTTCCACCACCATGCGGCTGTTCTGCCGCACCTGCATGGCCGCCGTGCCGACCACGAAGACCAGGTGCGAGCCGGGGCCGGTGTCGATGCGGTCGCCGGTCTGGATGGTCTGCCCCAGCCGCAAGGCCTGTCCGTTCAGGAGCACGTCGCCGCCCAGTTCCACGATGTTGCCGCGCTGCTGCGCCTGGGCCGCCGCGAACCCGCCCATGGCCGTCCAGCCGGCCGCGGCCTGCAGGAAGCCGCGGCGGCGAAACCACAGGACCTCGTCCTCGGTGCGGCCTGACAGGATGTGATCGCTCATGGTGTGTCGTCTCCTGGGAGTGCGGTCGGTTGCGGTGCGGCCTCTTCGTCAGCCTGGAAGCTGTCGCGGAAGGTGAAGTACAGCGAGGTCGAGAACATCGCCACGAGCAGCAGCACGGTGGGCATCATCACGCTGCGCGCGACGGCCACGCCGCCGATCAGCATGCCGATCGTGCTGAAGACGAATCCGATGGCCATGAACACCGTCATCCAGGCGAAGCCGTAGATGAGGAGGGCGCCGAAATTGCGGAACACCGCGACCGCGCTGAAGAACAGGCTCTTGACCGGCGACACGCCGTGCCAGTGCACCAGCGCCGGCGCATGCCAGAACAGGATGATCAGCGGCGAGTGCAGCAGCAGCACGACCAGCATGCGCGGATCGAACTGGGGGGTGTCCGATGGCGTGGTCGCCGGCGCGCCGACCAGCATGCTCCCGAGCAGCGTCGCCACCAGCGAACCGGCCGTGTAGATGACGCCCAGCATCAGCATGGCGCGGGCGCGCTGCCTGCCGGCGCGGAAGGCGCTGATCAGGACGGTCGGCATCGGGAAGCGGCCGCTCGCCGCTTCCGCCGTGGCGGCCATCAGGCCGAGCGTGGCCGCCGGCACCAGCATGGCGCCGAGGATCGGCCCCACCAGCGGCACCTGCGACAGCACCAGCACGGCGGCCATGTACATGAAGAACAGCCCGGTCAATGCCAGGGGCTGCTTGAGGAATGTCTGGATGCCGAGTTTGACCCACAGGATGCCAGTACGCGCGGGAACGATGTTCAGTTTCACGACAGGGACAATTTAACGCAAGCAGCCGCGCCGCCGCTCGGCGTCACAGGCTGGAAGCCGTGACGGGATGCGCGATGCGCTGGCGCAGCACACGCTCGAAATGGGTGGGATCGTGCGCCTTGAGCAACGAGGCCTCGCGCGGCAGGTGGAAGTCCCACAAGCGCGAGATCCAGAAGCGCAGCGCCCCCGCGCGCAGCATCGCCGGCAGCATCTGCCGTTCGGCGGCGGCCAGCGGCCGCACGTCGGCGTAGGCCATCACGAAGGCGCGCGCCCGCTCGGGGTCGTGGGCGCCGGTGGACAGGTCGATGGCCCAGTCGTTCAGGCACACCGCGATGTCGAACAGCCAGGCGTCGACGCCGGCGAAGTAGAAATCGAAGAAGCCGGTGAGCCGGCCGTCCTCGAACATGGCATTGTCGCGAAACAGGTCCGCGTGCACCGGCCCGCGCGGCAGAGCGGCCCAGGCGGAGCCGGCGGCCACGTGGTTCTGGAAGGCCAGCTCGCTGCGCAGGAGCGCCGCCTGGTCCGGCGTGACGAAGGGCAGCACCACCGGCACCGTCTCGTTCCACCAGGCCAGGCCGCGCAGGTTGGGCTGGCGGCGCTGGTAGTCGCGGCCGGCCAGGTGCATGCGGGCGAGCATCGCGCCCACCTGGGCGCAGTGGCCCGGCCCGGGCGCCAGTTCGTGCTTGCCTGCCAGCTTGTTCACCACCGCGGCGGGCTTGCCGCGCACGGTGTGGAGGATGTCGCCGTTGCGGTCCGCCGCCGGGTCAGGCACGGGAATGCCGTGCTGCGCCAGGTGCTTCATCAGGTGCAGGTAGAATGGCAACTGCTCGAAGGTCAGGCGCTCGAACAGCGTCAGCACGTACTCGTTCGTGCCGAGCACGTCCTGCGCGGTGACGAAGTAATTGGTGTTCTCGATGCCGCTCTGGATGCCGCGCAGCGCGCGCAGCTCGCCGAGGTTCAGCGCGCGCAAGAGCGCACTCGCCTCGTCCTCCGAGACTTCCGTGAAGACCGCCATCAGAAGTCGAGCACGTTCCAGACGCGCTGCTTGCGCCCGGAGAAGCCCTCGCGGCTTTCCGAAGGCCGGCTGCGGGCCAGGTCGTTCGGCTGCAGCTCGTAGGCCGGCACGCCGGCCTTGGGCTGCACCGTCACGCTTTGCGTCTGCCCGCCCACCCGCACTTCGTCGATGCGGTTGGACTTGTCCTCGATCCGGATGCGCTCGACCTTCTGGTTCTGCCGCGGGTCGCCGTCCGGCTCGCGTTCGATCGGCGCCTGGGCGGAGGCGCTGGCGGCCGCCAGGAGGAAAGGGACGAGTGCGAGTCTCATGCGGTGATTGTAGGCCGGGGTGAGCGCGAAGCCGAACCCCGGTGACCGGTGAGCCGCTGAACCCGAACCCCGGTGACCGGTGAGCGGTGCCCGGTGACCGTTGAACCGGGATTCACCCTCCCTCCGGGCACAATGCCCGCCATGAGCGAGACGGACCAAGTCCCCCAACCCGAACCCAAGGTGCTGCTGCTGGTCGACGGCTCCAGCTACCTGTACCGCGCCTTCCATGCCATGCCGGACCTGCGGGCGGTGCCGGGCGATCCCACGAGCCCGGCCACCGGCGCCATCCGCGGGATGATCAACATGATGCAGAAGCTGCGGCGCGACATCCGCGCCGACTACGCCGCCTGCGTGTTCGACGCTCCCGGCGGCACCTTCCGCGACGAGCTGTACCCCGACTACAAGGCCACGCGCTCCGCGATGCCCGACGACCTGCGCGCGCAGATCCCCGCCATCCACGAAGTGGTGCGCCTGCTGGGGTGGAAGGTGCTCAACGTGCCCGGGGTCGAGGCCGACGACGTGATCGGCACGCTGGCCTGCATGGCGACCGAGCGCGGCATGGTGACGATCATCTCCACCGGCGACAAGGACATGTCGCAGCTGGTGAACGAGCATGTGACCGTGATCGACACCATGAACGACCGCCGGCGCGACATGGCGGGCGTCGAGCTGGAGTTCGGCGTGCCGCCGCGCCTGATGGTGGACTACCAGACGCTGGTGGGCGACTCGGTCGACAACGTGCCGGGCGTCGACAAGGTCGGCCCGAAGACCGCCGTCAAGCTGCTCAAGGAGTTCGGCTCGCTCGACAACCTGGTCGCCCGCGCCCATGAAGTCAAGGGTGCCGTGGGGGAGAACCTGCGCAAGGCGCTGGACTGGCTGCCCAAGGGCCGCGAACTGCTGACGATTCGCACCAATTGCGACCTGAAGGACCACATCCCCGGCTTGCCCGAGCTGGAAGACATCGTCATCGGCGGGCAGGAGGTCGAGAAGCTCAAGGAGTTCTACGAACGGCACGGCTTCAAGGGCCTGGTCAAGCAGCTGGAGGAGCACGCCGTGCCGCCGGAGCTGCTGGAGGAACACCGGAAGAAGCAGGGCCCGCGCCCCTCGGCCACGCCCGGCCTGTTCGACGAGCCGGACCTGTCCGGCCTGTCGCAGGCCACGACCCTGCACTACGAAACCATCTTCACCTGGGATGCGTTCGAGACCTGGGTGCAGCGCATCGAGGCCGCGCCACTGGTGGCCGTGGACACCGAGACCGATTCGCTGGACGAGATGAAGGCCAGCATCGTCGGCCTGTCCTTCAGCACCGAGCCCGGCCTGGCCTGCTACATCCCGCTGGCGCACGACTACCAGGGCGCGCCGGACCAGCTGCCGCGCGACGACGTGCTGCAGCGCCTGCAGCCGTGGCTGGAGGATCCGGAAAAGCACAAGCTCGGCCAGCACGTCAAGTACGACCGCCACGTCTTCGCCAACCACGGCATCGACGTGCGCGGCTACGTGCACGACACCATGCTGGAAAGCTACGTGCTGGAAGTGCACAAGCCGCACGGGCTGGCCAGCCTGGCCGAGCGCCACCTGGGGCGCACCGGCATCGACTACGAGACGGTCGCGGGCAAGGGCGTCCACCAGATCACCTTCAACCAGGTGCCCGTCGACAAGGCGGCCGAATACTCCTGCGAGGACTCCGACCAGACGCTCGACGTCCACCTGGCGCTGTGGCCCAAGCTGGAGCGCGACGCCAAGCTGCGCTTCATCTACGACCTGGAGATCGAATCCAGCGAGGTGCTGTACCGCATCGAGCGCAACGGCGTGCTGATCGACGCGCAGGCGCTGGCGCAGCAGAGCAACGAGCTGGGGCAGCGCATCATGCAGCTCGAACGCGAGGCGCACGAGCTGGCGGGCCAGCCTTTCAACCTGGGCAGCCCCAAGCAGATCGGAGAGATCTTCTTCACCAAGCTCGGCCTGCCGGTGGTCAAGAAGACGGCCAGCGGCGCCCCCAGCACCGACGAGGAAGTGCTCGAAAAGCTGGCCGAGGACTACCCGCTGCCCGCGAAGATCCTGGAGCATCGCGGCCTGTCGAAGCTGAAGGGCACCTACACCGACAAGCTGCCGCAGATGGTGCACCCGGCGACGGGGCGCGTGCACACGCACTACGCGCAGGCGGTGGCGGTGACGGGCCGGCTTTCGAGCAACGACCCCAACCTGCAGAACATCCCGGTGCGCACCACCGAGGGCCGGCGCATCCGCGAGGCCTTCATCGCGCCCGCGGGTTCGCGCATCGCCAGCGCGGACTACAGCCAGATCGAGCTGCGCATCATGGCGCACATCTCGGAGGACGAGGCGCTGCTGCGCGCCTTCCGCGAGAACATCGACGTGCATCGCGCCACCGCGTCGGAGGTGTTCGGGGTCGGCGTCGACGAGGTGTCGAGCGAGCAGCGCCGCTATGCGAAGGTGATCAACTTCGGGCTGATCTACGGCATGAGCAGCTTCGGCCTGGCGCGCAACCTGGGCATCGAGACCTCGGCCGCCAAGACCTACATCGACCGCTACTTCCAGCGCTATCCGGGCGTCAAGCAGTACATGGACGAGACGCGCCTGTCGGCAAAAGCCCGCGGCTACGTCGAGACCGTGTTCGGCCGCCGGCTGTACCTGCCCGAGATCAACTCACCCAATGGCCCGCGCCGCGGCGGCGCGGAGCGGCAGGCGATCAACGCGCCGATGCAGGGCACGGCGGCGGACCTGATCAAGCTGTCGATGGTGAAGGTGCAGCAGGTGCTGGACCGCGAGCAGCGCCGCACGAAGATGATCATGCAGGTGCACGACGAACTGGTATTCGAAGTGCCGGAGGACGAAGTGGAGTGGCTGAAGGCCGAGATCCCGCGCATCATGGCCGGCGTCGCCGAACTGCGCGTGCCGTTGCTGGCCGAGATCGGGGTGGGCTTGAACTGGGAAGTGGCGCACTGAGAGGGGTCCGGACAGCCGGACGCAGAAGGCGCAGAAGTGACGCAGAAGTCGCAAAAGGACATCCAAAGCCTTCTTTTGGTTTTTTCTGCGTCTTCTGCGTAGTTTCTGCGTCTTCTGCGTCCGGTTGTCCGGCTGTCCGGTTCCCGAATCAGGTTTTCTTCTTCTCCGACCACAACTCCCCGCCCGTCGCCCAGTCGCTGGGCTTCACGTCGAACAGGATCACGTCGACGGAATCGGGCTTGCTGCCCAGCGTGTCGACGCAGGCCTGGGTGAGGGCCTTGACGAAGTTGCGTTTCTGCTCGGGGGTGCGGCCTTCGAAGAGGTCGACGCGGATGGTGGGCATGGGTGCTCCTTGCGGTGGTTCGAAACCCGTAGTCTGCGCGATTGCTAAGATGCCGCGCCCGTGACCCTTCTCTCCATCCTCCTCGCAACGCTCGCTGTCGGCATCGGCAGCGTCTGGCTCGCCGCCGCACTGATGCGCGTGGGCGCCCTGATGCCCGCCGACGGCGCCACCGCCCGCGGGCCGGCCGGGCAGCACCTCTTGAGCCTCGCCGCAGGCGCGTTGCTCGCGACCGCGTTCATGAACCTGCTGCCCGAAGCGCTGGAGAGCGGCGCCAACGCCCAAGGGCTGTTCGGCACGCTGCTGGTCGGACTCGTGTTCTTCTTCCTGCTGGACAAGGCCGAACTCTGGCACCACGGGCACGAGCACCACCACGGCCATGGGCACGCGCACGATCACGAGCATGCGCATGCGGACGATCCTGCGCGGGACGAACCGCGCATGTCGGGCGGCTGGGCGGTGTTGACCGGTGACAGCGTGCACTGCTTCGGCGACGGGATCCTCATCGCCTCGGCCTTCATCGCGGACCTGCGGCTCGGGCTGGTGGCAGCGGTGGCGGTGGCGGCGCACGAAGTGCCGCACCACATCGGCGACCTGGCCGTGCTGCGGCAGGTCAGCGGCAGCCGGCGCGCGGCCCTGCTGAAGGTGTCGATGGCGGGCGCGGTGACGCCGCTCGGGGGACTGGTGGGGTGGTGGCTGGTGGACCGGCTGGAGGGCTGGCTGCCGTACTTCCTGGTGGTGGCCAGCAGCAGCTTCATCTACGTGGCATTGGCGGATTTGATCCCCCAATTGCAAAAACGCCTGGGCGCGCGTGAAACGCTCGCCCAGGTCGCCTGGTTGCTGGTGGGCATCGCCCTGGTCAGCGCAGTGGGCGTGCTCGCGCACACCCACTGACGCTCACCGCTCAGCGGTTCGGATTGTTCGGACGATTGTCCTGGCTGTTCCGGGTGCCGTCGCCGTCGCGATCGCGGTCGAAGCGGTCGCACACGCCGTCGTTGTCGCTGTCGCGGCAGCTGTTGCCCGGACGGGTCCAGCGGCCTTCACGGTATTCCCAGCGGCCACCGATCTGCACCCAGGTGGAAGGCGCCCAGACGTAGCCGCTGCGGCGGGCCGTATAGCGGCCTTCGATCCACACGTGCTCGCGGCCGTTCCAGCGCCAGTGGCCCGGGACCCAGACCTGGCCGCGGCGTGCGACCGGCGGGGGCTCGACGCGCGGCGGCGGCGGCGGGACCTGGACATAGATCGGCGCGCTGGCGACGTTGGGATTGTTGGGACGCACGTCCTGCGAGTTGCGCACGCCGTCGCCGTCCTTGTCGCGGTCCATGCGGTCGGCAATGCCGTCGCCGTCGGAGTCGCGGTAGTTCTTGCCCGGGCGGACCCAGGTGCCTTCACGGTATTCCCAGCGGCCGTTGACGCTGACCCATTGCGCGGGCATGTAGATGTAGCCGGAGCGGCGGGCGGACATGCGGCCCGGGACCCAGACGTGCTGCGAGCCGTTCCATCGCCAGTGTCCAGGCACCCAAACCTGGCCGCGCGGCACGGCCGGCACCACCTCGACCTGCGGCGCCGGAGGCGCGATCTGCACGACGATGGACGCACGCTGCGCGTGCGCGGGCGCGGACAGCAGCGCCATGAGGGCCGCGGCCGCGATGGCGCCGGGGATCCAAGTTCTAGATGCCATTGAAATTCTCCTTTTGACAGTAACTGACGTCCTGCCAGCCTCAAACGCCGGCCAAGCCGTATCCGTTGACGACCGAATGGAAAGCCAACGTGTCCCTTTTAACAAACTTGCGCACTGCTGTGTTGACACGGATCAGCAGTCCTACATCCCTGCGGGCGTTGTCCGACAGGGTCGTGGACGGGTGCGTCCTAAGGTGACGATTCGATGAACGGCACGCGCGCAACGCGCCAGCGTTGATCACTCATTCGCAAAGGAGATAGACATGGCATCTCGTGACGACGACGACCGCGACCGCCAGAACCGGTGGGGCAGCGGAAACCAGCAGCGGGACTTCGGACAAGGTTACGGCGGCTCGCAGGGCTCGCAGGGCTCGCAGGACTCGCAAGGTTCGCCAGGCGCGCAGGGTTCGGGCTACGGCCAGCGGCAGGGTTCGGAGTTCGGCTCGCAGCAATCTTCCGGTTACGGCGGCTACGGTGGCGAAGGCCATGGCTTCGGCCGTGGCGAGTCCCAGGCCCCTTGGGGCCGCGGTGAACCGGGCAGGGAATTCGGGTCCGGCCGCAATGCCGGCGGCATGCAGTCGTCCGGGTTCGGCGGCGCCGGCGGAAGCCCGGGCTGGTCGGGCGGCGGTTCTTCCGAATGGAGCCGTCAAGGCGGGCAGCAAGGCAGTTGGAATGCGGGCCAGGGCGGTGGGATGCATGGCAGCCATGACCAGGCCGGCGGCGGCACCTACGGGCAAGCCGGAGGCGGCTATGGCGGCGGTGCCGGCCAGGGTGGCGGCTACGGCAGCACGCAGGGCTGGCAAGGTGGCCAGGGCCACAACCAAACCGGGTACGGCGGCCAGTACCAGCCCACCGGCCAGGGTGGGTACGGCAGCCAGGGCTACGGTGGCGGCAGCCAGGGCTACGGCAGCCAGGGCTACGGATCGGGCGGCCAGGGCTACAGCGGCGGAATGGCGGGTGGCCAGCACGGCCCGCACCACGATCCCGAGTACCACCAGTGGCGCGAAGAGCAGATCCGCAATCTCGACAACGACTACCAGTCGTGGCGGCAGGAGCGCTACAAGAAGTTCAGCGACGAGTTCAGCAACTGGCGCAACAGCCGCAGCAGCCAGGGACAGGGCCAGCGCGGTGCCGCAGGTTCCGACAGCCTGCGCGGCTCCAGCGGCATGGGCAGCGCGGGCACGTCCATGAGCGGGGGCACCGCCAATCCGGGCCAGGTGGGCGGCGCGTCGACGGGCAGCAGCTCCGGCAGCACGGGGACGAGCGCGGGCGGCGACTCCGGCGGCGGCAGGAAGTGATGGCTTGAACCCCTAGCGGCGCCGCTTCGTGCGGCGCCGCTTCACTTGCGGCAACGATTTCCAGAACAGGGACCATTCCATGAAAAAACAAACCTCCATCCTCGCCGCGCTGGTCGCGGCCGGCCTTTCCTTCGGCGCCGCGCAGGCGCAGACCACCGGCGCCGGCAGTTCGGCGACCGGGGGCCAGGCGGCGCCGATGGCGCAGCCAGGCACCGGCACCCGCAACGTGCCCACCGGCAAGGACGACAAGGTCGCCCGCGGCGACCGCAAGTTCATCGAGGAAGCCGTGGGCAGCGGCATGTTCGAGGTGCAGGTGTCGCAGCTCGCGGCCAGCAAGGCCACCGATGCCGGCGTCAAGAGCTACGCCGGCATGCTGGTCGATCACCATACGGCCGCCAACAACGAGCTGGTGAAGATCGCCAACGCCAGGAAGGTCGAGCTGCCGGCCGCGCCGCCGCGCGGGTTGCGCAAGGACATCGAGAAGCTGGGCAAGAAGAACGGCGCCGAGTTCGACAGGGAGTTCGTGCGCGAGGTCGGCATCAAGGCCCACGAGAAGGACATCAAGCTGTTCGAGAAGGCCGGCAAGGACGTGAAGGACGCGGAGCTGAAGGCCTTCGTGGACAAGACGCTGCCACAGCTGCGCGAGCACCTGGCGGCCGCGCAGAAGCTGCCGCAGGCGAAGAAGTGAGGCGGCCCGGGCCGCCGCAAGGACAGGGCATGCGCTCCATGGTCATCGCCGTGATGCTGGCGTCGGCGCTGCCGGCGGCGCCCGCGGCGGGCGCGCCGACCGCGCTCGCTTCGGCGCCAGCGACCGCGCCGCAGGCCAGGCCCTCGTCGCCGGCCCAGCGGCTGGAGCGCCTGTTCCTGCAGATCACGGCGGCCAACCTGCGTTTCCAGTCGGAAGCCTCCCGGCTGGCCGACGCGCGCAGCAACAATCCCTCGGTCAAGGATCTCGCCACCACGCTCGCGGCGCGACACCAGGCGACGCAGCCGGAGCTGCTGCGCCTGCTGCATGCGCGCGGCATGGCCTGGCCGATCATGACGAGCCGGCAGCTCAAGGTGCTCAGGCAGCTGGGCAAGCTGCAAGGCGCCCGGTTCGACCAGGTGTACGTGGAGGAAGTGGTGCTGCGCTCGCACCGCGACGACATCGCCAACTACGAGAGGCTGGCGGCGGACGCGCAGGACCCGGTGCTCAAGGCATGGGTGGAGCGCCAGCTGCCGGCGCTACGCTTCCAGCAGGCCAAGGCCGGCAAGGCCTTGCCGAACGCTTCGCTGCGCGGTCAGCGCGCGGTGTAGCCGGTCACGCGCCAGCGGCCGTCGGGCTCGCGCACGGTGGTGACGGTCTCCACCACCTGCGGGTTCTTGTCGAACTTGGTCAGGAAGTTGACGGTGACGTAATCGCCGTCCGGCCGGCCGGGCAGCGTCTTCTTGTACATGCCCTGGCCGGGCTGCCGCTCGACCATCGCGCCGAAGGGTTCGCGCACCTTCGGGATGCCGTCCATCCAGGTGCCCAAGGGCACTGTCTGGCGGAACACGGCGCTCGATGCGTCCCAGGCCGAGCCCCAGTCGCGCCGGTCCAGCAGCAGCAGCCATGCATGCGCGGCCAGCTGGCCCGCCTTCTCGGCCTCGGGGTTGCTGATGGTTCCAGGCGCCTGCGCAGGTGCGGCGGGCGCCGCGGCGGGGGCGGCGGGGGCGGCAAGACCGGGGCCCGCGGGCGCGCCCGTGCCCGGCGGCGGCTTGAGCTGGGCCTGTGCGGCGGCAGCGACACACAGGGCTGCGGACAGTGCGGCAAGGCGGAAACTCGGCTTCATCGAAACTCCAGGTCTACAACCCGGCAGTCTAGCCGCTGGCCACGGCCGGGCTTTGCGGCGTACGGCTTTTACCGCGCTTTTACCCGCAGCAGCTCGCGCATCATCCGCGCACCCACCTGGCCCTGGTCCTCGTGGTTGGTGTTGAAGATCACGTGCACGTGGTCGGCCAGCGAGGCCAGGTGCTCGATCTCCGGCACCATCGCCGCGAGTTCGTCGTGGCTGTACTGGTAGTCGAAGCGCGCCGACGACGCGGCCAGCCCCTTCTGGTTCCAGGTTTCCCTGTTGCGCCCGTGCAGGCGCAGGAGCGCGAGCTTCGGGTGGGTGGCTTCCCAGACGCAGGGCACGCAGTTGGCGAAGCCCTGCGGCGAGTCGACCACCGTGTGCACGAGGCCGAGCGCGCGCTCCCACTCCAGTGTCTTCTCCAGGGCCTCGCCATGGAACCACGTGCCGTGGCGGAACTCGGCGGCCACCAGGTGTCCGGCCATCCTCTCGGCGCAGTGCTCCACGTGGGCGATGCCGGCGCGATTGCGCAGCACCCACGGCGCGAACTGGAAGTGCACCGCGCCCAGCTTGCCCGCGGCCTGCAGGGGTTGCAGCGCCTCGATGAAGCGGCGCCAGAGTTCGTCGCGGATCTCGGCCGGGATGTCCGCGTAATACAGGTTGCGCGAGCCGTCCGCGCCCAGCGCCCGCTGCACGTCGCGCGGCAGAACCGACGGCAGCGTCTGGTGCCCCGTGAACAGCCGGAACGCCTTGACGTTGAAAGTGAAGTCCGCCGGCGTGCGCTGCGCCCAGAGCTGCGCGACCTGCGGCGTCGGCATGGCGTAGTAGCTCGAATCCACCTCCACCAGCGGGAACTGCTGCGCGTAGAAGCGCAGGCGCTGCTCGGCCGTCCGGCACGCGGGCGGATAGAAGCGGCCGCAAGCGATGAGCGTCTTGTCCGTCCACGAAGCGGTGCCGACGAGGATGTTCCCGATCACTGGATTAATATACAGCGGATGCAGTCCCCCGATCCCCTGGAATCCCTCAACGCGCAGCAGCGGGAGGCGGCCACGCACGGCACCGGCGACACGGCAGCGGACACCCGGCCGCTGCTCGTGATCGCCGGCGCGGGCTCGGGCAAGACCAACACGCTGGCGCATCGCGTCGCCAACCTCGTGCGGCATGGCGCGGACCCGCAGCGCATCCTGCTGCTCACCTTCAGCCGCCGCGCGGCGCAGGAGATGGAGCGGCGCGTCGGCGGTGTGCTGCAGAAGGCGCTGGGCCTGGCCGGCACGCAGCCGCTGCCCAACCTGCCCTGGAGCGGCACCTTCCACGGCATCGGCGCGCGGCTGCTGCGCGAGTACGCACCGCGCATCGGCCTGGAGGACACCTTCACCATCCACGACCGCGGCGATGCCGAGGACCTGATGGGCATGGTGCGCCACGAGATCGGCCTGTCGGAGACGAAGAAGCGCTTCCCGCTGAAGGGCACCTGCCTGGGCATCTACTCGCGCGTGCTGAACACGCGCGAGCCGCTCGCGCTGGTGCTGCAATCGGTGTACCCGTGGTGCACCCAGTGGGAGGAAGAACTGAAGAAGCTGTTCGGCGCCTACGTCGAGGCCAAGCAGCAGCAGAACGTGCTGGACTACGACGACCTGCTGGCCTTCTGGGCCGACATGATGGCGGAGCCCGTGCTGGCCGCGGAAGTCGGCGCGCGTTTCGACCACGTGCTGGTCGACGAATACCAGGACACCAACAAGCTGCAAGCCGAAATCCTGCTGGGGCTGAAGCCGACCGGGCAGGGCGTCACCGTCGTGGGCGACGACGCGCAGAGCATCTACTCCTTCCGCGGCGCCACGGTGCGCAACATCCTCGACTTCCCGGGCCAGTTCACGCAGCCGGCGCGCGTGGTCACGCTGGAGCGCAACTACCGCAGCACGCAGCCGATCCTGGACGCCAGCAACGCGGTGATCGCCGCCGCGCGCGAGCGCCACGCCAAGGACCTGTACACCGACAAGGCCTCCAGCCAGCGCGCGCAACTGGTGCTGGTGCCCGACGAGGCGCAGCAGGCGCGCTGGGTGGCGGACCAGGTGCTGCGCCAGCGCGAGGCGGGCACGACGCTCAAGTCGCAGGCGGTCCTGTTCCGCACCAGCCACCACAGCGCCGCGCTGGAATTGGAACTGGCCCGCCGCAACATCCCCTTCGTGAAGTTCGGCGGCCTGAAGTTCCTGGAGGCCGCGCACGTCAAGGACGTCATGGCGCTGCTGCGTTTCGCGCAGAACCCGCGCAGCCGCATGGCCGGCTTCCGCGTGGCGCAGCTCGTGCCCGGCATCGGCGCCGCCACCGCCACGCGGCTGCTCGACGCGATGGGCGAGGCGGGCGATCCGCACCGGGCCCTGCAGGACTTCGAAGCCCCGGCGCAGGCGAAGGAGGACTGGGCGCAGCTCGCATCGCTGTTCGCGAAACTCAACGATGCCGAGCTCGCGTGGCCGGCGGACATGGAACTGGCCAAGTCCTGGTACCTGCCGGTGCTGGAGCGGCTGCACGAGGACGCGGGCGTGCGCAAGCTGGATGTCGAACAGCTGGCGCGGCTGGCGGCGGGCTACGGCAGCCGCGAGCGCTTCCTGACGGAACTCACGCTCGACCCGCCCGACGCCACCAGCGACCAGAGCGGGCCGCCGCTGCGCGACGAGGACTACCTGGTCCTCTCCACCATCCACAGCGCCAAGGGGCAGGAGTGGAAAGCGGTGCACGTGCTGAGCGTGGTGGACGGCTGCATCCCCAGCGACATGGCGACCGGCACGACCGAGGAGATCGAGGAAGAACGCCGCCTGCTGTATGTCGCCATGACGCGCGCCAGGGAGCACCTGCACCTGCTGGTGCCGCAGCGCTTCTACGTCACGCAGCAGTCGGGCGGCGGCGACCGCCACCTGTATGCGGGCCGCACGCGCTTCATCAGCGAGGCGATGATGGCGCACTACGAGCAGGTCACGTGGCCCGAGGCGGCGGCCGTGCGGCCCGGCCTCGCGCAGCCCCAGGCCCCGGTGATCCAGGTGCGCTCGCGGGCGCGGGCGGCCTGGAAGTGAGCCGGCGGGGTGCGCTCCGCGCAACCCGCCCTACAGGGCCGCATCGTCCGCACGGGCCGGAGACCGTAGGGCGGGTTCGCGCAGCGACCCCGCCGTCCCGCGCGCCACAATAGGGCCATGCGCCTCCCCAGCTCCGCCAACTTCCGCCCCGTCGGCACCGTTCCCCTGCGCCACATCTGGCGGTCCGACCACCTCGGCGCACTGAATGCCCACGACGCCGCGCAGATCCAGGCCCTCGGCATCCGCCGCGTGCTGGACTTCCGCGGCGTCGAGGAACGCACCGCCGCCGCCTGCCGCCTGCCGGGCGTGACGGTGCACTCGCTGCCGATCGAGCCCACCATCGTCCAGAAACTCAATGAGATGGTCGCCGCCGGCACCAGCATCTCGGGGGCCGAGGTCGCCGCGTACATGCAGGACACCTATCGCAACTTCGTGCGCACCGGGACGCCGCGCTTCGCCGAATTCTTCGGCCACCTGCTCGAATCGGACACGCCCACGGTCTTCCATTGCACCGCCGGCAAGGACCGCACCGGCTTCGCGGCCGCCCTGCTGCTCAAGGCCACCGATGCCCAAGACGAAGAGGTGATGCGCGACTACCTGCTCACCAACGACCGCGTGCAGTTGCCGCAGGGCTCGCGCCTGGGCCTGTCGCCCGAGGCCGCGCACGTGCTGTGGCACGTCCAGCCGGACTTCCTGCAGGCCGCCCTCGACGAGGTCGACCGCAGCTATGGCTCGATGGAGGGCTACCTGCGCGAGGGCCTGGGCCTGCGCGAGGCGGAGCGCGATCGGCTGCGGGCCCTTTACCGCGCCGGGTAATCTTCGCTTTCCTGCCGCCTGCCGCGCCTGCCTCCTACGCAACTCCTTGGGCGGCGACTACAGGTCTGCCGTGGCGCCAGGCGAACACTCCAGTCATGGCAGGCACAAGACCTGCGCAATGCAAAGGAGTCCGCGATGCCCAAGCAGGAACAATCCCGAGACGGGAACAGCCAGGACTACCGAGGCGACGGCCCCGGCAAGGTGGGCCTGACCAGCGACAACCAGCCCGATCTCGTGTCGCCTTCCGGTGTCAACGAGCGCGACGGGAGTTCCGTTGAGGCAGAGGGCGTGGCCGGCGGCTCGCTGGACTTCGACGACGGCACCGACATGGTCCATCCGCGCGGCAAGGTGACCAGCGCGGGCCGCACCGCGAACGAGAAGAATCCCAGCGACGCCGGGGACCTGGGCGCACCCGGCGCCGGCCTGTCGGACCGCAACGGACCGAGCGATCCCGATGCTAAACGCGGCCGCTAAGGCGGTCCGGGGAGGAGGCAACATGGTTTACGCGATCTTCTCCGCCTCGGTCCTGCTGGCGATCGGCGCGATCTACGCGGGTGCGGTGAGCTGGCTGTACTTCCGGCAGGAGCGCCTGCTGTTCGAGCCGGACCTGCTGCCGCACGACGACCCGATCTGCACCGACCCCGACACCCGCGAATTCTTCGTCGACGTGCCCGGCGCTCGGCTCTCGGTGGCCCACATGATGCGGCCCGATCCGCGCGGCGTGTTCTTCTTCCTGCACGGCAACTCCGGCAACCTGAAGAAGTGGTTCGTGGAGCTGGACGCCTTCCGCCAGGCCAATTTCGACGTCGTCATGTTCGACTATCGCGGCTTCGGCAAGAGCAGCGGCCAGATCGAAAGCGAAGAGCAACTGCACGCCGACGTCGCCGCCGTGTGGGCGCACTTCGCCCCGGCGTACGAAGGCAAGCGGGTCGTGATCTCGGGCCAGTCGCTCGGCACCGGGCTGGCCGCCGGCCTGGCCGCGCGGCTCTGTTCCGAAGGCCACGCGCCCGACCTGACCCTGCTGGTCTCCCCGTACAGCAGCATGCGGGCCCTGGCCGCGGAGCTGTACCCAACTGATCCCGATCCACCACAGCGAGACGCTGTGCAAGTCGATGCGATCCGCGGAACTGGTGCGGGTCGACGGCGCGGGGCACGGCGACGTGCATCAGTTCCCCAGCGTGCGCAAGGCGCTGGCCTCGGCCCTCGGCCGGCTCTGACCGGCCCCTCGCCGCACGAAATTCGTCCCGCCTCCGGGCGGGACGCGGCATTTCCCCACGCCATCCGCTCGACCGTGGCCGAACAATCGCGGTGATGGATTTCGCCCTCTGGTCCGTGATCGTCGGCCTGTTGCTGGTGCTGATGGCGCTGGCATCGACCGTCCTGAAGCGGCTGCCCCTTTCCACCGCCATGCTGTATGTGCTGGTGGGTATCGCCGTCAGCCCGATCGGGCTGGCGCTGGTCCGGGCCGAGCCGCGGGCCCACGCAGTGATCCTGGAGCGGATGGCCGAAGTGGTCGTGCTGCTGTCGCTGTTCACGGCGGGGCTCAAGCTCAGTCCCGGCCTGACGGACCGGCGCTGGCGCCTGCCCGTGCGCCTCGCGGTCAACTCGATGGTGCTCACGGTGGCATTGATCTCCATCGTCGGCTGGTTCTTCCTGGACCTCCCGCTGGGGGCGTGCGTGCTGCTCGGGGCCATCCTCGCGCCCACGGATCCGGTGCTCGCGTCCGACGTGCAGTTGCAGCAGCCCGGGGACACCGACCGGCTGCGGTTCGCCCTGACGGGCGAGGGCGGCCTGAACGACGGGACGGCCTTCCCCTTCGTGATGCTCGGCCTGGGCCTGCTCGGGCTGCACGAGCTCGGCTCGTTCGGCTGGCGCTGGCTGGCGGTGGACGTGGTGTGGGCCACCGCCGCCGGCCTGGCGACCGGTTGGGTGCTCGGGATGGTGGTCGGGCGGCTGGTACTGCATCTTCGGCGCGAGCACAAGGAGGCCGTCGGCCTCGATGACTTCCTGGCGCTGGGGCTGATCGGCCTGGCCTACGGCTGCGCGCTGCTGCTGCATGCCTATGGCTTCCTCGCGGTGTTCGCCGCCGGCGTGGCGCTGCGCCGGCTGGAACAACGCGAGAGCGGCGGCCCCGTCAGCGCCGGCAAGGTGGAAGAGGTCTTGCTGGACCCCGATCGCAGCCTGGCGGAGAACGCGGCCGTGCATCCGGACCACGCGCCGACCTTCATGACACAGGCGGTACTCGGCTTCGTCCAGCAGGCCGAGCGCATCGGCGAAGTGGTGGTCGTGATCGCCATCGGCGCCTTGCTGTGGGCCGTGGACTGGCATTCAGCCGCGTGGTGGTTCGTCCCCTTGCTGCTGCTGGCGATCCGGCCGCTCTCGGTGCGCGCCGGCCTGGCCGGCGCATCCGTGTCGAGCGGCCAGCGCTGGTTGATCGGATGGTTCGGCATCCGCGGCGTCGGCTCGGTGTATTACCTCATGTATGCAGTGAACCATGGGCTCGACGCGGCGGTGGCCAACCAGCTGGTGGCGCTGACGCTGGCGGTGGTCGTCACATCCATCGTCGTGCACGGCACCTCCGTGACGCCGATCATGGCGGCCTACGAGCGGACCCTGCGGCGCGGCCGGCGCCGGCGCGGCTGAGGAAGGCCACGATTCCTACAGCACTGAAGTCCGGTCGCTGACAGCGTCCTGCGCGGGCGACCCTAGAGTAGGCGAATCCAAGGTTCGCATGCAGAAGTTACCGGCACATACACCATGAAAAAACACGCGCCCGACGCCATCGACCTGCTGGACGCAGACCACCTCGCCGTGCACTCGATGTTCGAGGCGTACCGCGAACTGGTGGCCGCGCGCGCGCCCGCCCCGCAGCGGCGCACGCTGGCCGAGGAGATCTGCATCGAGCTGACGATCCATGCGCGGCTCGAGGAAGAGATCTTCTACCCCGCGGTGCGCGACGCGCTCGACGACGATGAACTGCTGGATGACGCCGAGGACGAGCATGGGAGCCAGCGCGAGTTCGTAGCGCAGATCCTGGCCACGTCGGCCGAAGACGAGCTCTACGACGCCAAGGTGGCGGTGCTCGGAGACTACGTTTCCCGCCACGTTCGCAAGGAACGTGAGCAAGTGTTCAACCGCGTGATGGCGTCGCGCATGGACCTGCAGTCCCTCGGCCGCATGCTGGCGGTGCGCAAGGAGGAGCTGCGCTCGGTGCAGGATGCCCTGAAGGAGGACGCGCTGGCGTCGGCACTGGCTTGAGCCCGATGGGTCCGGCCGTCCAATGTCCTACAGGCTTCGACAGCGGTAGACGACAACACGAAAAAGTTCGGCCACTAAAGTGATTCACAGGCAGGGAAAACCCTGTCAGCTCACTCACCCAACGAAACCCCAAGGAGTTCCTGATGATCAAGTCCCCCATTTCGCAAGCCGCCGCCCTGGCCCTGATGGCCGCCCTGACCCTGAGCGCCTGCGGCAAGAAGGAAGAGGCCGCGACCTCGTCCACCGACAGCACCACCTCGTCCACGACCTCGAGCACGACGCCGTCCACCACGCCCGCGCCGGCCGACACCAGCACCACCACGGGCAGCACCAGCGGCTCCGGCTCGCTCGCCACGACGCCCAGCACGGGCAGCACCGACACCACGGCCAGCGGCACCACCGGCTCGGGCTCCACCATGGGCTCCACGACCGGCTCCACCACCGGCAGCGGCACCTCCATGGGCGCTTCCGGCTCCGCCGCCCCGACCGACATGAGCTCGGGCTCGTCGTCCAGCGTCCCGATGGCCACCACGTCGACCAAGTAAGCGATAGCGGCTGGGCCGACCGGCTGCGCGCAGCCGTGCGTCGGCCTGGAATCCGCCAGGAAATTCAGGAGCCGGGCATGTCCCGGCTTCCTGCCTTGTGCCTCAGCCTTTTTCGATCGGCAGCCGTGGCGTGCGGCACCACTCGCTCCAGCTGCCGGCGTACAGCCCGGGCGGCGGGAAGCCGGCGAGCTCCATGGCGATGACGTTCGGCACGGCGCTGACGCCGCTGCCGCAGTACATCACCACCGATGCCGGGTCGCGGCCGGCGAGCAGTTGCCCGAATTCCTCGCGCAGTTGCGCCGGCGGCTTGAAGCGCCCGTCCGCGCCGATGTTCTGCCCGAACGGCCGGTTCAGGGCGCCGGGGATGTGGCCCGCCACGGGGTCCAGCGGCTCGACCTCGCCGCGAAAGCGCTGCGGTCCGCGGGCGTCCACCAGCGTGAGCCCGCCGCTGCCGAGCGCGTCCGCGACCTGTTGCGTGACCACCAGCCTGCGCAGCGGCGGCCCCAGCTCGAAGTTGGTCTGGAAATGCGAGGGCTCGGCGCCGCCGCGCACCTCGCCCCCGGCCGCCTGCCAGGCCTGCAGCCCGCCATCGAGCACGGCGGCGGCTTCATGGCCCGCCCACTTGAGCATCCACCACAGCCGGCCGCTGTAGTTGGCGCCGTTGCGGTCGTAGACGACGGCCTGCATGTCGTTGGCGAAGCCCACGCTCGACAGCCACATCGCGAACTTCTCGCGGCTGGGCAGCGGGTGCCGGCCGCCGGAGGCGGCATCGGCGTGCGGCTGGAGGTGGCCGCTCGCGTCCGGCTGGCCGGGGTCGCTGAGGGCATCGTCCAGGTGCGCGTAGACCGCGCCGGCGATGTGCGACTGCAGGTACTGCTTTTCGCCGCTGGTGGGGTCCATCAGTTCGAAGGTGCAGTCGAACACCATCAGGCGCGCCTTGGCGTCACGCAGCGCCTTCAGCTCGTCCACGGAGAGGAGGGTCGTGTACATGGCCCGCATTGTGTCGCGATTTCCGCGCTCAGTGCTCTTCGCCGGGGGCGTCCGGGGCGGCCCGCGCCCGCAGCACGGTGGCGGCGATGCCGCTGGCGACGATGAGGGCCATGCCGGCCCAGCCCGCCAGCGGGAGGTCGTCGTCGAACAGCAGCAGGCCGTAGAAGGCGCCGAAGACGATGCCCGAATACTGCAGGTTCGCCACCAGCAGCGTGGCGCCCTGGCTGTAGGCCCGCGTCATGCACCACTGGCCCAGGGAGGCCAGCAGCGCCATCGGCACCAGCCAGGCGGCGTGGCGCCACTCCCACGGCGAGGCGCCGGTGACGGCCATGCCGGCGGCCCCGGCGACGGCCGAACCGAGCGCGAAGTAGAAGACGGTGCGGACTTCGGGCTCGCCGAGCTTGCCGAGCGCCATCACCTGGAGGTAGGCGAAGGCGGCGAGCAGCCCCGACAGCAGCCCGACCACGCCGGCGAACGCCTGGTGGGCCTCGATGGAGGGCCGCAGCATCAGCACAACGCCGGCGAAGCCGGCCAGCACCGTCATGGCCAGCGCGCCCTGGCGGCCCGGCAAGGGCGCGCCGCTGCGCGGGTTCCACGCGACCAGGGCGCCGCCGACCAGGAAGGCGGCGACCCACACGCTGCTCATGTAGTTGAGGGTCATCGCGGTGGCCAGCGGCAGCACGGCGATGGCATGGAACCAGGCGCCGAGCGACAGCACGCCGACGGCGCTGCGCCAGGCGTGCATGCCCGCGTAGTGCGTCCGCAGCGAGGTGCCCTGGGAGCGGGCCCAGAGGCCCATGAACACCATGCCGAGGAGGCCGCGCCAGAACACCAGCTCCGCCGCGTTGAAGCCGGCCGCGGCGTACTTGACGCAGACCGCCATCGTCGCGAACAACAGCGACGCGGCGATCATCCAGGAAGCCTGCACTAGCCGAGGGCGCTATGCGGCCCCATTGCCTCGCGGTACCACTCGTGGAAGTGCTGCATGCCGTCTTCCATGGGGCTCTGGTACGGGCCGACCTCGTTGTCGCCGCGTTCCATCAGCGCCTTGCGGCCGGCGTCCATGCGCAGGGCGATCTCGTCGTCCTCCTCGCAGGTCTCCATGTACGCGCCCTGCTGGGCTTCGACGAACTCGCGCTCGAAGGCCTGGACCTCCTCGGGGTAGAAGAACTCCACCACGTTCAGCGTCTTCTGCGGCCCCTTCGGGTACAGCGTGGAGACCACCAGCACGTTCGGGTACCACTCCACCATCACGTTGGGATACAGGGTGAGCCAGATGGCGCCGTGCTTGGGCGGGCGGCCACCCCCGAAGCGCAGCACCTCGTCGTGCCACTTGCGGTACACGTCCGAGCCCGGCTTGCCGAGCTTGCCCGCCACGCCGACCGTCTGCACGGAGTAGTCGCGGCCGAACTCCCAGCGCAGGTCTTCGCAGGTGACGAAGTTGCCCAGGCCCGGGTGGAACGGACCGACGTGGTAGTCCTCGAGATAGACCTCGATGAAGGTCTTCCAGTTGTAGTCCACCTCGTGCAGCTCGGCGCGGTCGAACACGTAGCCCGAGAAGTCGAGGTCGGCTTTCGGTCCCAGCTTCGACAGCGCGCGGGCCACGTCGTAGCCGCCCCGCGTTTCGAACAGCAGCCCGTTCCAGGTCTGCAGTTCGTAGTTGTTGAGGTTCAGGCACGGGTCCGTCTGGAAGTGCGGTGCGCCCAGCAGCGTGCCCGCGGGGCCGCCGCTGCCCGCGCTGTAGGTCCAGCGATGGAGCGGGCACACGATGTTCCCCCCCGACGTGGACGCCGCGGCCAGCGAGCCGCGCCCGCGCAGCATCACCGCCTGGCGATGGCGGCAGACGTTGGAGACGAGTTCGATGCCGTTGGCCGTGCGCAGCAGCGCGCGCCCCTCGCCCTCCTGGGGCAGGGTGTAGTAGTCGCCGCGCTCCGGCACCGCCAGTTCGTGCCCCACATAACGGGGCCCGTGCTGGAAGATCAGCTCCATCTCACGCGAATGGAGCGCCTGGTCGAAGTAACTGGTAACGGGAAGTTGGCTTGCGGCCTGCTGTAGCTGAAGACTTAAATCAGACATTTCACCTGACCTAGAGACTCCCCCTATGAAGGGGACAGGGCCGCGCTTGGGAGCGCGACGAGAGGGAGGGCGATTCTACCCCCCGACTCCACATGGGGCGGCCGCGCCTAAAATCCAGCCTCGACCCCCAAACAATTCATGTCCAAGCCGCCATTCAATCCCCCTGCCAGCTATGAAGCGGCCATGGAAGAGCTGGAGCAGCTCACGAGCCGCATCGAGTCCGGCCAGCTGCCGCTCGAGCAACTCCTCGCCGGCTACGAGCGCGGCGCCGAGCTGCTGAAGTTCTGCCGCGAGAAGCTGCAGGCCGTGGAAGAACAGATCAAGGTGCTCGACGCCGGTGTGCTCAAGCCGTGGGCGCCGGAGTGACTTTCGACCTCAAGGCCTGGTCCGCCCGGCGGCTGGCGGAAGTGGAAGACGCGTTGTGTGCGTGGGTGCCGCTGGACGCACCCGCCGGCCTGGGCAACGCGATGCGCTACGCCGTGCTCGATGGCGGCAAGCGCCTGCGGCCGCTGCTGGTCATCGCCGCCTGCGAATCGGTCGGCGGCCATGAAGGTGCGGCCCTGCGCGCCTCGTGCGCCGTGGAGTTGATCCACGCGTACTCGCTGGTGCACGACGACATGCCCTGCATGGACAACGACATCCTGCGGCGCGGCAAGCCCACGGTGCACGTGCAGTTCGGCGAAGCCTCGGCGCTGCTCGCCGGGGATGCGCTGCAGGCGCTCGCCTTCGAGCTGCTCACGCCGCCGAACCAGGGCATCCCCGACGCCACCCAGGCGCGCCTGTGCCGCCTGCTCGCGCGCGCCGCCGGCCACGACGGCATGGCGGGCGGCCAGGCCGTGGACCTGGCCGCCGTCGGCCATTCGCTCACGGAGGACGAACTGCGCCGCATGCACAGCCTGAAGACGGGCGCGCTGCTGCACGCCAGCGTGATGATGGGCGCCGGCTGCGGCGATCCGTCCGCGAGCGCCCTGAAAGGCCTCGACGGCTACGGGCACGCGCTGGGCCTGGCGTTCCAGGTGGTGGACGACATCCTCGACGTCACCGCCGACTCCGCCACGCTGGGCAAGACGCCCGGCAAGGACGCGGCCCAGGCCAAGCCGACCTACGTTTCGCTGCTGGGCCTCGATCGCGCCCGCAGCCATGCGGCCGAACTGCTGGAACAGGCGCGCGCCGCGCTCGCCACCAGCGGCCTTGCCGATACGCGCGCCTTGCTCGGCCTGGCCGAGATGGTCGTGCACAGGGACAATTGAGAACCATGGGCATGCTCCTCGAAACCATCAACGACCCGGCGGACCTGCGCCGGCTGCCGCGCACGCAACTCGCGCCCGTCGCCGAGGAGCTGCGCGCGTACGTGCTGGAGTCCGTGGCGCGCACCGGCGGCCACCTGAGCTCCAACCTGGGCACGGTGGAACTCACCATCGCGCTGCACTACGTCTTCAACACGCCGCACGACCGCATCGTGTGGGACGTCGGCCACCAGACCTACCCGCACAAGATCCTGACCGGGCGGCGCGAGCGCATGGCGTCGCTGCGCCAGCTCGGGGGCCTGGCGGGCTTCCCGCAGCGGGCGGAGAGCGAGTACGACGCCTTCGGCACCGCGCATTCGTCCACCAGCATCTCCGCCGCGCTCGGCATGGCCGTCGCCGCCAAGCAGAAGGGCGAGCAGCGCCACTGCATCGCGGTGATCGGCGACGGCGCCATGAGCGCGGGCATGGCCTTCGAGGCGCTGAACAACGCCGGCGTGCTGGAGACCGACATCCTGGTCATCCTGAACGACAACGACATGTCGATCAGCCCGCCGGTGGGCGCGCTGAACCGCTACCTCGCGCAACTCATGAGCGGGCGCTTCTACGCCGCCACCAAGGAGCTGGGCAAGAACGTGCTGAAGGTGGCGCCGCCGCTGTTCGAGCTGGCCAAGCGCTTCGAGGAGCACGCCAAGGGCATGGTGGTGCCGGCCACGCTGTTCGAGAAGTTCGGCTTCAACTACGTCGGCCCGATCGACGGCCACGACCTCGACTCGCTGATCCCGACGCTGCAGAACGTCAAGCAGCTCAAGGGCCCGCAGTTCCTGCACGTCGTGACGAAGAAGGGGCAGGGCTACAAGCTGGCCGAGGCGGACCCCGTGGCCTACCACGGCCCCGGCAAGTTCGATCCCGCCGTCGGCCTGGTGAAGCCGGCGACGCAGCCGAAGCCGACCTTCACGCAGGTGTTCGGCCAGTGGCTGTGCGACATGGCGGCGCAGGACCACCGGCTGGTCGGCATCACGCCGGCCATGCGCGAGGGCTCGGGCATGCTGGAATTCCACCAGCGCTTCCCGGACCGCTACCACGACGTCGGCATCGCGGAGCAGCATGCCGTGACCTTCGCCGCCGGCCTGGCCTGCGAGGGCATGAAGCCGGTGGTGGCGATCTATTCCACCTTCCTGCAGCGCGCCTACGACCAGTTGATCCACGACGTGGCGCTGCAGAAGCTGCCGGTGGTGTTCGCCCTCGACCGCGCGGGGCTGGTCGGGGCCGACGGCCCCACGCACGCGGGCGCCTACGACATCCCCTACCTGCGCTGCGTGCCGAACGTGAGCATCGCCTGTCCGGCCGACGAGAACGAGTGCCGCAAGCTGCTGACCACGGCCTACCAGCAAGACCATCCGGTGGCGGTGCGCTATCCGCGGGGCGCCGGCGCCGGCGTGGCGGTGGAGCCGGGCCTGCAGTCACTGCCGTTCGGCCGGGGCGAGGTGCGGCGGCAGGGCCGCTCCGTCGTCGTCCTGGCCTTCGGCACGCTGCTGTACCCCGCCCTGCAGGCCGCGGAGCGGCTGGATGCGAGCGTGGCCAACATGCGCTGGGCCAAGCCCCTGGACAAGGAACTGCTGCTGCAGCTGGCGGCCTCGCACGATGCGCTGGTGACGGTGGAAGAGGGCGCCATCATGGGCGGGGCCGGCAGCGCGGTGCTGGAGGCGTTGCAGGCCGCGGGCGTGGTCAAGCCGGTCCTGCAGCTCGGACTGCGCGACGAATACGCGCCGCATGGCGACCCGGCGCGGCTGCTGTCGCTGCAGGGGCTGGACGCCGCCGGCATCGAGGCCTCGATCCGGGCGCGCTTCGGTGAGCTGGTGGCGCACGCCGCACCGAGCCTCAAAGTAGTCGGCTAGCGGCGACGGCGGGGTCGCTGCGCGAACCCGCCCTACGAGGCGCCGAATGACTTCCTCCCTCTCCCCGCTGGGGAGAGGGCCGGGGTGAGGGGCAGCGCGCCAGCGACCCCGCCATCGAAGCGAGGGAAAACCCGTTCCTGACGGGAGGCTGTCGCTCCGAGAATGGCCGCCTGACCTTCCTCAGGAGACAAGCCATGGACCGTCGTTCGCTTCTTCGCAATGCGGGCATCGCCAGCGTGCTCGCAACCGGCATCGCCCCCGCGGTGCACGCGCAGCCAGCCATCCGATGGCGACTGGCATCCAGCTTCCCGAAATCGCTCGACACGCTGTACGGCGGCGCCGAGGTGTTCGCGGCCCGCGTGAAGTCGCTGTCCGGGGGCAAGTTCGAGATCTCCACCCACGCCGCCGGCGAGCTGATGCCGGCCTTCGGCGTGGTCGATGGCGTGCAGCAGGGCACGGTGGAAGTGGCGCACACCGCGCCGTACTACTTCTTCGGCAAGAGCGAGGTCTTCGCCCTGGGCTGCGCCATCCCCTTCGGCCTGAACAGCCGGCAGATGACGGCCTGGATGCACGAGGGCAACGGCGGCAAGCTGATGCGGGAGTTCTACGCCAAGTACAACATGCTCAACTTCCCGGCCGGCAACACCGGCGCCCAGATGGGCGGTTGGTACCGCAAGGAGGTCAAGAGCGCCGCCGACATGAAGGGCCTGAAGTTCCGGGTCGGCGGCTTCGCCGGCAAGGTGATCGAGCGCATGGGCGGGGTGCCCCAGAACATCCCGGGCGGCGAGATCTACCAGGCGCTGGAGAAGGGCACGATCGACGCGGCCGAATGGGTGGGGCCGTACGACGACCTGAAGCTCGGGTTCTCGAAGGTCGCTCCCTTCTATTACTACCCGGGGTGGTGGGAAGGCGGCCCCGAGCTGGACGTGCTGGTCAACCAGAAGGCCTACGACGGCCTGTCGTCGGAATACAAGTCGATCATCGAGTCCGCCGCCTCCGACGCGCACATCATGGTGCAGGCCCGCTACGACGCCCGCAACCCGGCGGCGCTCAAGCAGCTGGTGGCGGCAGGCACCAAGCTGCGCCCGTTCTCCGCCGACCTGATGAACGTGGCGTTCAAGGAGGCGATGGCGCTGTACGACGACATCGGCAGCAAGAACGCGGACTGGAAGAAGATCTACGCGGACTACGCCAGCTTCCGCGCCGACCAGAACGTCTGGTTCCGCTTCACCGAGATGACCTTCGACCGCTTCATGCAGGCCCAGAAGCTGTAAGGGGGCGGCAGTGGCGTGTTGCGCCACTGCCGAGCACGAGGGAAAACCCCGGCTGACGAGAAAGTTCGCGTTACCCAGAATGTGCCACCCTGCAACCGATACGAAAGTTGGAACGCACGGGTGGCACATAACCGAAATTTCTCAAAAGCAGGAGTCCCCATGGATCGTCGTTCCCTGATGAAGAAAGCTGGCATCGCCGGCGTGCTCGCCACCGGCATCGCGCCGGCGGTGCATGCGCAAGCGGCCATTCGCTGGCGCCTGGCTTCGTCCTTCCCGAAGTCGCTGGACACCATCTACGGCGCCGCCGAGGTGTTCGCCGCCCAGGTCAAGGCGATGTCGGGGGGCAAGTTCGAGATCTCGACCCACGCGGCCGGCGAGCTGATGCCCGCCTTCGGCGTGGTCGACGGCGTGCAGCAGGGCACCGTGGAGATGGCGCACACCGCGCCGTACTACTTCTTCGGGAAGAACGAGTGCTTCGCGCTCGGTACCGCCATCCCCTTCGGCCTGAACAGCCGCCAGATGACGGCGTGGATGTACGAGGGCAACGGCGGCAAGCTGATGCGCGAGTTCTATTCCAAGTACAACATGGTCAACTTCCCCGGCGGCAACACCGGCGCCCAGATGGGCGGCTGGTACCGCAAGGAGATCAAGACGCTGGCGGACATCAAGGGCCTGAAGATGCGCATCGGCGGCTTCGCCGGCAAGGTGCTCGAGCGCCTGGGCGGCGTGCCGCAGAACATCCCCGCCGGCGAGATCTACCAGTCGCTGGAAAAGGGCACCATCGATGCGGCCGAATGGGTGGGACCGTACGACGACCTGAAGCTGGGCTTCAACAAGGTCGCCCCGTTCTACTACTACCCCGGCTGGTGGGAAGGCGGCCCGCAGCTGGACTTCTTCATCAACGACAAGGCGTTCAACGCCCTGACCCCGGAATACAAGGCCATCGTCGAGAACGCCGCGGCCCATGCGCACTCCGTGATGCAGGCCCGCTACGACGCCCGCAACCCGGCCGCTCTCAAGCAGCTGGTGGGCGCCGGCACCAAGCTGCGCCCGTTCTCCGCCGACGTGCTGAACGAGGCCTTCAAGCAGTCGATGGGCCTGTACGAGGAGCTGGGCTCGAAGAACGCCGACTGGAAGAAGATCTACGCGGACTACAGCGGCTTCCGCGCCGAGCAGAACCTGTGGTTCCGCTTCACCGAGGCCACGTTCGACCGCTTCATGCAGGCGCAGAAGCTGTAAGCTTCCCGCACGCAAGAAAAAGGAGGCCCTGCGGGGCCTCTTTTCTTTTGCCAGTACTTCAGGAGTTCAGTCCATGGATCGACGCACCGTCCTCCAGCATGCCGGCATCGCGGGCGTGCTCGCCGCCGGCGCCGCCCCGGCGGTGCACGCCCAGCCTGCCATCCGCTGGCGCCTCGCCTCCAGCTTCCCGAAATCGCTGGACACCATCTACGGCGCGGCCGATGTCTTCTCGCAGAAGGTCCGGCAGCTGTCCGGCGGCCGTTTCGAGGTGTCCGTGCACGCGGCCGGCGAGCTGATGCCGGCCTTCGGCGTGGTGGACGGCGTGCAGAAGGGCACGGTGGAGGCCGCCCACACCGCCCCGTACTACTTCTTCGGCAAGGACGAAACCTTCGCCATCGGCGGCGCCATTCCGTTCGGCCTGAACAGCCGGCAGATGAGCGCGTGGACGTACGAGGGCAACGGCCTGAAGCTGATGCGCGAGTTCTACGCCCGCTACGACATGACCAGCTTCCCCTGCGGCAACACCGGCGCGCAGATGGGCGGCTGGATGCGGCAGGAGGTCAAGAGCGCGGCGGACCTGAAGGGCCTGAAGTTCCGCATCGGCGGCTTCGCCGGCCGCGTGCTCGAGCGCATGGGCGGCGTGCCCCAGAACATCCCGGGCGGCGAGATCTACCAGGCGCTGGAGAAGGGCACCATCGATGCGGCCGAATGGATCGGACCGTACGACGACCTCAAGCTCGGCTTCCACAAGGTCGCGCCGTTCTATTACTACCCCGGCTGGTGGGAGGGCGGCCTGCAGCTGGACCTGTACGTGAACCAGAAGGCGTTCGACGCGCTGTCGGCGGAGCACAAGGCGATCATCGAGGCCGCGTCCACCTACGCGCACGTCGAGACGCAGGCGAAGTACGACGCCCGCAATCCCGGCGCCCTGAAGCAGCTGGTGGCCACGGGCGCCAAGCTGCGGCCCTTCCCGGCCGACGTGATGACCGAGGCGTTCCGGCAGTCGATGGCCCTGTACGACGAGCTGTCGCGCAGGAACGAGAACTGGAAGAAGGTGTACGCCGCGTATTCGAAGTTCCGCGCCGAGCAGAACCTCTGGTTCCGTTTCACCGAGGCCACCTTCGACCGCTTCATGCAGTCGCAGAAACTCTGAACTGGAACCTTTTGGCTGTGAATGGAAGGTTTTAGGTACAAGCCAGGGCCGCGCCTGCCAGCCTTCCGTCAGGTTCGCGTCGTGCTCAGCCGCATCATCCCGCGGATAAAACAGGAGTTGTCATCCATGGATCGTCGTTCCCTCATCAAGCGCGCCGGCATCGCCGGCGTCCTCGCCACCGGCATCGCCCCCGCGGTGCACGCGCAGCCCGCGGTGCGCTGGCGCCTCGCCTCCAGCTTCCCCAAGTCGCTGGACACCATCTTCGGCAGCGCCGAGATGTTCGCGCGCACGGTCAAGGACCTGTCGGGCGGCAAGTTCGAAGTGTCCACGCATGCCGCCGGCGAGCTGATGCCCGCCTTCGGCGTGGTCGACGCCATCCAGAACGGCACCATCGAGATGGCGCAGACCGCGCCCTACTACTTCACCGGCAAGAACTCGATCTTCGCCTTCGGCTGCGCGGTGCCCTTCGGCCTGACGGCGCGCCAGATGGACTCGTGGATGGAGCACGGCAACGGCCGCAAGCTGATGGACGCGTTCTACGCCCAGTACAACATCAAGAGCGAGAGCGCTGGCAACACCGGCACGCAGATGGGCGGCTGGTACCGCAAGGAGATCAAGAGCGTCGCCGACCTGAAGGGCCTGAAGATGCGCCTGGGCGGCGGCCTGTTCGGTGAAGCCATGGCCAAGCTGGGCGTGGTGGCGCAGAACATGCCGGCCGGCGAGGTGTACCAGGCGCTCGAGAAGGGCACGCTGGACGCCAGCGAGTTCGTCGGCCCGTACGACGACGAGAAGCTGGGCTTCAACAAGGTCGCCCCCTTCTACTATTACCCCGGCTGGTGGGAAGGCGGCGCCGAGCTCGAGTTCTTCATCAACACCAAGGCGTACGCCGCCCTGTCGCCGGAGAACAAGGCGATCGTCGATGCCGCCACCAAGGTGGCCGCGCGCGACATGACCGCCAAGTACGACGCCCTGAACCCCAGCGCGCTCAAGCGCCTGGTGGCCGCCAAGACGCAGCTCAAGCCCTTCTCGAAGGACCTGATGGACGCCGGCTTCAAGGCGTCGATGGAAGTCTTCGCCGAGCACGAGGCCAAGTCGCCCGAGTTCAAGAAGATCCACCAGGACATGCGCGCCTTCCAGCGCGACCAGCTGCTGTGGACCCGTTTCTCCGAGTACCGCTACGACAGCTACATGGCCTCCGTGAAGCTCTGAGCTTCGCCTGCCGCCTCGCAAAGCCGCCCCCGGGCGGCTTTTTTCATGCCTACACTCGGTCGATGGCGGATTGGGTGATCGACACGATAGGGCGGCTGGGCTACGCGGGCATCGCACTGCTCATGCTGGCGGAAAACCTCTTTCCGCCGCTGCCCTCCGAATTGATCATGCCCTTCGCCGGCTTCCTGGCGGCGCGCGGTGAACTGCACCCCGTGCTGGTCGTGGCCGCCGGTGCTTTCGGCTCGCTGGTGGGCGCCTTGCCCTGGTACTGGATCGGGCGCAAGGTGGGCGCGGAGCGCCTGAAGTCGCTGGCGCAACGGCACGGCCGCTGGATCGCGCTGACCCCCGGCGAGATCGACCGCGGCCAGAAGCTGTTCGAGCGGCGCGGCCCCGTCGTGCTGGTATTCGGGCGGCTGGTGCCGGCGCTGCGCACCGTGGTGGCGCTGCCGGCGGGCATGGCGCGCATGCGGCTGCTGCCCTTCGTGCTGTGGACGCTGCTCGGCTCGCTCATCTGGACGTCGCTGCTGACGCTGGCCGGTTACCTGCTGGAAAGCCAGTACGAGCGCATCGGCAAGTGGCTGAATCCCGTGTCCACCGGCATCTTCGCCATCATCGTGGTCTGGTACGTCGTGCGCGTGGTGCGGCACCGGTCGGACGGCGACCAGAAGCAGTCGCCCGAATAGGGCGCACGGCGCGGCATCCTTTAGAGTCGGGCGTTCATGCACGACGACCTTCCTCTCATCACCACCATCGCTGCGGGTCTCGGGCTGGCGCTGGTGTTCGGCTTCCTGGCCGTCCGCCTGCGCCTGCCGGCCCTCGTGGGCTACCTCCTGGCCGGCGTCGTGCTCGGCCCGTTCACGCCGGGCTTCGTGGCGGACGCCGCCATCGCGGCGCAACTGGCCGAGATCGGCGTGATGCTGCTGATGTTCGGCGTGGGGCTGCATTTCTCGCTGGGCGACCTGCTGGCGGTGCGCAAGATCGCGGTGCCGGGCGCGGTGGTCCAGATGGTGGCGGCCACCGCCATGGGCATGGGGATCGCCACGCTGTGGGGCTGGAGCCTGCCGGCCGCGCTGGTGTTCGGCATCTCGCTGTCGTGCGCCAGCACGGTCGTGCTGCTGCGCGCCCTGGAAAGCCGCGGCGCCCTGGACACCTTCAACGGCCGCATCGCCGTCGGCTGGCTGGTGGTGGAAGACCTCGCGGTCGTGCTGGTGCTGGTGCTGCTGCCACCCGTGGCGTCCATCCTCTCCGGCGGCTCGCATGCCGGCATGGAATCGATCTGGCGCGAGATCGGCACGACGCTGCTGCAGGTGAGCGCATTCGTCGTGCTGATGCTGCTGGTGGGGCGGCGCCTGTTCCCCTGGCTGCTGTGGCAGGTGCAGAAGGTGGGCTCGCGCGAGCTGTTCACGCTGTGCGTGGTGGCCGCCGCGGTGAGCATCGCGTATGGCGCGACCAAGCTGTTCGGCGTGTCGTTCGCGCTGGGCGCCTTCTTCGCCGGCATGGTGCTGCGCGAGTCGCAGTTCAGCGAGCGCGCCGCGCACGAGACGCTGCCGCTGCGCGGTGCTGGTGGCCCAGCCGCTGCGGGTGGCGGCCGTGGTCGGCATCATCGTCTTCGGCAAGTCGATCGCGGCCGCGGTGCTGGTGCTCTCGCTGCGCTATCCGCTGCACACGGCGCTGACGGTCTCCGCCAGCCTGGCCCAGATCGGCGAGTTCTCGTTCATCCTGATGGCCCTGGGCGGCACGCTCGGCGTCCTGCCGGCCGAAGCCCAGAGCCTGGTGGTCGCCGGCGCGCTGATCTCCATCGCGCTCAATCCGCTGCTGTTCCATGCGATCGAGCCGACCCAGCAATGGCTGCTGCGGCGTTCGCAGATGGCGCGGGACCACGCCGCGCGCGACGATCCGCTGGCGGAACTGCCGATGTCCACCGACGCCCGGTTCCTCTCGGGCCACGTCGTGCTGGTCGGCTACGGCCGCGTCGGCCGCAAGGTGGCCGCGGACCTGGGCGCGGCCGGCCTGCCGTTCGTGGTGGCGGAAGAAAATCGCGAGCTGGTCGAGCAGTTGCGCGGCCAGGGCATGGCGGCGGTGACCGGCGACGCCAGCCGCCCGGAGGTGCTGGTGCAGGCGCACGTCGCGCGTGCGCGCTTGCTGGTGATCGCGACGCCCGACACGCTGGGCGTGCGCCAGATGGCCGAGCATGCGCGGCTGCTCAACCCGCTGATCGAGATCGTGGTGCGCTCCCACAACGAGGAGGAGGCGCGGCGGCTGGAGGCCGAGGTGGCGGGCCGCGTCTTCGTCGGCGAGCTGGAGCTGGCCTCGGCGATGAGCCGCTACGTGCTGGAGCGGTGCCGGGCCTGAGCACGCCAAGGTTCTAAGGGTTCCCCCCGCCTTGATGCAATTCACCAGATGGTGAATAGTCGCGGGATGAAAGAAGCTGCCCAGGAACTGCCCGCGCGCATCGCGGACGTCGACGCCCTCGAGGAACTCATGAGCCGGCCCTCGCCGGAGCTGGCGCGCAGCCTGGCCCAGGCGCCGGGCGACATCCTGATCCTGGGCGTCGGCGGCAAGATGGGCCCCACGCTGGCGCGCATGGCCAAGCGTGTCGATCCTGCGCGGCGGGTGATCGGCGTGGCGCGCTTCTCCGAGCCCGGGCTGCGCGAGCGCCTGCAGGCCAGCGGCGTGGAATGCATCGCGGCCGACCTGCAGTCGCGCGAGGCGCTGGCGCAGCTGCCGGATGCGCCCAACATCGTCTTCATGGCCGGCCGCAAGTTCGGCTCCACCGGCAGCGAATGGCTGACGTGGGCGATGAACGCGCATGTGCCGGCGCTGGTGGCCGAGCGCTTCGCGCGCTCGCGCATCGTCGCCTTCTCCACCGCCTGCGTGTACCCTTTCGTTCCCACCGCGGGCGAAGGCGCGCCGGAGTCGACGCCGCCGACCGCGCCCTCGGGCGAGTACGCCAACTCGTGCGTCGCCCGCGAGCGGCTGTTCGAACACTTCTCGCACCTGCACGGCACGCCGGGCCGGCTGCTGCGCCTGTCGTATGCGATCGACATGCGCTATGGCGTGCTGCACGACGTCGCGCAGAAGGTGCTGCGGCGCTCGCCCATCGCGTTGAACATGGGCCACGCCAACGTGATCTGGCAGGGCGAGGCCAACGACTGGGCGCTGCGCACCCTGGCGCATTGCACGGTGCCGACCAGCGCCCTGAACCTGAGCGGACCGAAGATCAGCATCCGCGAGCTGGCGCTGGCGTTCTCCGAGCGCCTGGGCGTGCGGCCGGTCTTCACCGGCCACGAGGCGGAATCCGCCTGGCTGGTGGATTGCGCCGAGGCGTTCCGGCTGTTCGGCAAGCCGAAGGTCACCCTCGACCGCATGATCGACTGGACGGCCGACTGGGTGCAGCGCGGCGGCGCCAGCCTGGGCAAGCCGACGCACTACGAAGCGCGCGACGGCAAGTACTGAAGGAGGCGGTCATGCACTGGAGCGAACTTCCCGCCGACAGCCTCGCCGTCCTGCGCGCCGGCGCCGTCATCCCCGCCCACCTGCTCGCGCTGGACGGGCAGCGCCAGCTGGACGCGCGGCGCCAGCGCGCCATGACGCGCTACTACCTCGACGCCGGCGCCGGCGGCGTGGCGGTGGGCGTGCATTCGACGCAGTTCGCCATCCGCGACGTCGGCCTGTACCAGCCGGTGCTGGAGCTGGCGATGCAGGCCGCGCGCGAGTGGGAGCCCCTGGGCGGGCGGCGTCCGCTGTTCATGGTCGCGGGTCTCGCGGGGCGCACGGAGCAGGCGCTGCGCGAAGCGCGCGTCGCCCGCCGGCTCGGCTATCACGCCGGGCTGCTCAGCCTGGCCGCGATGAAATCGGCGACCGAGGACGAACTGGTGGCGCACTGCCGCGCGGTGGCGGAGGAGATGCCGCTGGTGGGCTTCTACCTGCAGCCCGCCGTCGGCGGCATCCACCTGCCGATGCAGTTCTGGCGCCGCTTCGCCGCAATCGACAACGTGGTGGCGATCAAGATGGCGCCGTTCCACCGCTATCGCACGCTCGACGTGATCCGCGGCGTGGTGGCCGCCGGCGCGGAGGAGCGCGTCACGCTCTACACCGGCAACGACGACCACATCGTGCTGGACCTGCTGGCGCCCTTCACCTTCATGCGCGAGGGCCGGCCGGTGACGGTGCGCATCCGCGGCGGCCTGCTCGGGCACTGGAGCGTGGGCACGCGCAGCGCGGTGCAGTTGCTGGAGCGCATCCATGCCGCGGTGCGGGCGGGGCAGGCGCCGATGGACCTGCTGGCGCTGGACGGCCAGGTGACCGACTGGAACGCCGCGCTGTTCGACGTGGCGCACGACTTCCACGGCTGCATCGCGGGTTGCCACGAGGTGCTGCGGCGGCAGGGGCTGCTGGAAGGCACCTGGTGCCTCGATCCGGCGGAGGGACTGAGCCCGGGGCAGGCCGAGGAGCTGTCGCGGGTGCAGCGGGAGTATCCGCATTTGAACGACGATGCGTTCGTGGCGGAGCATCGGGAGCGGTGGCTGGCCTGAAGTCGCGGGTCGGCTTCGCGCTCCACACGAACAAACCGTAGCCCTCGTTGACACCGCGTGGCGGTGACCGTAGAGTCAATTAACTGTTTAGGGAATTAAACCGGAGATCTCCATGCAAAAGCGCTTCTTCCTCCACGCCCTGGCCGCGACGCTCGCCCTCGGCGCCTCCCTGCCCGCCGCGGCGCAATGGAAACCCACCAAGCCGATCAACCTGATCGTGCCCTGGGCCGCCGGCGGGTCGACCGACCAGATCACCCGCGTCACCGCGGCGGAACTGGAAAAGGTGCTGGGCCAGAAGATCATCGTGGTGAACCAGCCCGGCGCCTCCGGCTCCATCGGCACCAAGAACGCCTGGGAAGCGCCGAAGGACGGCTACACCTGGGCGGCGGGCGCGGCGCAGGACCTGGGCACCTACCAGGCGCTCGGCATGCTGGACGTGCCGGCCCGGGACTGGCACATGTTCCTGAGCGTCGCCAACATCGCCGTGGTGGCGGACCTGCTGGCCGCCATGAAGGCCAAGCCGGGCGAAGTCAAGGTGGCGACGGCGGGCGTGACTTCCGGCGGCCACAACGCGATGGAAGCGATCTCCCGCGCCACCGGCGTCAAGTACCGCCACGTCACCTATGACGGCGGCAACCCCGCCGTGGTGGCCACGGTCTCGGGCGAGACCGACATCACCACGCAGCTTGCGGTGGAGCAGGCCGAGATGATCCGCCCGCTGGCCACCGTCAGCGACCGGCCGCTGGAGATCGAAGGCTACGGCACCATCGAGCCGATCAGCAAGACCATCCCCGGCTTCAAGGCGCCGGCCAACTACTTCGGCATCTTCATCCCCAAGGGCGTGCCGCCGGAGGTGGTGGCGACGGTGCAGGACATCTGGGCGAAGAACATTGCCAACAACCCGGCGATCAAGGCCTATGCGGTGAACAAGGGCGCGCTGTTCGCCCCGGTGGCCGGCGACGCCGCGCTGGCGGCCGCCATGCCGGCGATCCAGGCCAATGCCTGGCTGCTGCACTCCACCGGCAAGACCAAGGTGTCGCCGGACACGGTCGGCATCGCCAAGCCCTGACGGGCGCAGGAAGGTCGTTTCAACATGAGCATGGAGTCGGCGCCGCCTGGCGCCGTTTCGCCGCGCGCCGACCTCTGGGCGGCCCTGGTGTGGATGGCATTCGGCGCCGGCGTGTTCACGCTGGCCTGGCGGATGGACCGGCTGGAGAACCTGCACATCAACCGGTACGAGATTCCCGGGCTGGTGCCCATGCTGCTGGGCGCGGCCATCTTGCTGCTCGGCTTCGTGCTGGCGCTGCGCTCGATCCAGCGCGGGGCGCTCGGCCCCGTGGCCACGCCGGCGGACAGGGTGCCCGGCGCGCGGCGCTACATGGCGGCGGTCATCGGCGCCATGCTCGCCTACTCGGTCGTGCTCGTGGGCCATGGCGTGCCCTTCTGGCTGGCGACGCTGCTGTTCGTCACCGGCTTCATCTTCTTCTTCGACCGTGAGCGCCAGCGCAGCCTGGGCCGCGGCACGGTTCGACAGCTGCTGCTCGCGTTCGCCTACGGCGCGGCGACGAGCGCCGTGGTGACCCTGGTGTTCCAGGAAGTCTTCTACGTGCGGCTGCCTTAGGCGCCTTCGATGTTCCAGGGTCTCTTCTCCTTCGGCCAGTCGCTGGCCAGCTTCCTCACACCGACGTCGATCGCCCTCGTGCTCGCTTCCACCCTGGTGGGCGTGATCATCGGCGCGCTGCCGGGCCTGACCGCCACCATGGGCGTGGCGCTGATGACCACGCTGACGATCAAGCTGCCGGCGTCGCAGGCCATCCTGGTGCTGATCTGCACCTACGTCGGCGCGATCTACGGCGGCAGCCGCAGCGCGATCCTGCTGAACATCCCCGGCACGCCGGCGTCGGCGGCGTCCTGCCTCGACGGCTACGCGCTGGCGCGCCAGGGCATGGCCGGCAAGGCGATGGGCATCGCCACCAGCGGCTCGGTGCTGGGCACCCTGATCGGCATGTTCTTCCTGGCGCTGTTCACCCCGATGCTGGGCGAGGTGGCGCTGAAGTTCGGCGCCTACGAGTTCTTCTGGCTGGCGGTGTTCGGCGTCATCGTCTCGGCCACACTCACCGGCGGCGACCCCCTCAAGGGCTGGATTGCCGGCTTCGCCGGGCTCTTCATCGCCACCATCGGGCAGGACGGCATCCATGCCTACGAGCGCTTCCACTTCGGCAACCGCGACCTGGCCGGCGGCATCTCGCTGGTGCCGGCGCTGGTCGGCGCCTTCGGGTTCGCCGAGATCCTGGTGGCCATGCAGGAGAAGCGCCCGCCGGTGCAGGTGAACGCGCTCGACTCGGTGATCCCGAAGATCCGCGACGTGCTGAAGTACTGGCGCACCATCATCCGCAGCGGCGTGATCGGCACCTTCATGGGCATCGTGCCGGGCGTGGGCGAGGACGTCGCCGCCTGGTCGTCGTATGCCGCGGCCAAGCGCGCGAGCAAGGAGAAGGAACAGTTCGGCAAGGGCTCGGTCGAGGGCCTGATGGCCGCCGAGACCGGCGACAACGCCTGCGTGCCGGGCGCCATCATTCCCGTGCTGACCTTGCAGATTCCGGGCTCGGCGCCTGCCGCGGTGCTCATGGCGGCCATGCTGATCCACGGCGTCAAGCCGGGGCCGATGATCATGATCGAGTCGCCCCAGTTCGTCTACGACATCGTCGCGATGATGATGCTGGCCACCATCGGCATCCTGATCTACGGCCTGACGCTGACCAAGTTCCTGGTGCAGGTGCTGCGCGTGCCGACCACCATCATCGTGCCCATGCTGCTGGTGCTGTGCACGATCGGCAGCTTCGCGCTGGCCTCGCGCCTGTTCGACATCTGGGTGATGGTGGCGTTCGGCCTGATTGGCTACGCGCTGCGCCGCTTCGGCTTCCCGGTGGCGCCGCTGGTGCTGGGCATCGTGCTGGGGGACCTGCTGGAGAAGAACTTCCGGCGCGGGCTGGTGCTGTCGGACGGCGACCTGCTGCCCTTCTTCACCCGCCCGATCTCGGCCGTGCTGGCGGGGGGCATCCTGCTGATCGTGCTGTTCCGCCTGCCGCTGGTGCGCAAGCTGTTCGCGCGTCGTCCCGCGCCGGTGTCGCCATGAAATTCGCCCTCTGCAACGAGGTGCTGCAACCGCTGCCTTTCGCGCGGCAGTGCAAGCTGGCCGCCGACCTGGGCTACGACGGCCTGGAGGTCGCGCCGTTCACGCTGGCGGAGGACCCGATGTCCATCACCGACCAGGAGGCCGCGGCCTTCCGCAAGGTGGCGGAGGACCACGGCCTGCGGATCCACGGACTGCACTGGCTGCTGGTGGCGCCCGCCGGCCTGTCCATCGTCAGCGAGGACGCGTCGTTGCGCCGCCGGACGACGGACGTGATGCAGCGGCTGGTGGAGCTGTGCGTCGCCCTGGGCGGCAGCTACCTGGTGCACGGCTCGCCGAAGCAGCGCAGCGTGCCCGCCGGCAGCACGCGCGAGCAGGCGTGGGAGCGCGCCCGCGAGTGCCTGCGCGCGGCGGGGGAAGCGGCGGCGCGCTGCGGCGTCACCTACTGCCTGGAGCCGCTGGCGCCGCGCGAGACCGACCTGTTCAACACGGTGGAGGAGGCCGCTTGCATGGTCGACGAGATCGGCCTGCCGGCGCTGCGCACGATGATCGACTGCAGCGCCGCCGGCCAGGCCGAGGCGGAGCCGGTGCACGCGCTGATGGAGCGCTGGATGCCGCGCGGCGTGATCGGGCATGTGCAGGTGAACGATCCCAACCGGCGCGGGCCGGGGCAGGGCGTCATGGCGTTCGGGCCGATCCTGCAGGTGATGCGGCGGATGGAAGAGGCCGGGCATTTTCCCGGCATCGTGGGCGTCGAGCCCTTCGACTACGTGCCCGATGGTCCCGGATGCGCCGCGCATTCCATCGGCTACCTGCGCGGCGTGCTGCAAGGACTGCAATCCCATGGCTGAAGCCCCTGTCCTGTCGATCCGTGCGATCGAACTGTACGAGCGGCCGGTCAAGCTGCGCATGCCGTTCCGCTTCGGCGTGGTCACGCTGACCGAGTCGCCGCAGGCCTTCGCCCGGGTCCAGGTCTCGCTGCCCGGCGGCGGCACGGCCTGGGGCGCGGCCGCCGAGCTGATGGCGCCCAAGTGGTTCGACAAGAACCTGGCGCTGAGCAACGAGGACAACTTCGACCAGTTGCGCGACGTGTTGCGCATGGCGCGCGACGCGTACCTGTCCGATGCCTCGCCGGCGACGGCCTTCGGGCACTTCGCGCGCCACCACGCGGCGCATGCGCGGGCCGCCGCCGGGCGCGGGTACAACCCGCTGCTCGCCAGCTACGGCCCCGCGCTCGTCGACCGCGCGGTGCTCGATGCCCTGTGCCGTGCCCGCGGCGTCTCGTTCTATGCGGCAATGCAGGCCAACCTCGCCGGCATGGGGCGCGCGCACCCCGAGTTCGACGGGATCGATTTCGACGCCTTCCTGGCGGACCTGCGGCCGGCGCGCTCCATGCACGCGCGCCACACGGTGGGCCTGGTAGATGCCATCACTTCTCCCCCAGCGGGGGAGGGAGGACGCGTCGGCGACGGCCTGCCCGAGACGCTGGAGGAGGTGGTGCAGGTCTACGGGCACCGCTACTTCAAGCTGAAGGTGGCCGGCAAGGTGCAGGCCGACGTGCAGCGCCTGCAGGCCATCGCCGCCGTGCTGGACCGCTCGCCGCAGCCTTACTTCGCGTCCCTGGACGGCAACGAGCAGTACGAGGGCGCGCAAGGCGTGCTGGAACTGGTGCGCGGGATCCAGGCGCAGCCGGCGCTGCGCCGCCTGTGGGACTCCATCCTCTTCATCGAGCAGCCCATCGCCCGCAAGCTGGCGCTGCAGGTGGACCTGCGCGCCACCGACTTCGGCAAGCCGGTGATCGTCGACGAATCCGACGGCGAGCTGGAAAGCTTCGTCCAGGCACGGGCGCATGGCTATGCCGGCGTTTCCTCCAAGACCTGCAAGGGCTTCTACAAGTCGGTGCTCAACGCGGCGCGTTGCGCGGCCTGGAACCGCGAGGAGGGCGGGTCGCGTTACTTCATGTCCGCCGAGGACCTGACGACGCAGGCCGGGCTGTCGGTGCAGCAGGACCTAGCGCTGGTGAACCTGCTGGGCATCACCCACGTCGAGCGCAACGGCCACCACTACGTCAACGGCATGGCGGCCTTGCCGGAGGCGGAGCAGCAGGCCTTCCTGCGCGCGCATCCGGACGTGTACGAGCACAGCCACGGCGCCGTGCGCCTGCGCATCCGCGAGGGAGAGATCCAGCTGGCCTCGCTCGACACGCCAGGCTTCGCGAGCGGCGCGCTGCCGGATTTCGGGTCGATGCCGGCGTTGTGAGGGGGTGTCGGGGTGCGCGTTCGCGCAACCCGACCTACGCATCAAGGTGGCCCTCGTAGGCCGGGTTGCGCGAAGCGCACCCCGGCGTCCCGGGCTCGCTACTTGAACAGGTCGTCGATCTTCTTCTGCTCGTCGGCCTCCGCCTTGTCGGCGGCGGCGGAGCCGGGCTGCAGGTCCGCCGGCGGCGCCAGCGGGTCGCTGCCGAACGCACCCGTGTCCGTCGGCATCTCGATCTTCACCTTGTTCAGGTCGATCTTCTCCACCTTGTCCTGCGAGACGATGCCCGGGAAGGCGATGATCAGGCCGACCATGATGATCTGGATGATCACGAAGGGCACCGCGCCCCAGTAGATCTGGCCCGTGGTGACGGGGAGGATTTCCTTGCGGGTGACGCGGTCGATGTACGCCTTGTCGGGCGCGACGCTGCGCAGGTAGAACAGCGCGAAGCCGAAGGGCGGGTGCATGAACGAGGTCTGCATGTTCACCGCCAGCAGCACGCCGAACCACACCAGGTCGATGCCCAGCTTCTCGGCCACCGGCGCCAGCAGCGGCACCACGATGAAGGACAGCTCGAAGAAGTCGAGGAAGAACGCCAGCAGGAAGATCAGGATGTTCACCACGATCAGGAAGCCGAGCTGGCCCCCCGGCAGTCCCGTCAGCAGGTGCTCGACCCAGCGCGGCCCGTCGACGCCCTGGAAGCTCAGGCCGAAGATGGTGGCGCCGATCAGGATGAACACCACGAAGCACGATAGCTTGGTGGTCGTGTTCAGCGCCTGCTTCAGCAGGCTCATGGTCAGGCGGCGGCGAACCATCGCCATGATGAAGGCGCCGAGCGCACCCATGGCGCCGCCCTCCGTGGGCGTGGCGATGCCCAGGAAGATGGTGCCGAGCACCAGGAAGATCAGCAGCAGCGGCGGGATCAGCACGAAGGTCACCCGCTCGGCCATCCGGGACAGCAGGCCGAGCCGGGTCACCTTGTTGATCATGGCGACGACGAAGGCGAAGAACACGCCGGCGCACATGGACACGACGATGGTTTCGTCGGTCGGCACCGAGGTCACCGTCTCGCCGCGCCACCAGCTCACCACCTCCGCCCAGTTCTTGCCGAGCGCCACGGCCAGGGCGGTCGACAGCACGGTCAGCACCAGCAGCGAGGGCAGTCCGGCCTTGCCATTGTCCTCGCGGATGCTGCGGGCCTCCAGCGGCAGCGCCGGCACCCACTTCGGCCGGAAGATGGCGAGCAGCGCCACGTAGCCCGCGTACATGCCCGTCAGCACGAAGCCGGGAACGAAGGCGCCCTTGTACATGTCGCCGACGCTGCGGCCCAGCTGGTCGGCCAGCACGATCAGCACGAGCGACGGCGGAATGATCTGCGCCAGGGTGCCGGAAGCGGCGATCACGCCGGTGGCGATACGGCGGTCGTAGCCGTAGCGCAGCATGATCGGCAGCGAGATCAGGCCCATGGAGATCACCGAGGCGGCCACCACGCCGGTGGTGGCGGCGAGCAGGGCGCCGACGAAGATCACGGCAAAGGCCAGGCCGCCGCGCACCGGGCCGAACAGCTGGCCGATGGTGTCCAGCAGGTCCTCGGCCATGCCGCTGCGCTCGAGGATCAGGCCCATGAGCGTGAAGAACGGGATGGCCAGCAGCGTCTCGTTCTGCATGATGCCGAAGATCCGCAGCGGCAGCGCCTGCAGCAGCGAGGTGGGCAGCACGCCCAGCTCGATGCCGATGAAGCCGAAGAAGAGGCCGCAGGCGCCGAGGCTGAAAGCCACCGGGAAGCCGAGCAGCAGGAAGACGAACAGGCCCGCGAACATGATCGGGGCGAGGTTCTGTGCGATGAACTGCATCATTGTTGTTCTCCTCTTTCCGCGATCAGACGCGGCCCTGCGCTTCGGCCTGGCGGCGCAGTTCCTCCGCCAGTTCCTCTTCGGGCGTCTTGGCCACGATCTTCACCGTCGGGTCGGGAATGAGGCCCTTCAGGTAAGCGATGCGCTTGACCAGTTCGGACAGGCCCTGCAGCAGCAGCAGCCCGAAGCCGATGGGGATCAGGATGTACACCGGCCAGCGGATCAGGCCGCCCGCGTTGGAGGACACCTCGCCGGAGCGGAAGCCCTGCAGGAAGAAGGGGATGCCGTAGTACAGGATCACGAGGCAGACGGGCAGCAGGAAGAAGACGTAGCCGAAGACGTCGATCCAGATCTGCTTGCGCTTTTCCAGGCGGCTGGAGATCACGTCGATCTTCACGTGTTCTCCGTGCAGCAGGGTGTACCCGGCCGCCAGCAGGAAGGCCGCCGCGAACAGGTACCACTGCACCTCGAGGTAGGCGTTGGAGCTCATGTTGAACATCTTGCGGACCATGGCGTTGACCGCGCTGATGACCGTGGAGGCCAGGATCAGCCAGATCACCCACTTGCCGACCTGGGCGTTCAGCCAGTCCACGGCGTTCGAGAACTTCAATAGAGCACGCATGGAAAATGTCTCCGTCGGGGCGCGGGCTCGCCGCTCCCGCTTCTGTGGGATAGAGTAAGAAGGAAATTCTAGAAAGCGGCCTTCCGGCCAACCTGACAGCATCGTGACAGCCGAGCCGGCGCGTTATCGGTGTTTGTACGGGTCGACGGACTGGCATGCTTCTGCCTCATGACCCTCGAGCCCATCACCGCCGACGCGCCGGACATGCGCCGCGCCAGCCGGGACCGCCTGTCGGTCGCGCTGATGGATGCGCGCAACCACACGCTCCATGCCCTCGGCCGGCTGGACGGGTCGCTCGGCCCGGCCCTGGCGATGCCGTTGCTGCCAGCCGACGCGACGCCGCCGGCCTGGGTGGCGGGCCACGTGGCATGGCTCGCGGAATACTGGATCGCCCGCAATCCGCAGCGCGCACTCGGGCCGCGCTGCCCCCGCGACGGTGTCCGGACCGCGTCCGTCGACCCGGGCGCGGACAGCTGGTTCGACCCGAGCCTGGTGCCGCCCGCCCAGCGCGGCAGCCTGGTGCTGCCGGAGCTTCCCGCGCTCCGGGCCTACCTGCTGGAAACGCTGGAGATCACGCTCGACCTGCTCGATCACACCGCCGACACCGAGGACGCGCTGTACTTCCATCGCATGGCCCTGTGGCACGAGGACCTGCGGGGCGAGGAACTGGCGACGCTGGCCCAGGCGGGCGGCGTTTCGCTCGGCCTGGCGCTGCCTGCCGCGGTGGCCGCCCGCGCACCGGTCCTGCTGCCCGCCACCCAGTGGACGCTGGGCTGGACGGAGGCGGGTTTTGCGCTGGACGTGGAGTGCGGACGTGCGACGGTTGACGTGCCGGAGTTCGAGATCGATGCGCAGCCGGTGGGTTGGGCGCAGTACGTCGAGTTCATCGACGACGGCGGCTACGACCGGCAGGAGCTGTGGCACCCCGAGGGCTGGGCGTGGCTGCAGCGGGAGGCGGAACGCGATGGCCGGCGCGGACCGCGTTACGTGGACCAGATCGGCGTGGCAAGCGGCGCCGTGCTGCAGACGATGTTCGGCAAGCCGACGCGCATGTCGGGCAGCCAGCCCGTGCTGCACGCGACCTGGTGGGAGGCCGATGCGTGGGCGCGCTGGGCCGGCCGGCGCCTGCCGACGGAAGCCGAATGGGAGATCGCGGCCGTGCATGCCGCGCGGCAGGGCTTCCGCTGGGGCGACGTCCGGGAGTGGACCGCCGGCACGCTGCGGCCGTGGCCGGGTTTCGAGCCGGCGCCGTGGGCGGCGCATGCGGAACTGGATGCGCAGGGCGCGTTCGGCCGGGCGCGGGTGCAGCGCGGAGCCTCCTTCGCGTCGCGTGCCCGCATGAAGCATCCGAAGGCGCGGTGGTGGGCGCTGCCGGAGCGGGATGAGGGGTTCGTGGGTTTCAGGACCTGCGCGGTCTAGTCACCGGGGTTCGGTCACCGGGGTTCGCCTTCGGGCTCACCACCGGCCTACGGGTCGAGGCGGCTCCCGTAGGCCGGCGGTGACGAAGGAACCCCGGTATCAGGCCCGCTTGCGCCTCTTCGGCGGCAAATCCCACCACGGCAACTGCGCCTTCAGGCTCAGCACCTCGCCACTCTGCCACGGCGCATAGCCGGGCAGCGCGGACAGCGCCTGCTGCCACGGCGCGCTTTCCAATACGCGGCGCAGCGCCAGCATCGCGGGCTGCTCCAGCGTCTCCTTCAGGCACACCAGGTAATAGCTCTCCTGCAGCAACGGCACGAAGTCGAGCCCGCGCGCGCGGGCCGCGGCCTCGATGCCGAGGCCCGCGTCCGCGCTGCCCGAGGCGATGGCTTGCGCCACCGCCGCGTGCGATGGCTCCTCGCGCTCGAGGCCGGAGATGTCGGCCGGCCGCAGCTGCTCGCGTGCGAGCAGTTCCTCGCACAGCAGGCGCGTGCCGCTTCCGGGCGGCCGGTTGACGTAGCGGGCGCGGCGCCGCGCCACTTCGCCCATGGAATCGAGCCGCAGGGGATTGCCCGGCGCCACCATCAGCCCCTGGCTGCGCTGCGCGAAGCCGATCAGCTTGTGCCGCCCCGGCTGCAGCAGCGGCTGGTAGCTGCGCTGCGTCACGCTGCCCAGCCCCGGCTGCTGCGAGCTGTGGAAACCAGCCACCGTGCAGCGCCCCGCGTTCAGCGACGCGATGGCGTCCACGCTGCCGCAGAAGCGCACGTCCAGGTGCAGGGCCGCCTGGCGCACGGCGAAGTCGCGCAGCAGCGACAGGCCGTCGTCGTGGCTCGCGAACAGGGTCAGCACCTGCGTGGTTTCGTCGAACGCCACCGCGAAGGCGCGTTCCAGCTCGGAGCGCAACGCCTCGATCTGCGGGGCCAGCCGCGCCTGCGCCTGCCGCTCGGCCCACAGCAGTTTTTCGCCCAGCGGCGCCAGGCGTGCGTGCTGGCCGCGCTCCCACACGATCAGGGGATGGCCGAGCCTGGCTTCCCAGCGGCGCAGCTCGCCCCACACATGCCGGTACGACAACCCGAGCTCGCGCGCGGCGCCGGAGATGGAGCCCTGTTCCTGCACGGCGTGCAGCATGTCCATGAGCGCGTTGCGCACCCAGTCGTCCTGCCGCTCCGCACCGAAGGCGTACGAGAGTTCCACTTTCCGCATGGGGCGAGTATGGCCGAGGCGGTGGCGGCGCCGCGGCGCGCTATGCACGCTGGTTCATAGCTCGCAAGCACCCACGGCGCCGCGCGCGGAAGGGCTATAGCATCCGCGCCCATGAATACGTTCCAGGACAGCCTGGCGCGCGCCCTCGAACTGGTGGCCGGCGCCGATCCCCTGCTGCTGTCCATCGTCGGCCGCTCGCTCGCGGTGAGCGGGCTGGCCTGCGTCATTGCCTGCGTGCTCGGCCTCGTGCTGGGCGGCTGGCTGGCGGTCGCGCGCTTTCCCGGCCGCGGCGCGGTGGTCACCGTCCTCAATACCTTCCTGGCCGTGCCGTCCGTGGTGGTGGGCCTCGTCGTCTACCTGCTGCTCTCGCGCTCCGGCCCGCTGGGCTTCCTCGGCTGGCTGTTCTCGTTCCAGGCCATGGTGTTCGCGCAGGTGCTGCTGGTGCTGCCGGTCTGCACCGCGCTGACGCGCCAGGTGGTGGAGGACGCGGAGCGCGCCAACGGCGAGCAGCTGCAGTCGCTGGGCGCCCGCGGCGCGCTGCGCAGCCTGCTGCTCGCCTTCGATGAACGCTATGCGCTGGTCACCGTGCTGCTGGCGTGCTTCGGCCGCGCGATCTCCGAGGTCGGCGCGGTGATGATCGTCGGCGGCAACATCGAGGGCTTCACCCGCGTGATGACCACGGCCATCGCGCTGGAGACCAGCAAGGGCGACCTGCCGCTGGCGCTGGCGCTCGGCCTGGTGCTGCTCGGCGTCGTGCTCGCGCTCAACGCGGCGATCGCGCTGGTGGCGCGCTGGCGCGGCGGGCACGCCGAGGGCGTGGTCCTGGCGGGAGCCGGGGGATGAGTGCCTGGGTGCAACTGCAGGCGGTGGACCTGCATTTCGGCGCCGTCCATGCCTTGCGCGGCGTGGACTTGCGCATCTCGCCCGGCGAACGGGTCGCACTGATCGGCGCCAACGGCAGCGGCAAGAGCACGCTGCTGCGCGTGCTGCACGGCCTGTTGCGGCCCACCGCCGGCAAGATGGTGCGGGATGTCACGCTGGGCCAGGCGATGGTGTTCCAGCGCCCGTTCGCCCTGCGTGCCTCCGCGTTGTCGAACGTCGCGCTCGGCTTGTGGCTGCGCGGCACCGCCTGGCGCGCGGCAAAGGAAGCCGCCTTGCTGGCGCTCGGCCGCGTCGGCCTGGCGCAGGTGGCGCTGCGCAATGCGCGCACCTTGTCGGGCGGCCAGTTGCAGCGCCTGGCGCTGGCGCGCGCCTGGAGCCTGCGGCCCCACGTGCTGCTGCTCGACGAGCCCACCGCCAGCCTGGATCCGCATGCCAAGCGCGAGGTCGAGGCGCTGATGGCGGACTTCGCCGCGTCCGGCATGACGCTGGTGTTCGCCAGCCACAACCTGGGCCAGGTCAAGCGCCTGGCCACCCGCGTGGTCTACATGGAGCAGGGCCGGGTGCTGGCCGACCTGCCGGTGGCGGCGTTCTTCGACGGGCCGCTGGGGGAGACCTCGCAGGAGGCCGACCTGTTCGTGCGGGGAGAGCTGGGATGAAATGGAACCATGCACTGCGCGTCGCCGGCCTGGCGCTGGCGATGGCTGCCGGGGGCGGGGCCTTCGCGCAGGCGGCGATCACGATGGCATCGACCACGTCGACGGAGCAATCCGGCCTGTTCGGCCACCTGCTGCCCGCATTCAAGCGGGCCACCGGGATCGACGTGAAAGTGGTCGCCGTCGGCACCGGGCAGGCGATCGACATGGCCCGGCGGGGCGACGCCGACGTGCTGTTCGTGCACGATCGCGCCGCGGAGGAGAAGTACGTCGCCGAGGGTTTCGCGCCGCGCCGCTATCCGGTGATGTACAACGACTTCATCCTGGTCGGCCCGGCGGCCGACCCGGCGCGGGTGCGCGGCCATGACATCGTCGAGGCGTTGAAGAAGGTGGCGTCCTCCGGCGCCGGCTTCATCTCCCGCGGCGACAAGAGCGGCACGCACGCGGCGGAGCTGCGCTACTGGTCGCAGGCGAGCCTGGCGGCCGCGAAAGGCAGCGGCTACCGGGAATGCGGCTGCGGCATGGGTCCGGCCCTCAACATCGCCGCATCGAGCGGCGCCTACGTGCTGGCGGACCGCGGCACCTGGCTGAGCTTCAAGAACCGGCAAGGCCTGGCGGTGCTGGTGGAAGGCGACAAGCGCCTGTTCAACCAGTACGGCGTGATGCTGGTCAGCCCGCAGCGCTTTCCGCACGTGAAGGGGGTGGAGGCGCAGAAGTTCATCGACTGGGTCACTTCTCCGGCGGGGCAGCAGGCGATCGCGGGGTATCGCATCAACGGGGAGCAGTTGTTTTTTCCGAATGCGGGGACGGCGAACTGAGCGCGAAAGCTTGGGGTCGGCCTGGCGTAGGCCGGCGGTGAGCGCGCAAGCCGAACCCCGGTGGTGCGTGACTCACCGATCACCGGGGTTCGGCTCCGCGCTCACCCCGGCCTACAGGTCTCGCCGGCGCCGCAACCACCGCTCCACCCCATCGAACACCCACTGCGTCAGCAACGCCAGCACCGCCGCCGGCACCGCGCCGGCCAGCATCATGGCGGTGTCGTTCACTGCCAGCCCGGCGACGATGCGCTCGCCCAGGCCGCCGGCGCCGATGAAGGTGGCCACCGTCGCCAGGCCGACGTTCATGACCGCGGCCGTCTTGATGCCGGCGAAGATGGTGGGCGCCGCCAGCGGCAGCTCGATGCCGCGCAGCACCTGGCCGTCGCGAAGCCCGAGCGCCAGCCCCGCTTGCCGCATGCCCACCGAAAGGGACGCCAGGCCCGCGTGCGTGTTGCGAACGATCGGCAGCAGGGCGTAGACCGATAGCGCCAGCAGCGCGGGCACGAAGCCGATGGTGCCGACCAGCGCGATCAGGAAGGCGAGCAGGGCCAGCGAGGGCACCGTCTGTGCGACGCCCACCACCCCCATCAGGCTGCCGGACAGCCGCGGCTGGCGGTGCGCCAGCACGCCCAGCGGCACGCCGATGGCCACGGCGATGGCGAGCGAGGCGAACACCAGCACCAGGTGCTCGCGCAGCAGCCGTGGCAGGTCGGGCGCGAACAGGCGGTCCATGAAAGTGCCCCCTGCGGCCGACGTCGACCCCGCGGGTCGGGCGGCCGTTCCCGACTTGCCGCGGGCCAGGAATTCGCGGGCCACGGCCTCGAAAGATTTGCCGTCGATCTCGACCTCGCCGTTCATGGCGCGCATGGCGACGTCGTCGATGCGGTTCGCCAGCGCAGCGGCCAGGGGCCGCTCGTCCACCGTGCTGCGCATCAGCAGGACGGCGTCATAGCGCGGGAAGAACTCGCGGTCATCCCGCAGCACGCGCAGCTTCAGGCGAGCGATCTGCGCGTCGGTGGTGTAGGCGTCCACCACGTCGACCTGCCCGCGCGCGAGGGCCTGGTACGCCAGGCCGTGGTCCAGGCCGCTGCCGGGCGTGAAAGGGAGGTTGTAGGCCTTTTGCAGCGCACCCCAGCCGTCGGCCCGCACCAGGAACTCGTGCGACAGCCCGAAGCGCAAGGGCCCCTTGGCCCGCGCGAGGTCGGAGATGGTGGCGATGCCCAGGCGGGCGGCGTCGTCCTCGCGCATGGCCAGCGCATAGCTGTTGTTGAAGCCCAGCGGCACCGCGGCCTTCAGCCCCTTCGGCGCCAGCCATTGATTGAGCTGCTCCAGCGAAGGGGATCCGTCGCGCTTGAGCAGTTCGCGCACGATGGTGCCGGTGTATTCCGGATAGACGTGGATGCTGCCGTTGGCCAGCGCCTGCTCCATCACCGCGGTGTTGCCCAGTCCCTGGCGGTGCACCGCCGGCACGCCCGCGTCCACCAGCACCTGGCGGGCGAGTTCGCCGAGCACGTAGCTTTCGGTGAAGCGCTTCGAGCCGACGACCAGGTCGGCCGCGAAGGCGGGAACGGAGAACGACAGCCACAGCGCGATCAGCGCGAGCCGGGAGAAGAGAGGGGTCATTCGCATCACGCCACCCACGCCGCTGATTTGACCTGCGCCCACGCGGCGCTGCCGATGGCCAGGCCAAGCTGGTCCACGGCGCGCGCGGTGATCCGCGCCAGCAGGACGGAGTCGCCGCAAGCCAGTTGCAGCAGCGCCTGCGAGGGATGGCCGCCGGGCGCGATGGCGCGCACGGTGCAGGCCAGCACGTTCTGGATGCTGCTGCCCTCCGGCGGTGACAAGGCAAGGCTCACGTCGCGCGCCAGCACCCGCACGCGCACCGCGTGTCCCACCGCATGGCCGGCGTCCGGCAACCACAGCGCGCCGCCGTCGAAGCCTGCTTCGGCCAGCTGCCACTGCGCATCGCGGCGGACCACGGTCGCATGCAGCAGCGCGGCCGGTTCCTCGCCGGGCACGGCGGGCAGGTCGATGCGGGCAAGGGTCTCCGCCAGCGGCCCCGTCGCGCGGACGCGCCCGGCGTCGAGCAGCACCAGGTGGTCCGCCATGCGCGCCACTTCGTCGCCCGAGTGCGTGACGTAGAGCATCGGGATGCGCAACTCGTCGCGCAGCCGTTCCAGCCAGGGCAGGATCTCCTGCCGGCGGGGCGCGTCCAGCGCGGCGAGCGGTTCGTCGAGGAGCAGGATGCGCGGCTGCGTGGCAAGCGCGCGGGCGATGGCCACCCGCTGGCGCTCGCCGCCGGACAGCTGGTGCGGACGGCGATCGAGCAGGTCGCCGATGCCCAGCAGGCGCACCAGCCCGGGCACGTCGATGCCCGCGTCCGCGGCGGCCGCGCGCTTGGCCGCGAAGGCGAGGTTGCCCTGGACGTCGAGATGGTCGAACAGGCTCGCCTCCTGGAACACGTAGCCCAGCGGCCTTTGCCATGCGGGCAGGAACAGGCCGCGCGTACTGTCCTCCCAAGTGGCCCCGCCCACCATCACCCGTGCTTCGGCGGCGCGCTCCAGGCCGGCCACGCAACGCAGCAGCGTCGTCTTGCCGGAGCCGGAGGGGCCGAACACCGCGGTCACGCCTTGCGCCGGCAGCCGCAGGTCGACGTCCAGCGTGAAGCCCGCGCGCGGCAGGCGCAGGCGGGCTTCGATCGCGTCCACGCTCATCCCAGCACCCTTGCGCTGCGGCGGTTGAGGAGCGCCAGGGCCAGCAGCACCGCGAAGGAGAACAGCACCATGCCGGCCGACAGCCAGTGCGCCTGGGTGTAGTCGAGGGCTTCGACGTGGCCGTAGATCTGGGTCGACACGACGCGGGTGCGCTCGGGGATGTTGCCGCCGATCATGAGCACCACGCCGAACTCGCCGACCGTGTGGGCGAAGGTCAGCACCGCGGCCTGCACGATGCCGCCGCGCGACAGCGGCAGGACGACGTGGACGAACGCATCGAACGGCGTGGCGCGCAGCGTCGCGGCCGCTTCCAGCGGACGGCGTCCCACCGCCTCGAACGCGGTCTGCAAGGGCTGGACGGCGAACGGCAGCGAATACAGGATGGAGCCGAGCAGCAGGCCGCCGAAGGTGAAGGGCAGCAGGCCGATGCCGAGCGCCTGCGTCAGCTGGCCGCCCCAGCCGTTGGGGCCCAGCGCCACCAGCAGGTAGAAGCCCAGCACCGTCGGCGGCAGCACCAGCGGCAGCGCGACGAAGGCGGAGACGGGGCCGCGCCAGCGCGACGCCGTGCGCGTCAGCCACCAGGCGACAGGCGTGGCGATCAGCAGCAGCAGGATGGTGGTCGATGCCGCCAGTTGCAGCGTGAGCCAGATCGCCTGCAGGTCCTCGCGGCTGATCGGCATGCTAGAAGCTGTAGCCCGCCGCGCCCAGCACCGCGCGCGCCGCGTCGGAACGCAGGTAGGCCAGGAAGGCGACGGCCGCCGGGTTGGCCGCGCCGGGATTCAACAGCACCGCGTCCTGTCGGATCGGCGTGTGCAGGTCGGCCGGCACGATCCAGCCGGAGCCGCGGGCGATCCGGCCGTCCGCAGCGACCTGCGACAGGGCGACGAACGCCAGCGGGGCATTGCCGGAGGCGGCGAACTGGTAGGCCTGCGCGATGTTCTCGGCGTGCGCGAGGCGTCCGTGCCAGGCCGAGAACAGTCCGAGCTTCTTGAGGGTCTCCACCGCGGCCACGCCATAAGGCGCGATCCGCGGGTCGGCGATGGCGAGCATGCCCTGCGGCGGCATCCGCAAGACGTCCGCGTGAGCGTCGACCACGCCGGGCTGCGCGCTCCAGAGCACCAGGCGTCCGATGGCGTAGGTGAAGCGGGTGCCGGGCCGGGCCAGCCCTTCGCCTTCCAGCCTGCGCGGCGTTTCGGCGTCCGCCGCCAGCAGCACCTCGAAGGGCGCGCCGTTGCGGACCTGCGCGTGGAACTTGCCGGTGGAGCCGAGCGCGACGACGGCGACGTGGCCGGTCTCACGCTGGAAGGCGGCGGCGATCTCCCGGATCGGCGCCGCGAGGTTGGCCGCCGCGGCCACCTGCACCTGGCCGGCGTGGGCGGGCAGGGTGAGGGCGAGGAGGAAGGCGGCCAGGAAACGAATCATCGGTGCTGAAGTGTAGGCCGGTGGTGAGCGCGGCGCCGAACCCCGGTGACCGGTGCGTGATCGGTGAGCCACCGGGGTTCGGCTGCGCGCTCACCCCGGCCTACCGCTCACCCCCGGCCTACCGCTCACCCTGGCCTACGAATTCCGTCCCGGTTTCTGCCCCAGCTTCCGGTACACCGTCGCCCGGCTGATCCCCAGCGCGCGCGCCGCTTCCATCACGTTGCCGCGCGCATCGTTCACCGCCTTGCGGATCAGGGCGATCTCCACGTCGCGCAGCGGCAGGCGCGAGCCGACCGGGCCGCGCGTCTCGCCGGCCGCATGCGCCATGCAGGCCAGGCGCAGCCCCGACCACAGCGGCAATTCCACCGGCGCGCCATCGCCCTGCCGCGCCAGGTCGAACAGCTGTTCCCACGGCTGGGCGAACAGCTCGCTGCAATGCACCGGCGCCAGGTCCGCAGCCGCCAGGCCCGCGAGCATCTGCCGCGCGGCGGGATTGCTCCCGGTCACCCAGCCGTCGCCGTCCAGGCACACCAGGCCGTCGTCGTCGTCGCCGAGCAGCCGGCCCGGCCAGTTCAGGCGCAGCGCCAGCCGGTGCGGGCGCGACAGGGTCAGGGCGTTCTCGATGCTGCGGGCGGACTGGGTCACCAGGTGCTTCAGCTCCGGCCGCTCCGCGGCGTCGATGCCGGTCAGGTCCAGCATGCCGACGCAGCTGCCGTCGGGGCCGAACAACGGGGCGCCCGCGCAGCTGTAGCAACCCGTCATGTCGTAGAAATGTTCGCCGCGGTGCAGCCAGACCGGCTGCAGCTCGGTGAGCGCGGCGCCGATGGCGGTGGTGCCGACGCTGCGCTCGGACAGGTCGACGCCGATGCGCGTGATGACCGCCGCGCGCGGGTCCGCGTGGTCGATGGGCCCGTGCGCGTCCACCACCACGCCGTGCTGGTTGGTGAGGATGGCGAAGTAACGGGTGCTGGCGATGGCACGGCCGAGTTGCTCCAGCACCGGGCGGGCCGCACTGACGAGCAGGTGGTTTCCTTCCTCGACGCGACGCGCCTGCTCGCGCGGCACGACGTCGAAGCCCACGGTGTCCTGGGGGCGCTGGCCGTTGCCGAGGCAGCGGCGCCAGGAACGCTCGATCCAGCCGTCGCCGTGCCAGCCTTCGACCAGCACGTCGGTCATGGACCGGCCTTCCTGCATCACGGCCTGGCGGGCGCGCGCGATCTGCTGCAGCCGGCCCTGCGCGGCGCTCTCCCCGTGACCGCCCATCTTCCGCTCCTTGTCTGCCGGCACTGCCGATGCACTGCCCGGCCGCCATTGTTCCATTTTGAGAATTTCCCGCCAGTGCCTCGGGGGACCTAGGGTTTCGCCTAGGGAGTGGGTCGGGGGCCAATCCAACAATGGCTGCCGGCCCTACTCAGGAGAGACACGACATGCTGGTATCACTCAAGGTCAACGGCAAGGCGGCGAGCGTCGACGTCGCCCCCAACACGCTGCTCGTCACCGCGATCCGCGAAAACCTCCGGCTGACGGGCACCCACGTGGGCTGCGACACCGCCCAGTGCGGCGCCTGCACCGTCATCGTCAACGGCCGCGCGGTCAAGTCCTGCAACACCCTCGTGGCGCAGCACCCCGGCGCCGAGATCACCACCATCGAAGGGCTGGCCCAGGCCGACGGCACCATGCACCCGATGCAGGCCGCCTTCAAGGAATGCCACGGCCTGCAATGCGGCTTCTGCACGCCGGGCATGGTGATGAGCGCGCTGGACCTGTGCCAGCGCCACCCCAACGCCAGCGAAACGCAGGTGCGCGAGCAGCTCGAGGGCAACATGTGCCGCTGCACCGGCTACCAGAACATCGTCAAGGCCGTGCAGCAGGGCCAGGCCGCCATGGGCGCCAAGCCCTGAAACGCACACGAGGAGACACGCCATGGGTGCATCCGACAATTTCGCCAAGCTGCCGCACATCGGGGAGTCCGTCCGCCGCAAGGAGGACTACCGGTTCCTCACCGGCGCCGGCCAGTACACCGACGACATCAACCTGCCGAACCAGCGCTACGCCGTGTTCGTGCGCTCGCCGCACGCGCATGCCGCCATCCGCGGCATCGACACCTCGCGCGCCGCGGCCATGCCGGGCGTCGCCCGCATCTTCACGGGCAAGGACGTGGAAGGCAAGATGGGCGGGCTGCCCTGCGGCTGGCTGATCACCAGCACCGACGGCACGCCGATGAAGGAGCCGCCGCACCCGATCCTGGCGCAAGGCAAGGTGCGCTACGTCGGCGACCACGTGGCGATGGTGGTGGCCGACACGATCGAGCAGGCGCGCAACGCGGCCGAGGCCGTGGACGTCGAATACGACACGCTGCCGGCGGTGGTGAGCGTGCGCGACGCCGCCCAGGCGACGGCGCTGCACGACGCGGCGCCGGACAACCGCTGCTACAAGTGGGCCATCGGCGACAAGGGCGCCGTGGATGCGGTGTTCGCCAAGGCGGCGCACGTCACGAAGATAGCCATCACCAACCAGCGGCTGGTCGCCAACCCGATGGAGCCGCGCGCGGCCATCGGCTCCTTCAACCGGGCCAGCGACGAGTACACGCTCTACGTCTCCAACCAGAACCCGCACGTCGAGCGCCTGCTGATGACCGCCTTCGTGCTGGGCCTGCCCGAGCACAAGGTGCGGGTGATCGCACCCGACGTCGGCGGCGGCTTCGGCGCCAAGATCTTCCTGTACGCGGAGGACGTGGCGCTCACCTGGGCGGCCAAGCAGCTCAATTGCGCCATCAAGTGGACCTGCGACCGCAGCGAGGCCTTCCTGTGCGACGCCCAGGGCCGCGACCACGTCAGCCACGCCGAGATGGCGATGGACAGCCAGGGCCGGTTCCTGGCGCTGCGCGTGAAGACCGACGCGAACCTCGGCGCCTACCTGTCGACCTTCTCCACCGCGGTGCCGACCATCCTGTACGCCACGCTGCTGGCGGGCCAGTACAAGACGCCGCAGGTGTACGTGGAAGTCGACGCCTGGTTCACCAACACGGCCCCGGTGGATGCGTACCGCGGCGCCGGGCGGCCCGAGGCCACCTACCTGCTGGAGCGGCTGGTGACGCGCTGCGCCTGGGAGATGGGCCTGCCGCAGGACGAGATCCGCGAGCGCAACTTCATCGACACCTTCCCGTACCAGACGCCGGTGGCGCTGCAGTACGACACGGGCGACTATCACGGCGCGCTGTTCAAGGCCAACGCGCTGGCCGACGTCAAGGGCTTCGAGCAGCGGCGCAAGGCGAGCGAAGCCAAGGGCCTGAAGCGCGGCATGGGCTACAGCAGCTACATCGAGGCCTGCGGCATCGCGCCGTCCAACATCGCAGGTGCGCTCGGCGCCCGCGCCGGCCTGTTCGAGTGCGGTGAAGTGCGCGTGCACCCGACCGGCAGCGTGACGGTGTTCACCGGGTCGCACAGCCACGGCCAGGGCCACGAGACCACTTTCGCGCAGGTCGTCGCGGCGCGCCTGGGCATCCCGGTGGAGAACGTGGACGTGGTGCACGGGGACACGGGGCGCGTGCCCTTCGGCATGGGCACCTACGGCTCGCGCTCCATCAGCGTGGGCGGCGCGGCCATCATGAAGGCGCTGGACAAGATCGAGACCAAGGCCAAGAAGATCGCGGCGCACCTGATGGAAGCGGGGGACGGCGACGTCGAGTTCAGCAACGGCGAGTTCCGCATCAAGGGCACCGACAAGAAGGTGACTTTCGGGCAGGTGGCGTTGACGGCCTACGTGCCGCACAACTACCCGCTGGACAAGCTGGAGCCGGGCCTCAACGAAACGGCGTTCTACGACCCGACCAACTTCACCTTCCCCGCGGGCACCTACATCTGCGAAGTGGAGGTGGACCCGGCCACCGGGGTCGTGCGCATCGACCGCTTCACCGCGGTGGACGACTTCGGCACCATCATCAACCCGATGATCGTCGAGGGCCAGGTGCACGGCGGGCTGGCCCAGGGCATCGGCCAGGCGCTGATGGAGCACTGCGTCTACGACAAGGACACCGGCCAGCTGCTGACCGGCTCGTTCATGGACTACGCCATGCCGCGCGCCGACGACCTGCCCACCTTCAAGCTGGACACGGTCTGCACGCCGTGCACGCACAATGCTCTCGGCACCAAGGGCTGCGGCGAAGCGGGCGCCATCGGCTCGCCGCCGGCGGTGATCAATGCCGTGCTCGACGCGCTGAAGGACCTGGGCGTGAAGGATCTCGACATGCCCGCATCGCCCAGCCGCGTGTGGGAAGCCATCCAGGCCGCGAAGCCCTGAACCGACGAAGGAGACCGAACCATGTATGCATTCACCTTCGACCGTCCCGCCTCGCTCGCCGACGCGACGAAAGCCGCGGCGGCCGGCGGCACCAAGGTGCTGGCCGGCGGCCAGACCCTGCTGGCGTCCATGAAGCTGCGCCTGGCGAACCCGGAAAAGCTGGTGGACCTCGGCGGCATCGCCGAGCTCTCGGGCATCCGCCGCGACGGCAACGCCATCGTGATCGGCGCCATGACCCGCCATGCGGACGTGGCGACCAGCGCGGACGTGAAGGCGGCGATCCCGGCGCTGGCCGACCTGGCCGGCAACATCGGCGACCGCCAGGTGCGCGCGATGGGCACCATCGGCGGCTCCCTGGCCAACAACGACCCGGCCGCCTGCTACCCGGCCGGCGCCCTGGCGCTGAACGCCACCATCATCACGACGCAGCGCAAGATCAGCGCCGACGACTTCTTCACCGGCATGTTCGCCACCGCGCTGAACGACGGCGAGCTGATCACCGCGGTGAGCTTCCCTTTGCCCAAGCGGGCCGCCTACATCAAGTTCAAGCAGCCGGCCTCGCGCTTCGCCCTGGTTGGCGTGTGCGTGGCGCAGACGGACAGCGGCGTGCGGGTGGCCGTGACGGGCGGCGGCAACGGCGTCTTCCGCCACACCGGGCTGGAGCAGGCCCTGGCGAAGAACTTCACGCCCCAGGCGGCGGCCGCGGTGAAGATCGACGCCGGCAATCTCTCCGGCGACCTGCATGCGAGCGCGGCATACCGTGCCAATCTCGTCTCCGTGCTGACGCAGCGGGCGGTGGCGAAGGCGCTGGGCTGAAGCTTCCAGAAGCTCCCTCTCCCCGCTGGGGAGAGGGCTGGGGTGAGGGGCAGGCGCGCTGACACCCTCACCCCAACCCTCTCCCGCAAGCGGGAGAGGGAGCCACACCCCACAATCGGACCATGAGCGCGCCCTTCCCCTCCATCGACACCCTCCAGCAGTCCCTCGCGTCGGCGGGCTACTTCGCCGAGCGGCGCCTGGCCACCGCGGTGTTCCTGGCGCTGAAGCTGCAGCGGCCGCTGTTGCTGGAAGGCGAGCCCGGCGTCGGCAAGACGGAGCTGGCCAAGGCGCTGGCGACGGCGCTGCAGCGTTCGCTGCTGCGCCTGCAGTGCTACGACGGCCTGGAGTTGCGCGAGGCGCTGTATGAGTGGAACTACGCCGCGCAATTGCTGCACATGCGCGCCGTCGAGGGCAAGGAGAGCGCCGACCAGATCGAGCGCGAGGTGTACCAGGACCGCTACCTCATCCGCCGCCCGCTGCTGCAGGCGCTGCAGACCCCCGAGCCGGGCGCGGTGCTTCTGATCGACGAGGTGGACCGCGCCGACGAACCGTTCGAGGCCTTCCTGCTGGAATACCTGGGCGAGTACCAGGTCAGCATCCCGGAGATCGGCACGATCCGCGCCCAGGCGACGCCCGTCACCATCCTCACGAGCAACCGCACCCGCGAGCTGAACGACGCGGTGAAGCGGCGCTGCCTGTACCACTGGCTCGACTACCCCGGCCGCGACCGTGAGCTGGCCATCGTGCGCTCGCGCGTGCCGGAAGCTGGCGAGCAGCTTTCGCAGCAGGTGGCGCAGTTCGTCGGTCGCCTGCGCAGCCAGCCTTTCGCCAATGCGTTCCAGCGCGCACCGGGCATCGCCGAAAGCGTGGAATGGGCCAAGGCGCTGGTGGCGCTCGATACGCTGGCGCTGGACCCGGAGGTCGTCTCCGACACCGCCGGCATCCTGTTCAAGCAGCGCGAGGACGTGGCGGCGCTCACGCCCGAACTCGCGGCCGAGCTGCTCAAGCCCGAGCCCGAACCGGCCTGAGCCGGCTTCGCGATGAGCACCCTGGGCGACGCGCGCAGCGGCAAGTTCGCCGACAACATCGCGGGCTTCGGGCGCGCGTTGCGCCGCGCCGGCCTGCGCGTGGACAGTGCCCGCATCGGCCTCGCCCAGCAGGCCGTGCAGCTGGTCGGCGTGGACGACAAGGCGGACGTCGGCGCCGCGCTGGAGGCCGTGCTGGTCAGCCGCGAACAGGAGCGCGATGTGTTCCGCGAACTGTTCGACGCCTACTTCCGCGACCCCGAGCTCGCCCACAAGCTGCTGTCGCAGATGCTGCCCACGGCGCAGGGCCGGGCCGAGCCGTCGAAGCGCCGGCCGCGCGTGAGCGACGCGCTGGCGCCGCAAAAGCGCTTCGGCGGCGGCGAGCGCAAGCCGGACCAGGAGGTGGAGTTCGACGCCGCCATGACGGCCAGCGACCTGGCGCGGCTGAAGCACGCCGACTTCAACGCCCTGAGCGCCGGCGAATTCCACCTGGTCGAAGGCCTCGCGCGCGACATCGCGCTGCCGGTGCCGCAGGTGGAGATGCGGCGCATGCGCCCCGGCACGCGCGGCAGCCGCCTGCATTGGGCGCGTTCGATGCGCCACGCTTCGCAGACCGGGGGGGAGCTGCTGGTGCTGCGTCGCATGCAGCGCAGCCGCCAGCCGCTGCCGCTGCTGGTGCTGGTGGACGTGTCGGGTTCGATGGAGCGCTATGCCCGCCTGCTGCTGGCCTTCCTGCATGCGGCCACCCGGTTGCACCGCCGCCGCGACGTCTTCGCCTTCGGCACGCACCTCACCGACCTGACGCCGGCCTTCCGCATCGCCGACACCGACGCCATGCTCGCCGCCGCGGGCGCGGCCATCGACGACTTCGCCGGCGGCACGCGGCTGGGAGATTCGCTCGCCACGCTGCGCCGGCAACACGCCCGCCGCCTGGTCGGCCGCCGCACCCTGGTGCTCGTGATCACCGATGGCCTCGACACCGGCGAGCCGGAAGACCTGTCGCGCGAACTGGAATGGCTGACGCAGCGCTGTCGCCGGCTGCTCTGGCTCAACCCGCTGCTGCGCTTCGACGGCTATGCTCCACTCGCGCGCGGCGCGGCCGTCCTGCACCGCCATGCCCATGCGATGCTGGCCGTGCACAACCTGGCGAGGCTGCAGGACCTGGCGCAGAGCCTGTCCGAGCTGCTCGACCGATAGAACGAAGAAGGAAGACCCCATGGAAATGCAAGGCAGCCGCCGCCTCGCCGTCACGCAACAACAGGCGTGGGAGGCCCTGAACGACCCGCAGGTGCTGAAGACCTGCATCCCCGGCTGCGACAAGGTGGAGCCGACCGCCGAGAACCAGTACGCCATCGGCATGGCCGTGAAGGTGGGGCCGGTGGCGGCGCGCTTCGCCGGCAAGATCATGCTGGCCGACGTGCTGCCGCCGAACAGCTACACCATCGCCTTCGAGGGGCAGGGCGGCGCCGCCGGCTTCGGCAAGGGCACGGCGAAGGTTTCGCTGGCCCCTCCGGCCGAAGGCGCGGGCTGCGAATTGACCTACACCGCGCAGGCGCAGGTGGGCGGCAAGATCGCCCAGGTCGGGCAGCGGCTGGTCGATGGCGTCGCCCGCTCGATGGCCGAGGACTTCTTCCGGCGCTTCGATGAAGAGATGCAGCGGCGCTACCCCGAGGCCTACGCCGCGCACGCCGCGCTGCCGCCGGAGGTGGCGCCGGCCCCGTCGCCGCGCAAGCCCATTCCCGCCTGGGCGTGGATCGCGTTCGCCGTGGGGATCCTGCTGGCCCTGTGGCTGCTGGCGCGCTAGGAGCAACGTGCAGGCCAGGTCCTTTCACTGCTGGAGCCGCCGCGCGGTCCTGGGCGCTGCGGCCGGCCTGGTCGCCTGTCCGGCATGGGCCCGCGCGCAGGCGACCGCCTTTCCTTCCCGGCCGATCACGCTGGTCGTACCGTGGCCCGCGGGCGGCCAGACCGACATCACCATGCGCATCCTGGCGGAGCTCGCGGGGCGTTCGCTGGGGCAGCCCGTCGTGGTGGAGAACCGGCCTGGCGCCGCCGGCACCCTGGTGGGTGCGGCGCTGCGCGCCGCCGCGCCGGATGGCCATGTCATCGGCCAATTGCCGGTGACGCTGTACCGCGCGCCGCTGCAGCGCAAGGTGCCCTGGGACCCGCTGCGGGACATCACGCCCGTGATCCAGGTCTCCGGCGTCACCTTCGGTATCGTGGTGCCCGCCGACAGCGCCTTCCGGTCTTTCGCCGACCTGCTGGCCTGGGGGCGCGAGCGCTCCGGACGGCTGAGCGTGGGCTCCACCGGCATCGGCAGCACCGCCCACCTGGCGATGGAGGACGTGCTGTCCCGCGAGGGGGTCAGCTACGTCCACGTGCCCTACAAGGGCACGGCGGACCAGATGCTGGCGGTGGCGGGCCACACGCTGATGGTCGGCGTCAACTCCACCGGCTTCGCGCCCTACGTCGAGAGCGGCCGGCTGCGGCTGCTGGCCGTCTTCGACGCGCAGCGCAGCAGGCGCTGGCCCCAGGTGCCCACGATGCGCGAGCTGGGTTACGCCGACGCGGTGTACACCTCGCCGTACGGCATCGGCCTGCCGGCGGGCGCCGACCCCATGGTGGTCCGCAAGCTGCACGATGCGTTCAAGGCGGCGATGTTCGACCCGCTGCACCTGCGGGAGCTCGCGAAGTACGACCAGGAGCCGGAATACCTGGACAGCGCGGACTATGGCCGCTTCGTGCACGAGGTGACGGCGCGCGAGCGCGTGCTGCTGGCGCGGCTGGGCCTTGGCATGCCGAGGCCGGATTGACCCCACAGAGCAGATTCGACGGAGGAGACCCATGAAGACGACTGTCCTCGTCCTCGCCGCGTTCGCGGCGTCGCAGGCTTGCGGGCAGACACCCGCCGATCCGCCGGCGGCGCAGGACGGCAGCCGCACGCTGCGGCCGGTGGTGGTCACGCCCACCCCGGGCGTGGCGCAGGAGGCTTTCAATACGCCGGCGTCGGTGGACGTGGTGGACCGTGAGGCCCTGCGCAATTCGCAACTGCAGGTCAACCTCTCCGAACCGCTGGTGCGCGTGCCGGGCGTGATCGCGCTGAACCGGCAGAACTACGCGCAGGACCTGCAGATCTCCATCCGCGGCTTCGGCGCGCGTTCCACCTTCGGCGTGCGTGGCATCCGCCTGTACCTGGACGGCATCCCCGCCACGGCCCCGGACGGCCAGGGGCAGGTGTCGCACTTCGACCTGTCCACCGCGGACCGCATCGAGGTGCTGCGCGGGCCCTTCTCCTCGCTGTACGGCAATTCCTCCGGCGGCGTGATCAGCGTGTTCACGGCCGATGGCGGGCCGGACAAGGTGCTGGAGGCGGGCACCGCGTTCGGGGCCGACGGCGTGCGGCGGCAGAACATCGGCTTCTCCGGCGCCGAGGGTTCCTGGAACTGGAACCTGGGCATGGTGCATTTCGAGACCGACGGCTATCGCGCGCACAGCGCCGCGAAGCGCGATGGCTTCAACGGCAAGGTGCGCCTGGACGCGACGCGGGACACCAAGGTCACCTTCGTCGGCAACTGGGTGTCGATGCCGGACGTGCAGGATCCGCTGGGGCTGACGCGGGCGGAGTACGAGGCGGATTCGCGCGCTGCGACGCAGGCGGCGCTGGATTTCAACACCCGCAAATCGGTGGAGCAGCTCCAGGCCGGCGTCATCGTCGACCATCGCATCGACGACGTGCACGCGCTCAAGCTCACCACCTGGGCCGGACACCGCAGCACGGAGCAGTTCCAGTCGATCCCCGTGTTCGCCCAGGTCGCGCCCACCAGCGCGGGCGGTGTCATCGACCTGGACCGCGACTACCGCGGCGTGGACGCGCAGTGGGTCGCGCGCACGCGGCTGGGCAGCAACCCGTTGACCTTCACCGCCGGCTTGTACGGCGACGAACTGAAGGAGAACCGCCGCGGCTACGAGAACTTCGTCGGCCCCACGCTCGGCGTGATGGGCAACCTGCGGCGCGACGAGGACAACCGGGTGCGCAGCTTCGACCAGTACGCCCAGGTGCAGTGGGAAAGCGAGCGGGTCACCCTGACCGGGGGACTGCGGCATTCCGAGGTGCGCTTCTCCTCCCGGGACAGTTTCATCACGCCGGGCAATCCGGACGACAGCGGCTCGACCCGGTTCTCTGCGACCACTCCGGTGCTGGGTCTCGTGTACCACGCCAGCGATACGCTGAACCTGTATGCCGCCGCTGGCCGCGGTTTCGAGACGCCGACCTTCAACGAAGTGGCGTATCGTTCGAGCGGCGCGACGGGCCTGAACTTCGACCTGATGCCGGCGCGCAGCCGCCAGTTCGAAATCGGCGTGAAGGCGGAGCCGCTGCCCGACTGGCGCGTCAACGCCGCGCTGTTCCAGGCGCGCACGTCCGACGAGATCGCCGTGCAGTCGAACAGCGGCGGCCGCAGCACTTTCCAGAACGTGGGCGAGACGAAGCGTCGCGGCTTCGAACTGGCGCTGTCCGGCCGCCTGGGTGGCGCCTGGTCTACCTACGCCGCGCTCACATACCTGGATGCAACCTATGGCTCGTCGTTCCAGACCTGCACCGGCCCGCCGCCGTGCCTGGCGCCGAACACGACCATCCCCGCCGGCAACCGCATTCCCGGCATCCCGCGCACCGCCGCCTATGCGGAGGTCGCCTGGAAGCATCGCCCGTGGGGCCTGGAAACTGCCCTGGAGCTGCGCCACGTGGGCAAGATCGCGGTGAACGACACCAACTCCGATTTCGCGCCCGCCGCCACCCTGTTCGCCTTCCGCCTGGGCCTGCAGCAGAAGGTGGACCGCTGGACCGTGCGGGAATTCGTGCGGGTGGACAATCTGGCGGACCGCAAGGCGGTCGGGTCCGTGATCGTCAACGAGGGCAACCAGCGCTACTTCGAGCCCGCGCCGGGCCGCACCTGGCTGGTCGGGGTCAGCGCCGCGTACGCCTTCTGACCGGAAGGAAGACCATGGAAAACATCGACGTGATGGTGTTGCGCACGCTGCGCGACTGGCGCGTGGCCGGCAAGCGCGCGCTGCTGGCGACCGTGGTGCGCACCTGGGGCTCCTCGCCGCGCCCCGTCGGCTCCATCATGGCGCTGGCGGAAGACGGCTCCGTGGTCGGCTCGGTATCGGGCGGATGCATCGAGGACGACCTGATCTATCGCCACACGCGGGCCTACAGCGGCAAGGAGCCCGGCCACCAGATCCCGTCGGGCCCGCCGTCGTTCGTGAAGTACGGCGTGACGGCCGACGAGGCGCACCGCTTCGGCCTGCCTTGCGGCGGCACGCTGGAACTGCTGCTGGAATTCGACCCCGACCCCGGCGCGCTGCAGGCGCTGGTGCAGGCGCTCGAGCAGGGCCGCCTGATGCGGCGCACGGTGCAGCTCGAAAGCGGCGCGGTGTCGCTGGCGCCGGCCGAGGCGCCGCAGGAATTGAGCATGGCCGGCGGCGCGCTGGTCAACACCTTCGGCCCCGAGTACCGCATGCTGCTGATCGGGGCGGGGCAGCTCACGGAGTACCTCGCCACGATGGCGCTGTTCAGCGGCTTCGCCGTGACGGTGTGCGATCCGCGCGAGGAATACCGCGGCAGCTGGAGCGTGGCGGGCGCGCGGGTGGTGAGCGACATGCCGGACGACGTGGTGACCGCTTTCAACGCCGACCGCCGCAGCTGCGTGGTGGCGTTGACGCACGACCCCAAGCTGGACGACCTGGCCTTGCTGGAGGCCTTGAAGACCGATGCTTTCTACGTCGGCGCCATCGGCAGCCGCCGCAACAACGATGCGCGGCACCAGCGGATGATGGAGCACTTCGACCTGACGGCCGCGGACCTGCAGCGGCTGCGCGGGCCCATCGGCATCTACATCGGCAGCAAGACGCCCGCCGAGATCGCCGTGAGCATCATGGCGGAGATCCTGGCCGTGAAGAACGGCGTCACCCTGCCGCGCGACATGGAAGTCGCCGCCGCGAAGAACCTGCGCGCGGTGCAGGCAAACGATCCGGGCACGATCATCTGCGGCGTCACCCCGTAGACCGGGTTGCGGCGAAGCCGCACCCCGGCATCCACCGGGTTCAGCTGCTCCAGGGCAAGTCCAGCGCCGACCCATCCGGCAGCGCCACCGCCACCGGCGTGGCCGAGAACACGGCGGCCATCTCCAGCGGCTCGGTCCCGGCGTTGAAGATCTGGTGCGGCACGTTCGCCGGCAGGAGCACCGTCTGCTGCGGGCCGAAGGCGTGCGGGGCGCCGTCGATGTGGACCTCGCCCTTGCCGGACAGGCACAGCACGATCTCCTCGCGCGGATGCGAGTGCGGCGGCGTGGCCCCGCCGGGCGCCAGCGACTGGCGCCACAGGCTGAGGGTGGACAGGCCGTCTCGGCTGCCGGCCCAGGTGGCATGCAGGACACCGGGGATGGGCGTGGCGACGGGTCGGGGCTGGTCGAGAACGTAAGCGGAAAGGTTCATGGCGGGCTCCTGGGTTCGGTTGGATGGTCACGCTTTGCGCAAGGCGTGGCGAGAGTGTCGATCGCCGGCCGTGCGCGCACAAGATGCTCCGGTGGAATAACATTAACGACATTCCTTCTTCAATGAAGCCGCCATGCAATCGCTCCAGCAGCTCGCCGCCTTCGCCGAAACCGCCAAGCACGGCAGCTTCGCCGCCGCCGCCCGCGAAAGCGGCAGCGCGCCGTCGACATTGGCCAAGGCGGTCGCGCGGCTGGAACAGGCCCTTGGCGTCCGCCTGTTCCATCGCACCACGCGGCAGGTGACCCTCACGCCCGACGGCGAGCGGCTGTACCGCCGCTGCCAGCGCCTGCTGGCGGAAGTCGAGGAACTGCAGGCCGACGCCTCGGGAGTGCGGGAGGCTCCCAGCGGCACGCTGCGCATCGACATGCCCATCGTCATGGGCCGGCGCCTGCTGCTGCCGGTGCCGGCCCGCATGTCGCAACGCCATCCCGGCCTGCTGCTCGACGTGCGGCTGCAGGACGGCTATGTCGACCTCGTGAAGGAAGGCATCGACGTCGCGGTGCGGGTGGGCGCGCTGAAGGATTCCAGCCTGGTCGCCCGCCGCTTCACCACGCAGGCGATGGTGCTCGTGGCCAGCCCCGCCTACCTGGAGGCGCAGGGCACGCCCCGCCGCGTGGACCAGCTCGCCGCGCATTCCGCGCTGCTGTTCCGCATGCCCAGCAGCGGCAAGGACCGGCCCTGGCAGTTCCGCCAGCGCGGCCAGCCGGTGGAACTGCATCCGCGGTCCCGCGTGCGCATCAACGACGGCGAAGGCCTGGTGGAAGCGGCGCGGCTGGGCCTGGGGCTGGCGCAGCTGCCCGACTACTTCGTGCGGGACCAGCTCGCGCGCGGCGAACTGGTCGAAGTGCTGCCCGCCGCCCGGCCGGCGCCGCTGCCGGTGTCGATCGTGTACCCCGCGGCGCGGCTGCTGCCGCTGCGCGTGCGCCTGCTGCTGGAGGAACTGGACGCGCTGCGGGGGAAATGAAAAAGCGCCGCGGATGCGGCGCTTGTCGGTGGGACCGGCGGGAGCCTACATCTTGCGGTAGGCATCCACCAGTTGCTGCCCCTCCGGACCGGCCTTCTCCAGCCATTCCTTGAGCATGGTGTCGCCGACCTTCTTCATGTCGGCCTTCAGCTGCGCCGACGGCGCGTGGATCTGCATGCCGTTGGCCTTGAGCTTTTCCAGCACCTCGGTGTTGGTCTTGCGGCTGGCGGCCCAGCCGCGCGTCTCGGCGTCGGCGGCGGCCTTGAGCAGGGCGTCCTGGGTGGGCTTGTCGAGCGCATTGAACGCGGCGCGATTCACGATCACCGCGTTCTTGGGCAGCCAGGCCTGGGTGTCGTACCAGTTCTTGATGTGCTCGTAGGTCTTGGTGTCGAAGCCGGTGGAGCCCGACGACATGTAGGAGTCGATGACGCCGGTGGCCATGGCCTGCGACAGCTCGGCGGCCTGCACGGTGACGGGCTGCGCGCCCACCAGTTCGGCGATGCGGGCGGTGGCGGGGCTGTAGGCGCGCCACTTCAGGCCCTTCAGGTCGGCGGCGGAGTTGAGCGTGCGCTTGGTGTAGATGCCCTGCGGCGGCCACGCCACCGCGTACAGCACCATCATCCCCTGCTCGGCGAGCTTCTTGTCCACCAGCGGCTTCTGGGCGCGCCACAGCTTGGCGGCGCCGTCGTAGCTGTCGGCCAGGAAGGGGATGCCGTCGGCGCCGAAGATCTGCCACTCGTTCTGGAAGTTGACCAGCAGGATCTCGCCGATCTGCGCCTGGCCGCCCTGCACGGCGCGCTTGATCTCCGGCGCCTTGAACAGCGCCGCGTTCGGGTGCACCGTGATCTTGAGCTTGCCGCCGGAAAGGCGGTCGACGTCCTTGGCGAACGTCTCCAGGTTCTCGCTGTGGAAGTTGCTGGCGGGGTAGGCGGCGGGCAGGTCCCACTTGGCCTGGGCGGCGACCTGGCCGGCCAGGACGATGGCGGCCAGCGGGATGGCGAACTTGAATTTCATGCGAGCTCCGTGGATCGGTTCTGGACCGGTGGAGCTTACGTGCAATTCCCGGGCCAGCGGATGCGGCTTAACCCCAAGCGGGCGCGCCCTTTGCTACATTGGCCCGCATGGAAGAAAGCCCGCTGGAAGCGCCCACCGCCTGGGGCAAGCTGTCCGGCACGCTGGCGTGGCCGGCCGGCGCGCAGCGCTGCACCGTGGCGCTGCTCATCGCCGGCTCCGGGCCGACCGACCGCGACGGCAACAACCCGCTGGCCGGGGAACCGGTGGACAGCCTGCGGCAGCTGGCGCTCGCGCTGGCGGCGCTGGGTATCGGGAGCCTGCGCTACGACAAGCGCGGCATCGGCGAAAGCAGCTATCCGGGCCTGAAGGAGGAGGCGCTGCTCTTCGACGACATGGTCGAAGACGCCGTGTTGCTGGCGCGGCGGCTGGCGCAAGAGCCCCGGGTGGACCGCGTGGTGCTCGTGGGGCACAGCGAAGGCGCTCTCATCGCCGCGCTGGCCGCGGCCGATGCCGGTGCGGCGGCGGTCGTCTCCCTGGCGGGTGCGGGGGTGCGCGCCTCCACCCTGATGCGGGTGCAGATCGAAAGCTCGCTGCCGCGGGAGATCGCGTCGCCGGCGCTGGCCGCGCTGGCCGCGCTGGAGGCGCAACAGCCCGTGGTGGACGTGTCCGACACCCTGGCCCTGCTGTTCCGGCGCAGCGTGCAGCCCTACCTGATGTCCTGGTTCCGCCACGACCCCGCCGCCGTCGTGGCCGCCCTGGCCGAGCCCGTGCTGCTGGTGCACGGCGCCGCCGACACGCAGGTGACCGTGGACCATGCGCGCTGGCTGCGCGACGCGTCCCCGCGGGCGCGCCTGCGCATCGTGGAAGACATGGACCACCTGCTGGCGGTGCGCGGCGACGTGGCGCTGGGCGCCGCCGCCGTGGCCGGCGAGGTGGCCGGCTGGCTGCAGGAGCTGGACGCGCGCGTGCCGGCCTGAGCGCGCGCCGCGCTCACATCTTCGACGGCAGCCAGGTCGCTATCTGGGGGATGAACCAGAGCAGCAGCACCATCAGGCACATCAGCAGGAAGAAGGGCAGGGTCACGCGGGCTATCCAGGTGATCTCCTTGCCGGTCATCCCCTGCAGCACGAACAGGTTGAAGCCCACCGGCGGCGTGATCTGCGCCATCTCCACCACGACCACCAGGAAGATGCCGAACCAGATGAGGTCGAAGCCCGCGGACTGCACCGTCGGCAGGATCACGCCCATGGTCAGCACCACCATCGAGATGCCGTCGAGGAAGCAGCCGAGGATGACGTAGAACATGGCCAGCGCCACCATCAGCATGAATGGCGACAGGCCCAGGGAGCGCACCCATTCGGCCAGGTGCCGGGGCAGGCCGATGTAGCCCATGGCCAGCGTCAGGAAGGCCGCGCCGGACAGGATCAGCGCGATCATGCAATACAGCCGCGTGGCGCCGAGCAGCGAGTCGCGGAAGGTCGCCCAGTTCAGCGAGCGTTGTACCGCGCTGAGCGCCAGCGAACCGACCACCCCCACGGCGGCCGCCTCCGTCGCCGTGGCGACGCCGCTGTAGATCGAGCCCAGCACCGCGGCGATGAGCAGCACCACCGGGATGAGGTGGCGCGATTCGTGCACCTTCTCCATGAAGGTCATCACGTTCTCGGGCACGGGAATGCGCTGCTTGTTCAGCAGCGCCCAGATCGCCAGGTAGCCGGAGAACAGCGAAGCCAGCACGATGCCGGGGAGGATGCCGGCGACGAACAGGCGCGCTATCGAGACATCGGCGGTCACGCCGTAGACGATCATGATGATCGACGGTGGAATGAGCAGGCCCAGCGTGCCGGCCCCGGCCAGCGAGCCGATGGTGATCTCCTCCGGATAGCCGCGCCGGCCCAGCTCGGGCAGCGTCATCTTGCCGATGGTGGCGCAGGTGGCGGCGGAGGAGCCGGAGACGGCGGCGAAGATGGTGCAGCCGATGACGTTGGTGTGCAGCAGCCGGCCGGGCAGCCGCGACACCCAGGGCGCGAGGCCGCGGAACATGCTCTCGCTGAGCTTGGTGCGGAACAGGATCTCGCCCATCCAGATGAACAGTGGCAGCGCCGTCAGCGTCCAGCTCGAGGCCGAGCCCCAGACCGTGACCGCCATGGCGTCGCCGGCGGGCCGCGACGAGAACAGCTGCATTCCGATCCAGGCGACGCCCGCCAGCGTGAGGCCGATCCAGACGCCGCTGCCCAGCAGCAGGAACAGCGAGACGATCAGCAGGGTGGTGACGGCGAAGTCATTCATTGTGCAGCGCCTCCTCCGACACGACGGCCTGGTGCCGGCCGCGCAGGCCCAGCACCCACTCGTCGACCAGGGCGACCAGCAGGATCACCGTGCCGAGCGCCATGGCGATCTGCGGCAGCCACAGGGGCGTGGCGTCATTGCCGGTGGAGATGTCGTTGATGCTGCGCGAGACCCAGGCGAGGCGCACCGAGTAGAAGGCGAACAGCGCCCCCAGCAGCACGGAAGCGGACAGCGCCCACATTTCCAGCGCCCGGCGGCCCTTGCCGCGCAGTCGGCCCAGCAGCAGGGTGACGCGGATGTGTTCGTTGCGCTTGAGGGTGTGCGCCAGCGCCAGGAAGCCGGCGGCGGCCATGGCGTAGCCGGCATAGGCGTCCGTCCCGGGAACGTGGAAGCCGACCTGCCGGCTCACGATGGACAACAGCACCATCAACAGCACACCGATCATCGCCAGGGCGGCCAGCCAGGCCGAGGCGTCGTACAGGAAGTCCAGCAGGCGTCGCATGCAATCCCTTGTCGTTGTGGCCCCGAGTTTAGGGGTTGTTCTTTCATAATGGCCCGATGACTTCCCGCACATTCCCGGCCTGGCAGTTCTGGATCGACCGCGGCGGCACCTTCACCGACGTCGTCGGCCGCCGCCCGGACGGCAGCCTCGTCACGTACAAGCTCTTGTCCGACAACCCCGAGCAATACCGCGATGCCGCGGTCGCCGGGATCCGCCATCTCCTCGGGCTGCGGCCGGGCGAGCCGATCACGCCGCAGCAGGTGGAGTGCGTGAAGATGGGGACCACCGTGGCCACCAACGCGCTGCTGGAGCGCAAGGGCGAGCGCACGCTGCTGGTCACCACCCGGGGCTTCCGCGATGCGCTGCGCATCGCCTACCAGAACCGCCCGCGCCTGTTCGACCGGCACATCGTGCTGCCGGAACTGCTGTATTCCGAGGTGATCGAGGCCCATGAGCGCATGGGCGCGCACGGCGAAGTGCTGCAGGTGCTGGAGGAGGGCCATCTGCGGGAGGCCCTGCAGGCCGCGCACGGCCGCGGCCTGCGCAGCGTGGCCATCGTCTTCATGCACGGCTACCGCTACACGGCGCACGAAGCCGCCGCCGGCCGCATCGCGCGGGAATGCGGCTTCGACCAGGTCAGCACCTCGCACCAGACCAGCCCGATGATGAAGCTGGTCAGCCGCGGCGACACCACGGTGGTCGACGCCTACCTGTCGCCCATCCTGCGCCGCTACGTCGATCAGGTGGCGGCGGAGATGCCGGGGGTGAAGCTGTTCTTCATGCAATCGTCCGGCGGCTTGACCGATGCCCATGCCTTCCAGGGCAAGGACGCCATCCTGTCCGGGCCGGCGGGCGGCATCGTCGGCATGGCCCGGACAGCGCAGCTGGGCGGCCACGACCGCGTGATCGGCTTCGACATGGGCGGGACTTCCACCGACGTGTCGCACTTCGCCGGCGAGTTCGAGCGCGAGTTCGAGACCCAGGTGGCAGGGGTGCGCATGCGCGCGCCGATGATGAGCATCCACACGGTGGCGGCGGGCGGCGGCTCGATCCTGGAGTTCGACGGCGCCCGTTTCCGCGTCGGCCCGCAGAGCGCCGGCGCCAACCCGGGCCCGGCCAGCTATCGCCGCGGCGGGCCGCTGGCCGTGACCGACGCCAACGTGATGGTCGGCAAGATCCAGCCACGCTACTTCCCGCCGGTGTTCGGGCCGCAGGGCAACGAGCCCCTTAGCCACGAAGCGGCGGCCGCGAAGTTCGCCGAACTGGCGGTGCGCACCGGCCGCAGCGCCGAGGAGGTGGCCGAGGGCTTCATCGCCATCGCGGTGCAGCAGATGGCCAACGCCATCAAGAAGATCTCGGTGGCGCGCGGCTACGACGTCACCCGCTACACGCTGCAATGCTTCGGTGGCGCCGGCGGGCAGCATGCCTGCCTGGTGGCCGATGCGCTGGGCATGTCGCGCGTGTTCGTGCACCCGCTGGCCGGCGTGCTCTCGGCCTATGGCATGGGGCTGGCGGACCAGAACGTGATCCGCGAACAGGCGGTGGAAGTCCTGCTGGCGCCGGAGAACCTGGCCGAAGTGCGGCAGAAGCTGGACGCGCTGGCGGCGGCTGCGCAGGCGGAGCTGCAGCGGCAGCAGGTGAGCGGCAACGCGGTGCAGGTGCGGCGGCGCGTGCACGTGCGCTACCAGGGCAGCGACTCGGCGCTGGTGGTGCCGTTCGGCACGCAGGAGGAGATCGTCGCCGGCTTCGAGTCGGCCTACCGGCAGCGCTTTTCCTTCCTGATGCCGGGCAAGCCGATGATCGTGGAAGCGGTGTCGGTGGAGGCGGTGGTGGCGGGCGACGCCCCGGCCGAGCCGCGCCAGGCCGAACACCCCGCACGCGAGGTGCCGCGGCGCGAAACCGTTCGGATGTATTCGGGCGGGGCCTGGCACGAGGCGGCGCTGGTGGTGCGTGACGACGTGCGGCCGGGCGACGTGGTCGCCGGGCCGGCCATCATCGCGGAGAAGAACGCCACCACCATCGTCGAGCCGGGCTGGCAGGCCCGCATCACGGCGCTGGACCACATCGTGCTGGACCGCACCCGGCCGCGCGACGTGAAGTTCGCCGCCGGCACGCAGGTGGACCCCGTGCTGCTGGAAGTGTTCAACAACCTGTTCATGAACATCGCCGAGCAGATGGGCCTGCAGCTGCAGAACACCGCGTACTCGGTGAACATCAAGGAGCGGCTGGACTTCTCCTGCGCGCTGTTCGACGCCGAGGGCAACCTGATCGCCAACGCCCCGCACATGCCGGTGCACCTGGGCAGCATGGGCGAGAGCATCAAGACCGTGATCCGCGAGAACAGCGGAACGATGCAGCCGGGCGACGTGTACGTGCTGAACGATCCGTACCATGGCGGCACGCACCTGCCGGACATCACGGTCATCACGCCGGTGTACCTGCATTCACTCCCTCCCCCTCTGGGGGAGGGCGGGGGTGGGGGCGCTGAGCGCCAGGGTCCGACCTTCTACGTCGGCTCGCGCGGACACCATGCGGACGTCGGCGGCATCACCCCGGGCTCCATGCCGCCGTTCTCGACGCGCATCGAGGAAGAGGGCGTGGAGATCAACAACTTCAAGCTGGTGGACCGCGGCGTCCTGCGCGAAGCCGAGATGGTCGCGCTGCTGAAAGGCGCGAAGCACCCCTCGCGCAACCCCGAGCAGAACATGGGCGACCTGAAGGCGCAGATCGCGGCCAACGAGAAGGGCGTGCAGGAACTGCGGCGGATGGTGGCCCAGTTCGGGCTGGACGTCGTGCAGGCCTACATGCGGCACGTGCAGGACAACGCGGAGGAGTCGGTGCGGCGCGTGATCACGCGGCTGAAGGACGGCGAGTTCACGCTGCCGCTGGACAACGGCGCCCGGATCCACGTGAAGATCTCGGTCGACACGCGGGAACGCTGCGCGACGATCGACTTCACCGGCACGTCGCCGCAGCAGGTGAACAACTTCAACGCGCCCAAGGCGGTCTGCATGGCCGCGGTGCTGTACGTCTTCCGCACGCTGGTGAGCGACGAGATCCCGCTCAACGCGGGCTGCCTGAAGCCGCTGAACGTGATCGTGCCCGAAGGCTGCATGCTCAACCCCAACCCGCCGGCATCCGTGGTGGCCGGCAACGTGGAGACCTCCACCTGCATCACCAACACGCTGTTCGGCGCGCTGGGGGTGATGGCGGCGGGGCAGTGCACCATGAACAACTTCACCTTCGGCAACGCGCGCCACCAGTACTACGAGACGATCTCCGGCGGCAGCGGCGCCGGCGGCCTGTACGACGAGCAGGGCGCGCTGTGCGGCGGCTTCGACGGCACCAGCGTCGTGCAGACCCACATGACCAACTCGCGCCTCACCGATCCCGAGGTGCTGGAATTCCGCTTCCCCGTGCGGCTGGAGAGCTACGAGATCCGCCAGGGCTCCGGCGGCGCCGGCCAATGGCACGGCGGCGACGGCGGCGTGCGCCGCGTGCGGTTCCTGGAGGACATGACGGCCAGCATCCTGTCCAACGGGCGCAAGGTGCCGGCCTTCGGCATGGCGGGCGGGCAGCCGGGGCAGGTGGGCATCAACCGCGTCGTGCGCGCCGATGGCCGCGTGGAAGCGCTGGACCACATCGGCTCCGCCGAGATGAAGCCCGGCGACATCTTCGAGATCCACACCCCCGGAGGCGGCGGCTTCGGCGCGCCGCGCGAATGAGAGGCGGCGCGGCGGTATGAGAGCCAGGGCCGCCGGCCTCTTCGTGGCGCTCGCCGTCTGCCTGGCGCTGCCCGCGCACGCCCAGCCGGCGGCCGTCCCGGCCGACGCCCCGGCCGACGCCCTGATCCGGTTCGCGGACGCCCACGTCCACCTGAACGACCCGGCGATGCAGCTGGAGCTGATGCAGCGCTGGGGCGCCACCCACGCCGTGGTGTTCTGGGGCGGCAGGAGCACGAATGAATCGGTGCTCGACGCCGCGCGCGGCCAGCCGGGGCGGCTGATCCCCTTCGCCTCGATCTCGCCGGAGCGCACCGCCTACCGCCCGGCCTGGGAGCGTGACGATCCCGCCCTCCTGCAGCATCTGGACGCCTTGCTCGCAACGGGCGCGTTCAAAGGCATCGGCGAGATCTCGGCAACGCATTTCCCGGCCGCCGGTTTCGCGGAGACGGATTTCAGCCCGCTCGGCCCGATGATGACGGGCATCATGGAGCTGGCGCGCAAGCACAAGGTGCCGGTGATGGTGCACGTGGAGTCCACGCGCCTGGACGAACTTTCCGCCATGCTGCTGCGCTTCCCCGACGTGCCGGTGATCTGGGCCCATGGCGGCTACACGCCGCTGTTCCTGGCGCGCCGCATGCTGCAGCGTCATGCCAACCTGCATTACGAGCTCAGCGCGCGGACCTGGCCGCGCCATCCGCGCTCGCCCGACTACACGATCCTGCGGGACGGCGTCGCGGCCTGGCCGGAGTGGCTGCAACTCATCGAGGAGATGCCGGGCCGCTTCCTGGTGGGCACCGATGCCAGCCATCGCTCGGCGGCGAGCGAGGCGATGAAGTTTTCCAGCGTGCAGAACTTCCTGCGGCAGCTGCGGCCCCCGGTGCGCGAGCAGGTGGCGCGGGGCAACCTGCTGCGGCTGGTGGGGCTGGCTCCCTGAATTTGCCGCGAAGCCAACGCCCGCAACCATTGCAAAACCTCAGCTACCTGTTTCCCTTGGCCGTCGTCGGCCTCCTCGCCTGGCTCGGAAAGCCTTCCTGGTGGGCCGTTGCCATGCTCACCGGCGGCGCGAAGTTCGCCTGGGACTATCTCTGGGGCGAGCGGCGCGTACTCGATGCGGCCTATGGCCTGAAGCTCACCGCCGTCGGCGTGCTGGCCCTGGCCGTGGCTTTCGCGCTGGCCTGGGGGCTGGGCATGACGCTGGCGGACTTCCAGGCGACGGGGAAGGGCCTGCGGCGGCGGGAGGCCTTCCTGTACCACCTTCCTTCCATGGGCATCGGGCTCGCACTGTACGGGCTGCTGGTGTGGAGCCGGGCGTGGTCGCGCGACCGGGGGTCCTGACCTGCATCGAAGGCGCACTGATAGAGTCCGGACGATGCATTGGCTTCGTTCCCTGGTCGACCGCTATCCGAAGCACGCGCGGATCGCGGGCAAGGCCCTGTTCCTGGCGGGCGGTATCCTGATCCTGGGAGCGATCTTCGCGCGGGCGGGACTGGCGTGGCCGCTGCCGGAGGGGCCGGTGGTCTTCGGCATCGCGGTGGCGCTGGTGCTCGGCGGGGTGGTGCTGACGCACCTGGCGGATCAGGCCCCCAGGGGCTGAGGCGGCGGGTGTGCATGCCGGGGTCGGCTGCGCCTAACCCGGCCTACTTCTTGGCCGCGGCAGGCTTGAAGCTCTCGCCGTTCACCGTCAAACCCTCGGCCGACAGCTTCGCGGCGCTGCTCTCGCCCAGCCCCTTGACGCGGGAGAGCAGGTCCGGCCAGTCCTTGAACTGGCCCTTCTTGCGCTCGTCCAGGATGCGCCTGGACATGGCGGGGCCGATGCCCTTCATGCCGTCCAGGTCCAAGGCCCTGGCGGTGTTGACGTCGACGGCGGCCAACGCGGCTGCCGCGTGGAGCATGGCCAGCAAGGCCAGGATCTTCTTCCGCATGCTTCATCCTCCAGGGTCGGGGTGAAGCCTCAACGCCCGCCGTCAGGCGGCCGATGACAGGGTGGCCATGTACTTGGCAACGCCGGTCGCCACGTCGGCGAACGCGTGGTCGCAGCCGGCCGCGCGCAGGGTGGACAGGTCGGCCTGCGTGTAGCACTGGTACTTGCCGCGCAGCGCATCCGGGAAGGGGATGTACTCCAGCAGGCCCAGGTCCACGGCGGTGGCGGCGTCCTGCACGCCGCCGGGATGCAGCGCGTTGATCACGCCGACGGCGACGTCGTTGAAAGGCTGCGCCCGGCCGCTGCCCAGGTTGAAGATGCCGGACTTCTGCGGGTGGTCGAAGAACCACAGGTTCACCGCCACCACGTCGTCCACGAAGACGAAGTCGCGCGACTGCTGGCCGGGGCCGTAGCCGCCGTATTCGCCGAACAGCTTGACCTTGCCGTGCTCGCGGAACTGGTTGAACTGGTGGAAGGCCACGCTGGCCATCCGGCCCTTGTGCTGCTCGCGCGGACCGTAGACGTTGAAGTAGCGGAAGCCCGCCACCTGGCGCTTGTTGCGCCTGAAGTCGCGGCCGCACTCGCGGCGCATGCGCTGGTCGAACAGCAGCTTGCTGTAGCCGTAGACGTTCAGCGGCAGCTCGAACTGCGGCACTTCGCGGAAGGTGTCGGAGCCGCCGTAGACCGCCGCGGAGGAGGCGTAGAGCAGCCGGCTGCCGCGCTCCTGGCAGGCTTCGAACAGCGAGCAGGACACCGCGTAGTTGTTGTCCATCATGTACTTGCCGTCCTGCTCCATCGTGTCGCTGCACGCGCCTTCGTGGAACACGGCCTCCACCTTGCCGAACGCGCCGTCGGCGAACATCGCGTAGAAGTCGTCGGCGTCCAGGTAGTCGTCGATCTCCAGGTCGCGCAGGTTCAGGAACTTGTCGCCCTGTTTGAGGTCGTCGACCGCGATGATGTTGATGATGCCGCGGGCGTTGAGGCCCTTGATGATGTTGGAGCCGATGAATCCGGCAGCACCGGTAACGACGACGCGCGTCATGCGAACAGCTCCTCGTACGACACGGTGGCCGTGCCGAACTTGCCGACCACGATGCCGCCGGCGCGGTTGGCGATGGGCAGCGCGTCGCGCAGCGACAGGCCCGCCGCGACCATCGTGGCCAGCGTGGCGATCACCGTGTCGCCGGCGCCGGTGACGTCGAACACCTCGCGCGCCTGCGCCTTCACCGTCAGCTCGCCGGCGTCGTCGTACAGCGTCATGCCTTCCTCGCTGCGGGTGAGCAGCAGGCCCTGCAGGCCCAGGCCGGTGCGCAGCTTCTGCGCGCGCTCGCGCAGGTCGTCCTCGTTCTGCCAGCGTCCCACCACGTCCTGCAGTTCGGCGCGGTTCGGCGTGATGACGGTCGCGCCGCGGTAGCGGCCGTAGTCGGAGCCCTTGGGGTCCACCAGCACCGGCTTGCCGGCGGCGCGCGCGCTTTCGATCATGGCCGGGATGTGGGCGAGCCCGCCCTTGCCGTAGTCGGAAAACAGGATGGCGTCCTGTTGCGCGAGCAGGCCGGTGAAGGCCTCGTTCTGCAGCGCCAGCACCTCGTGGTCGGGCTCGTTCTCGAAGTCCATGCGCAGCAACTGCTGCTGGCGGCCGATGACGCGCAGCTTGACGGTGGTGCGCAGGCCGGGGTCGCGCTTCAGGTGCGCGCGGATGCCGGTCTCCTGCAGCAGGCGCTCCAGCCGGTGGCCGGGCTCGTCGTCGCCGACCACGCCGAGGAAGCTGGCCTGGGCGCCGAGGGTGCTGACGTTGTAGGCCACGTTGGCGGCGGCGCCGATGCGCTCCTCCTCGCGCGAGACCTTGACCACCGGGACCGGCGCCTCGGGCGAGATGCGTTCGACGGCGCCGTGCCAGTAGCGGTCGAGCATGGCGTCGCCCACCACCAGCACGCGGGCCTTCGCGACCTGTTGCTTGCTTGGATTCATGTTCAGAGTTCTTCCACCCGGCGCGCCGGGTAGCTGTCCCAGGCCTGGCAGCCCGGGCATTGCCAGAAATGCTGCTTGGCCTCGAAGCCGCAGGCGGCGCAGCGGTAGCGGGTGAGGGGCTTGACGGCGTGATCGAGCGCGCGCTGCACGTCGGGGTGGAACTGCTCGTGCTCCAGCTTTTCCCCGGCGATCCACTTGGCCGCCGCCACCAGCGAAGGCTCGCGCTTGAGGTGCTGCACGTAATTGTTGCGGGCGGCCTCGGGGTCGGTCTCCAGCGCCGCGATCGCGTCCAGCACGTCCAGCGACGGCAACTGCTCGTAGCTCGCGCGCAGCAGCGCGCGGGCGTCGTCCTGCCGGCCGCTGGCCAGCGCCGCGTCCGTCAGCGGCCTGGCCAGCAAGGGCAGGGCCTGCGGATTGGCGGCGGCCAGCTCGGTCAGCAGCTCGTAGGCGCCCCGGGCGTCGCCGGCGCGACGCCGCAGCGCCGCCAGTTGCATGCGCGGGCGCGTGGAACGCGGCGCGATCTTCACGGCTTTCTGCAGCAGGGCCTCGGCCTCGTCCGGCGTGGCGCCGGCAGCCTGCTCGCACAGGTAATGCGCCAGCCGGCCGGCGAACTGGCCGCCGGAGCCGCCCGAGTCGAGCTTGCGCGCGATCTCGGAGGCCATCTGCCAGTCGCGCGAACGCTCGTAGATGGCCAGCAAGGCCAGCAGCGCCTGCTCCTCGTACGCCGTGCCCTCCAGCTTGCGCAGGGCCTCTTCCGCGCGGTCCAGCAGCCCGGCGCGCAGGTAGTCCAGGGCCAGGGCATGCTGCGCGCGGTGGCGGTCCGCCCGGCTCAGGTCCGCGCGGGACAGCAGGTGCTCGTGCACGCGCACCGCGCGCTCGTACTCGCCCCGGCGGCGAAACAGGTTGCCCAGCGCGAAGTGCAGCTCCGAGGTGTCGGGGTCGCTCTGCACGGCCTCGATGAAGGCGTCGATGGCCTGGTCCTGCTGCTCGTTCAGCAGGAAGTTCAGCCCGCGGAAATAGGCCTTGGGGGCCAGCCGGTTCTCGATGCGCAGCTGGCGCAGGTCCAGGCGCGAGGCCAGCCAGCCGAGCCCGAAGGCGAGCGGCAGGCCCCACAGCAGCCAGGTGAGGTCAAAGTCCATGCGTCGGCGGCGTGCCTTGCCCGATCAGGGTGCTGGGCTGGTGCTCCGAATGCGCGAAGCGGGTCGCCTTGCGCTGCTTCCACCAGCGCGGGACCATGCCCACGGCGCCGATCACCAGGCCCGCGGCGAACGCGCCCAGCACGATCAGCACCATCGGCGCGCTCCACCGGGTGCCGAAGAAGAAATGGACCGTCGCGTCCTGCTGGTTGTTCAGCGCGAAAGCGAACAGGGTAAAAAAAATGGCTGCCTTGAGCAGCCATACCAGGTATTTCATCGGGGCCCTCGCTCGCGAGGAATTGTACGGACCCTAGCGCTTGGCGCCCGCCGCCTCGATTTCGGCCGTCCGCTCGTCCACCGCCTCGCGCAGGGCCTTGCCCGGCTTGAAGTGGGGAACGCGCTTTTCCGGGATGTGCACGCTTTCGCCCGAACGGGGATTGCGGCCCATGCGCGGAGGGCGCCGGTTGATCGAGAAGCTGCCGAAACCACGGATCTCGATGCGATGGCCGCGCACCAGGGCGTCGCTCATCGCGTCGAGGATGGTCTTGACGGCGTATTCGGCGTCGCGATGGGTGAGCTGGCTGAAACGCGCAGCCAGTTCTTCGACGAGGTCGCTTCGGGTCATTGCTTAAGGGGAGCCGGGGGCAAGCAGCCTCCGGCTCCTGAACCCTCTTACTGCTTGTCCGACGTATCCAGCTTGGCCCGCAGCACGACGACTGCTGCGACAGGTTGGCCATCTGGCCCTGCTCGTCCATCATGTCCTTCTGGCGGATGGACAGCTGGATGTTGCGGGTCTTGCGGTCGATGTTGACCACCACGGCCGTCACTTCGTCGCCTTCCTTCAGCACGTTGCGCGCGTCTTCCACGCGGTCGCGGCTGATTTCGGAGGCACGCAGGTAGCCCATGATGTCCTGGCCCAGGTCGATCTCGGCGCCCTTGGGGTCGACGGTCTTGACCTTGCCGGTGACGGCGGAACCCTTGTCATGCACCGAGGTGAAGGTGGAGAACGGGTCGCCGTCCAGCTGCTTGATGCCCAGGGAGATGCGCTCGCGGTCCACGTCGACGCCCAGCACGATGGCTTCGACTTCCTGGCCCTTCTTGTAGTTGCGCACGGCGGCTTCGCCGGTCTCGCTCCAGGACAGGTCGGACAGGTGCACCAGGCCGTCGATGCCGGCGGCCAGGCCGACGAACACGCCGAAGTCGGTGATCGACTTGATCGGGCCCTTG
>JAJTCN010000096.1 GCA_021323335.1 Ramlibacter sp.
AACGTCCTCATCCTCCCCGTCGCCGCCAGCGCCCACCGCGCCGCCTACGTCGCCGGCACCTTCGACACCAAGGGCCGCGAGCTCAACTACGTCAAGCAGTGCCTGGAAAGGCGCGGCCTGCGGGTGGTGACCGTCGACCTCGCCACCTCCGGCAAGCCATCGTCGGCCAACGTGCACCCGCGCGAGGTGGCGCGCTACCACCCCGACGGCGAAGGCGCGGTGTTCACCAACGACCGCGGCAGCGCGGTGACGGCGATGGCGCTGGCCTTCGAGCGCTTCCTGCTGTCGCGGCGCGACCTCGGCGGCGTCCTCGGCGCCGGCGGCTCCGGCGGCACCACGCTGGCGACGCAAGCGATGCGGGCGTTGCCGATCGGCCTGCCCAAGGTCATGGTGTCCACCATGGCCTCCGGCGATACCCGCGCCTATGTCGGCCCCAGCGACATCTGCATGATGTATTCGGTGACCGACGTGTCCGGCATCAACCGCATCAGCGAGCGCGTGCTGGCTAACGCGGCCAACGCATTGGCCGGCATGATGGCGCACGGCGCCGCGGTGGCCGAATCGACGACCAAGCCGGCGCTCGGACTGACGATGTTCGGCGTCACCACCACCTGCGTGCAGTCGGTCACGCGCCTGCTGGCCGACGACTACGACTGCCTGGTCTTCCACGCCACCGGCGTCGGCGGCCAGTCGATGGAGAAGCTGGCGGATTCCAACCTGCTGGCCGGCGTGATCGACGTTTCCACCACCGAGGTGGCCGACGAGATCGCCGGCGGCGTGCTGTCGGCGGGGCCGACGCGCATGGACGTGTTCGCGCGCCACGACCTGCCCTACGTCGGCTCCTGCGGCGCGCTGGACATGGCGAACTTCGGCGCCTGGGACACGGTGCCGGAGCGCTTCAAGGGCCGCAACCTGTATCGCCACAACCCCAGCGTGACGCTGATGCGCACCACGGCGCAGGAGTGCACCGCCATCGGCGAGTTCATCGCCAGGAAGCTCAACGCCATGCAGGGACCGGTGCGCTTCCTCATCCCGGAAGGCGGCGTGTCGGCGATCGACAAGCCCGGGCAGCCGTTCCACGATCCCGCCGCCGACCGCGCGCTGTTCGCCGCCATCGAGGCCGGCTTCCGCCCGGGGCCTGACCGCAAGCTGCTGCGCCTGCCGCACCACATCAACGACGAAGCGTTCGCGCAGGCCCTGGTGGCGGCGTGGCGCGACGCCGCTGCGCCGCGCCAGCGCGCCCGCAGCGCCACCGCCTGAAGGACCCCGCATGGCACGCATTCCGCGCGAAGAGATCCTCGACAACCTGCGCACCAAGGTGCAGGCGGGCCGGCCCATCGTCGGCGGCGGCGCCGGCACCGGCCTGTCCGCCAAGTGCGAGGAGGCCGGCGGCGTCGACCTGATCGTCATCTACAACTCGGGCCGCTACCGCATGGCCGGCCGCGGCTCGCTGGCCGGCATCCTGGCCTACGGCAACGCCAACGAGATCGTCTGCGAGATGGCGCACGAGGTGCTGCCGGTGGTCAAGCGCACGCCGGTGCTGGCGGGCGTGAACGGCACCGACCCGTTCATGATCGTCGACGACTTCCTGCAGCGGCTGATCTCGCTGGGCTTCTCCGGCGTGCAGAACTTCCCGACCGTGGGCCTGATCGACGGCACCTTCCGCGCCAACCTGGAAGAGACCGGCATGGGCTACGGGCTGGAGGTGGAGATGATCGCGCGGGCGCATGCGCTCGGCCTGCTGACCACGCCTTACGTCTTCAGCGAGGAGAACGCGCGCGACATGGCGCGGGCCGGCGCCGACATCGTGGTCTGCCACCTGGGCCTCACCACCGGCGGCGCCATCGGCGCCGGTACCGCGCTGAAGCTGGAGGACTGCGTCGCGCCGATCAACGCCTGGGCCGCCGCCGCGAAGTCGGTGCGGCCCGACATCCTGGTGCTGTGCCACGGCGGCCCCATCGCCGAGCCGCAGGACGCGCAATGGATCCTGTCGCAGTGCCCCGATTGCCATGGCTTCTACGGCGCCAGCTCGATGGAGCGCCTGCCCACAGAGAAGGCGCTCACCGAAACGACGCGCCGCTTCGTCCAGATCACTCGCTAGCAATACACAAAGGAGACGCAACATGACCGGAGCCCAATTCGGCACCTTCATCCTGGGCCTGATCGTGGTCGGGATCGTCGTGGCCATCGGTGTCTGGCTCTTGCACTGGCTGTACCTGCGCAGCAGCAAGGAGCGCGCCTTCGTGCGCACCGGCCTCGGCGGCCAGCGCGTCGTGCTGGACGGCGGCGCCTTCGTGCTGCCCATCGTGCACGAGGTGATCCCCGTCAACATGAACACCTTGCGGCTGGAGGTGGCGCGCGGCCGCGACAAGGCGCTGATCACCAAGGACCGCATGCGGGTGGACGTGGTCGCCGAGTTCTACGTGCGGGTCGCCGCCGAGCCCAACGCCGTCGCCGCCGCCGCCCAGACGCTCGGCCTGCGGACGTTGGAACCCCAGCAGCTGAAGGAACTGGTGGAAGGCAAGTTCGTCGACGCGCTGCGCACGGCGGCCGCGGAGATGACGATGGAGGAGCTGCACGAGAAGCGCGGCACCTACGTGCGGCGCGTGCGCGAGACCGTCGCCGAGGACCTGACCAAGAACGGGCTGGAGCTGGAGGCGGCCTCGCTGACCCAGCTGGACCAGACCGGCATGGAGTTCTTCAACCCGAGCAACGCCTTCGACGCGGAAGGCCTGACGCGTCTCACCGAGCAGATCGAGCACCGCAAGAAGCAGCGCAACGACGTCGAGCAGGACACGCTGGTCGCCATCCGCAACAAGAACCTGGAAGCCGAGAAGCTGTCGCTGGAGATCGACCGCGAGAGCGAGTACGCCCGCCTCACGCAGCAGCGTGAAGTGGAAGTGGCGCGGGCCCGGCAGCGCGCCGAGCTGGCCACCGAGCGCGCCGAGCGCGAGCAGGACGCCGAGACGGTGCAGATCTCGGCCCGGCAGGCGATCGAGGCGGCGCGCATCCGCAGCGAGCAGTCGCTGGAGGAAGAGCGCATCGCCAAGGAGAAGGCGCTGCAGGCCGCCGAGATCCTGCGCCGGCAGGCCATGGACCTGGCGGAGCAGCAGCGCGCCATCGCGGTGGCGCGCGAGAGCAAGCACCAGAGCGAGGCCCAGGCGGCGGCGGACATCGCCCGCGCTAGCGCGGTGGCGGCGGAAGAGCGGGTCTTCACCACCCGCGAAGTGGAAGTGGCGGAGCGGCGCAAGGCGATCGAGCTGATCACGGCGGCGCAGGCGGCCGAGCGCGCGGCGTTGACCCTCACCAGCGCGGCCGAGGCCGAGAAGCGGGCCAGCGTGGACCGTGGCGAGGCCACGCGCATCCAGGCCGAGGCGGAAGCCGGCGCGGAAAAGATCCGCTCCATGGCGATCCGCGTGCGCTCGGAAGTGGAGGCCGACGGCCTGCGCATGATGAACGAGGCGCACAACATCCTGTCGCCGGAAGCGCGCGCGTCGGCGCTGCGCCTGCGCGTGGTGGACAAGGCCGAGGGCATCATCCGCGAATCCGTCAAGCCGATGGAGCGCATCGAGGGCATCAAGATCCTGCAGGTCGACGGCCTCATGGGCGGCGGGGGCGGCGGGATCGGGCAGATCGGCACCCAGGGCACCAACTTCTCCGACGGATTGGTGAACTCCGCGCTGCGCTTCCGCGCCCAGGCGCCGATGGTGGACCAGCTGCTGCGCGAGATCGGCATCGAAGGCGGCGGCATCAACCAGCTGGTCAGCGGCGCGACGGGGATGACGGGCGTGCCGAACGGCGCCGCCGCCGTGCCGCCGATCGCCACCCTCCCGCCGGCGGACCCGCCGGCGAAGAAGGCCTGACGTGGTGCGCGTGTACGTCTCCACCGTGCTCGACGCGGGCGCGGACGCGGTGTGGCAGCGCATCCGCGACTTCAACGGCCTGCCGCAGTGGCACCCCGGCATCGCCGACAGCCGCATCGAGAACGGCGAGCCGCCCGACAAGGTGGGCTGCATCCGCAACTTCCACACGCGCGACGGCGGCCGCATCCGCGAGAAGCTGCTGGCCCTGTCCGACTTCGACTACAGCTGCACCTATTCCATCCTCGAGAGCCCGATGGGGGTGGACAACTACACCGCCACGCTCAAGCTGACGCCGGTCACCGACGGTGGCCGCACCTTCGCCGAATGGAGCGCGGAGTTCGACTGCGACGAACGCCGGGAGCGCGAGCTGTCGGAGCTGATCGGCGGGCAGGTGTTCCAGGGCGGCTTCGACGCGCTGAAGAAGCACTTCCGCGCGGCCCGCTGAAGCGATGCTGCAGAAGGTCGTCCGCTCCACGGTCATCGACGCGCCGATCGCGCGGGTGTGGGAGGTGCTGCGCGACTTCAACAGCCACGACCAGTGGCACGACGTCGTGGCGGCCAGCCGCATCGAGAACGGCGAGGCGCCGTCGCAGGTCGGTTGCGTGCGCAGCTTTTCGCTCAAGGACGGCAACCGCATCCGCGAGCAGCTGCTGGCGCTTTCCGACACCGAATACAAGTCCACCTATTGCATCCTCGATGCGACGGTGCCCTTGCTGCGCTACGTGGCGACGGTCACCTTGAAGCCGGTAACCGACGGCGACCGCACCTTCTGGCACTGGGAGTCGAGCTTCGATTCGCCGCCGGGGATGGAGCGGGAGTTGCGGGACATGGTGGCGCAGGGGGTTTACGAGGCGGGGTTCGCGAATTTGCGGAAGTATCTCGGTGCGCGTGATGTCGGGGTCGCTGCGCGAACCCGACCTACGGATCCGGTAGGTCGGGTTCGCGCAGCGACCCCGACATCGCATTCCGGTCAATCCCTCCCCTCCCGCGAAATCCGCCTCGCCCGCTACGGCGGCCCCGAGGAACTTGAACCACTGGACGCCACCTGCCCCTCGCCCTGCCCCGGCGAGGTCCGCATCCGGCAACAAGCCATCGGCGTCAACTACTTCGACATCTACCTCCGCCGCGGCTGGATCCCGGGGCTGCTGCCGCTGCCGGGCGTGCTGGGCATGGAAGCGGCCGGCACGGTCGTGGATGTCGGCGAAGGCGCCGGCGGCCTGCTGCCCGGCGACCGCGTCGCCTACCTCTGCCCGGAGCCCGGCGCCTACCGCAGTGTCCGCAACGTGGCCGCACGGCACGTGGTGCGGCTGCCGCACGACGTCGACGAGGAAACCGCGGCCGCCCTGCTGCTCAAGGGATTGACGGCGGACTACCTGCTGCGCGACCTGGGCCGCGTCGGCGCCGGAACGCGCTTGCTGGTGCACGCGGCGGCCGGCGGCGTCGGCTCGCTGGTGTGTGCCTGGGCGAAGCATCTCGGCGCCAAGGTGGTGGGCACGGTCTCCAGCGAGGCCAAGGCGCATGCGGCGCGCGAGGGCGGCTGCGACCACGTGATCGTCGCGCCCGACTACCGCTTCGCCGATGCGGTGCGCGCGCATTGCGGCGGCGCCGACGTCATCGTCGACGGCCTCGGTGCCGCCGCGGTGCAGGAGAACCTGGCCGCCGCCGATCGCCGCTGCCACTGGATCAGCCTTGGGCAGGCCAGCGGTCCGCTGCCGCCGATCGACGCGGACCAGCTGGTGATGAAATCGATGACCTTTTCGCGGCCAGTGGTGTTCGACTTCGTCGCGACGCCCGCCGAATTGCAGGAAAGGGCCGGCCGCCTGTGGGTCGCGCTGGCCGCCGGCGTGTTGCAGCGCCCGGCGCCGGAGCTGTTCGCGCTGGACGCCGCGGGGCAGGCGCACCGGCGGCTGGAGTCGCGCGAGAGCACCGGCTCGCTGGTGCTGGTGACATGAACTGTTGCAGGAGAGCGGGATGATCCACGGAATGAACCATTTCACGGTGATCGCGGAGGACCTGGACCGCACGCTGGATTTCTACACCGGCCTGCTCGGGCTGCAGATGGGCCCGCGGCCCGACCTGGGATTTCCCGGTGCGTGGCTGTATGCGGATGGCCGCCCCATCCTGCACGTGTACACCGACCGGCCCGTGCCGGCGCAGCGCGCGGGAGTCATCGACCACATGGCCTTCACGGCCAGCGGGCTGAGGGACATCAAGGCCCGCTTCGACACGCGCGGCATTCCTTACGACCTGCGGCAGCAGAAGGGCTCGGGCACCTGGCAGCTGTTCTGCAACGATCCGACCGGCGCCAAGGTCGAACTCGATTTCGAGCCGCACGAAACGCCCTGAGCGACGGGCGCCGCGCCGCCAATGCCGTTGGACGGCGCCGCGAAGCCGTTCGTCCGCATGCCGCGTTACGGCACGACACTGCCGTGTATCCGGTGTAATCAAGGCTAACAGCGCTTGTGCGGCGGGGGCGGCCGCGATTACTGTTCGCCGCATGAATGCCCCCCTGCCTTCCACGCTGCACTTCGACGTGCAGGGCCTGATCCACGCCACGGCGCACAACCAGTCGCTCGATGCGTTCCATCCGGCCCTGAGCGCCAAGCAATGGGAGCTGTTCGGAACCTACCTGCAGCCGTTCGCGGTGACGCAGGGCCAGGTGGTGATCCAGCAGAACGCCAGCGACCGCACGATCTACTTCGTGGAGAGCGGCAGCCTGACGGTGCATTTCGAGGATGACAAGGGCCGCCTGCGCATCGCGTCGGTCGAGGCGGGCTCCGCAGTCGGCGAGGGCGCCTTCTTCACCCGGCAACCGCGCAGCGCCACCGTGCAGGCGGCCTCGGCGTGCAAGCTGTGGTCGCTCAACCCGATCCGCTTCACCGAGCTGTCCAACCGGCAGCCGCAGATGGCGGTGGAGATCGCCATGGCCCTGGGCGCGCTGGTTTCGCGCCGCCTGGTCAACCGGCCCAAGCGCATTGCTGTCACTTGAAACGTTTCCGAGCAGTACCGAACACAACCAAGAGAAGCTGAATGTCCTTGTTGAACTGGTTTTCCCCGCAGAAGAAAAAGGCCGAAACGCATGGCGCCGCGCCGGCCCACTCCGGTTTGTCGCGCCTGGACTCGAGCAAGCCGCATGGCGGCTCGCGGCACCATGGCACGCCGCCGCCGTCGTCCGCCCGCAAGCAGGAGCGGCTGGAGCGGCGCGAGCTGCTGTATGCGGTGGTACGCGAATCGATGGTGCGCGCGGGCGTGCTGTCTTCCAGCTACAAGTTCAAGGTGCTGTCGCTCGACCCCCGCGGCCGCCAGTTCATGGTGATGGTGGACCTGGCGCAGGGCGCCGGCAGTGACACCAATCGCCTCGCCGAGATCGAGAAGGCGGTCGCGCAATCGGCCAAGGCGCGCTACGACATCGCGGTGTCGGCGGTGTACTGGCGCGCCAGCGAGCACGTGGCCATCGGCGACCCGGCGCATCCCACCCACCCGGTGCAGCTGGCGCAGCGCGCGCAGCAGGGGCAGGCGCCCAGCTCGCGGCCGGCGCCGTTGCACCCGGATGCGACCGAGTCCGGCCCGGCGCCGCTGTACGAGCCGATGGCCTCGCGGCCGTCCGCGCTGCGCTCGGCGCTGGCGCAGAAGTTCGATCCCTTGCAGGAGGACGAGGTCGCGGCCTTCCGCAAAGCACTCGAAGCCGGTGTGCGTGGCGAGCAGGCACTCGCCGCCGCGAGCGCTGGCAAAGCGCCTCAGAGCTACACGCTGCTCACCGGCTTCGAGGACACGGAGATGAGCGACCAGGCGGCGCCGCAGGAGCATTTGAGCTCGACGCAGTACGGGGCGTTGCGGTAGCGGGGCGTCATTTCGCGCAGCCGAACCGCGACATCAATGTCCGGCGAAATCGACGAGCGTGAACAAGTCCAGTCCGGCGTCCCGCAACTTCTGCGCGCCCCCCAGCTCCGGCAGCTCCACGATCGCGGCGCCTTCGATGACGGTGCCGCCCAGCTTCTCCAGCAGCTTCTTGCCGGCCATCATGGTGCCGCCGGTGGCGATGAGGTCGTCGATCAGCAGCACCCGCTGCCCCGGCTTGACCGCGTCGGTGTGCAGTTCCACCGTCGCACTGCCGTATTCCAGCTCGTAGGTTTCCTCCACCGTGGTGAACGGCAGCTTGCCCTTCTTGCGGATCGGCACGAAGCCCAGCCCGAGTTCGTAGGCGACGACCGAACCCAGGATGAATCCGCGCGCGTCGAGCCCGGCGACCACGTCGGGCCGGCGGTCCATGTAACGGTGCACGAAGGCGTCGATCAGCACGCGGAACACCTTGGGGTTCTGCAGCAGCGGCGTGATGTCGCGGAACTGAACGCCGGGCGCCGGCCAGTCGGGCACGGTGCGGATGTGGGCGCGCAGGTAGTCGCGCACGCTGAAGGGAAGGTCTTGCATGGTCATCCTTTGAGCAGGATCTCCTCGGCCAGCGCCAGCGGCTCGGGGCGGCCGGACAGCACGAGGGTGTCCCCGTCCTCCAGGGACGGGTCGGAAGCGGGGTCGACGACGCGCCCGTTGCTGCGGCGCAGGCTGACCACGCGCACGCCTTCGGCGGCGAGCTTCAGGTGGCTGAGGACGCGGCCCAGCGCGCCGGCCTCCGACGGCAGCGTGACGGTGGCCAGGCGCTCCTGCTCGCGCTCGTGCACCGAGTCGTCGTCGCTGCCGTGGAAGTAGCCGCGCAGCAGGTTGTAGCGCGCGTCGCGCTGTTCCTGCACCCGCCGCAGCACGCGGCGCATCGGCACGCCCACCAGCGCCAGCGTGTGGCTGGCCAGCATCAGCGAACCTTCCAGCAACTCGGGCACCACTTCGGTGGCGCCGGCCTGCTGCAGCCGCGCCAGGTCGAAGTCGTCCTGCGTGCGCACGATCACCGGCACGTTGGGCGCGTGGCCGCGCGCGCTGGACAGCACCCTCAGTGCCCCGGGCACGTCCAGGTAGGTGATCACCAGCGCGCTGGCCCGGCCCAGGCCGGCGGCTATCAGTGCCTGCGGCCGCGAGGCGTCGCCGAACACCACCGAGTCGCCGGCGGCGGTGGCCTGCCGCACGCGGTCGGGGTCGAGGTCGAGGGCGATGTAGGGGATGTTTTCCTGTTCCAGCATGCGCGCCAGGTTCTGGCCGCAGCGGCCGTAGCCGCAGATGATGACGTGCTTGTCGGTGTTGATGGAACGCCGCGCGATGGTGGTCATCTGCAGCGACTGCATCATCCATTCGCTGGCCACCAGCTTCATCACGATGCGGTTGCTCCACTGGATGATGAAGGGCGTGGCCAGCATCGAGATCACCATGCTGGCCAGGATGGGGTTCATCAGGGCGGGCGGCACCAGCCGTTCGTTCTGCGCCATGGTCAGCAGCACGAAGCCGAATTCACCGGCCTGCGCCAGGTACAGCCCGGTGCGCAGCGACACGCCGGTGGAGGCGCCGAAGCCCTTGGCCAGCGCCGTGACCAGCAACAGCTTGAACGCCACCGGCAGGGTCACCAGCACCAGCACCAGCGGCCAGTACTGGAACACCGGCCGCCAGTCCAGCAGCATGCCCACGGTGATGAAGAACAGGCCGAGCAGCACGTCGTGGAAAGGGCGGATGTCCGACTCCACCTGGTGCTTGAACTCGGTTTCGGAGATCAGCATGCCGGCGATGAAGGCGCCCAGCGCCAGCGACAGGCCGGCCAGCTCCGTCAGCCAGGCCAGCCCCAGCGTGATCAGCAGCATGTTCAGGACGAACAGCTCCTCGCTCTTGCGCCGCGCCACCAGCGTCAGCCACCAGCGCATCAGCCGCTGGCCGCCCACCAGCAGCAGCGTGATCAGGACGGCGCCCTTGAGCAGGGCCAGGCCGATCTCGCGCAGCAGTTCCTCCGGCGGGCTGCCCAGGGCCGGGATCAGCACCAGCAGCGGCACCACGGCCAGGTCCTGGAACAGCAGCACGCCCATGACGCGCTTGCCGTGCTCGGATTCCAGCTCCAGCCGGTCCGACATCATCTTCACCACGATCGCGGTGCTGCTCATGGCCAGCGCGCCGGACAGGGCCAGGGCGCTTTGCCAGCTCATGCGCCAGAGGGTGGGGGCCAGCCAGCCGAGGGCCAGCGAGCCCAGCATGCCCAGCACCACCGTCACCACCACCTGCGACAGCCCGAGGCCGAACACGTGGGCGCGCATCGCCCGCAGCTTGGAGAGGTTGAACTCCAGGCCGATCACGAACATCAGGAACACCACGCCGAACTCGCCCAGGTGCCGCACGTCCGCCGAATCCTGCGCCAGGGCCAGCGCATTGGGTCCGATCAGGACCCCGACGAACAGGTATCCCAGCATCGCCGGCAGGCGGAGGAACCGGCACAGCACCACGCCCAGCACCGCGGCGAGCAGGTACAGCAGTGTCAGTTCCAGTGAGGTCATCCGCCTATGCTATCCGCCGTCCGGGCCCGGCCCGATAAAATCCCGGCGATGACTTTCGACCGCACGCGTGCGCTACGCCTCGCCCAGGAAACCTTCGAGATCGAGGCGGCCGCCGTGCAGGGCCTGAAAGCCCGCACCGGCGAGGACTTCGCGCGGGCGGTGGAGGCCATGCTGAACCTGCGCGGCCGGGTGGTGGTGATGGGGATGGGCAAGAGCGGCCACGTGGGCCGCAAGATCGCCGCCACCCTGGCGTCCACCGGCACGGCGGCCATGTTCGTGCACCCCGCCGAGGCCAGCCACGGCGACCTCGGCATGATCAAGCCGATCGACCTCGTCATCGCCATCTCCAACGGCGGCGAGAGCGAGGAGATCACGGTGATCCTGCCGGTGCTCAAGCGCCTGGGCGTGCCGCTGGTCGCCATGACTGGCAACAGCCGCTCCACCCTGGCCCGCCACGCCGACATCCTGCTGGATAGCGGCGTCGAGAAGGAGGCCTGCCCGCTGAACCTGGCGCCCACCGCCAGCACCACCGCGCAGCTCGCCCTGGGCGATGCGCTGGCCGTGGCCCTGCTCGATGCCCGCGGCTTCAAGACCGAGGACTTCGCGCGCTCGCACCCCGGCGGCGCCCTGGGCCGCAAGCTGCTGACCCACCTGAGCGACGTCATGCGCAAGGGCGACGCCGTGCCGCGCGTGCTGCCGGATGCGTCGTTCACCGAGCTGATGCGCGAGATGAGCCGCAAGGGCCTGGGTGCCTCGGCCATCGCCGACGAGGCCGGCCGCGTGCAGGGCATCTTCACCGACGGCGACCTGCGCCGGCTGATCGAAAAGGGAGTGGACCTGCGCAACACCAAGGCGCGCGACGTCATGCATCCCGGCCCGCAGACCATCCGCGACGACGCCCTGGCGGCCGAGGCGGCGCAACTGATGGAGCAGCACCGCATCACCAGCGTGCTGGTGGTGGACAGCGAGGGCGCGCTGGTCGGCGCGGTCAACTCCAACGACCTGATGCGCCACAAGGTCATCTGAAGTGGCTGCACCCGCGCTGACCTTCCCGCCCGAGCTCCTGCTCGCCGCGCAGGGCGTGCGGGCGGCGATCTTCGACGTCGACGGCGTGATGACCGACGGCGGCATCCTGCTCAGCGACGAGGGCGAGATGCTCAAGCGCTTCAACATCCTCGACGGCCTGGGCCTGAAGCTGCTGCAGCGCGGCGGCATCACCCCGATCGTCATCACCGGCCGCGACTCGAAGCCGCTGCGGCGGCGGCTCGACGCGCTGGGCGTGACGCACGTGCACTACCGCACCGAGGACAAGCGGCCGGCGGCGGAAAAGACGCTGGCGGCGCTGGGCATCGATGCGCCGCTGCGCCTTCCCGGCGGCGCCGGCCAACGCGCACATCGAGGTGCGCAATGCCGCCCGCTACGTCACGCAGGCGGCGGGCGGCCACGGCGCGGCCCGCGAGTTCTGCGACCTGCTGCTGGTGGCTTCGGGCCGCTACGCGCAGTTGCTGGAGGCCTACGGGTGAGCGCGCAGCGCGGTTTCGGCCGGGCCTGGGACCGCGTCTCCATCTACCTGCCCGTCATCCTGATGGGCCTGCTGGCCCTGGGCACCTACTGGCTGGCGCGCAACACGCCCACCTTTTCCTCCCCCGGCACGCCGCGCGCGCCCACCCACGAGCCGGACTACTTCCTGCGCAACTTCTCGGTGAAGTCGTTCGACGCGGCCGGCCGGCTGAAGAACGAGATCCACGGCGCCGAGGCGCGCCATTACCCCGACACCGACACCACCGAGATCGACAACCCGCGCATCCGCTCGTACAACCAGAAGGGCGCGTTGACGGTGGCCACGGCGAAGCGCGCGTTGAGCAACGGGGACGGCACCGAAGTGCAGCTCATGGGCGACGCGGTGGTGACGCGCACCTCGTTCGATGCGGCCGGCAAGCCGCAGGAGCCGATGGAGATCCGCGGCGAGTTCCTGCACGCGTTCATGGACACCGAGCAGGTCCGGTCGAACCAGCCGGTGCGGTTGTCGCGCGGCGGTGACGTGTTCGTCGGCGACAGCATGGTCTACGACAACCTCGACCGCGTGCTGGTGCTGGAGGGGCGTGTGCGCGGCACGCTGCAGGCGCGGCCCGGCCCCTGAGCATGGACCCGCTCGTCTTCATCACGGGGGCGTCCAGCGGCATCGGCCAGGCGCTGGCCTGGCGCTACCACCAAGCCGGCTGGCGGCTGGCGCTGGCGGCCCGGCGCACCGGCGAGATCAGCCAGTGGGCGCAGGCGCGGGGCATGCCGGTGGAACGCTGGCGGGTCTACGGCGCGGACGTGGCACAGGCCGAAAGCATCGTCGCGGCCGGCCGGGCCTGCATCGAGGCGCAAGGCGTGCCCGACGTGGTGGTCGCCAACGCCGGCATCAGCGTCGGCGTGGACACCGCGGTCCGCGCGGACCTGGACGTCATCGCCCGCACCTATGCGACCAACAACATCGGCCTGGCCGCGACCTTCCATCCCTTCATCGATGCGATGGTGCGGCGCGGCAGCGGCACGCTGGTGGGCATCTCCAGCGTGGCGGGCATCCGCGGCTTGCCGGGGCATGCGGCGTACTGTTCGAGCAAGGCGGCCGTCACCAGCTATTGCGAAAGCCTGCGCGGCGAGCTGCGGCCGCACGGCGTGCGCGTGGTGACCATCGCGCCCGGCTACGTGGACACGCCGCTCACGCAGCGCAATCGCTACGGCATGCCGTTCCTGATGAAGGCGGAGGATTTCGCCGATGCCGCCTTCCGCACCATCGCGGCGGGCCGCAGCTACCGCGTGATTCCGTGGCAGATGGGGGTGGTGGCCAAGCTGTTGCGGGTGCTGCCCGATCCCCTGTTCGACCGGATGATGGCCGGGCGGCCGCGCAAGCATCGGGAACCCGGTCATCCCCGCGAAGGCGGGGATCCAGAGCTCCCGCCTCCGGAGCCCGGAAGCCCTGGATTCCCGCCTCCGCGGGAGTGACGAACGCAAAAGGCTCCCGCAGGAGCCTTTCTTGTCTTTTGCGTGAGCGCCGCTCAGTAGCTGTTGCCGCCCCCGCCGCCATACCCGCCGCCGCCGCCGGAGCGGCCACCGCCGCGCGGGCCGGCGCCGTAGGGGCTGCGGAAGCCGCCGTCCTGGCCGCCCCCACCGCCGTAGCCACCGCCGCCTTCGCGTCGGCCACCACCGCCACCACCACCGTAGCCACCGCCGCCGCCTTCGCGACGGCCGCCGCCACCACCGCCGCCGCCATAACCGCCGCCCCCGCCGCCGCCGAAGCCGCCGCCACCGCTGCGCGGCGGCCGGTTCTCCATCGGCCGCGCCTCGTTCACGACGACGCTGCGGCCTCCCATGGACTGGCCGTTCATGCCGGTGATCGCGGCCTGCGCCTCGTCGTCACTGCCCATTTCGACGAAACCGAAGCCCTTGGAGCGGCCGGTTTCGCGCTCCATCATCACCTTGGCGCTGGTGACCTGCCCGAACTGGCTGAACGCCTGCTCGAGGTCGCTGTCGCGCACCTGGTAAGGGAGGTTGCCTACGTACAGTTTGTTGCCCATCTACAGGGACTCCTGAAAAACATTGAACCGAAGCGATGGAGTCCCGAAAACGCATTCAACAAGAAGCGACGCGATAGGCACCTGACACCGCAACCCGCGTGGAAACTGCAAGATCCACGCAAAACATTATGGAGCAGATCATTGCGGCGGTGGCAAGCCGGCCCGGCCATGAAAAAAGGGCCCGCAGGCCCTTTGTCTACCGGGCCCGCAGGCCCTGGTTCGCGCGATTTCAGTAGCGATCGCGGCCACCGCCGCCGCCGCCGTAGCCGCCGCCACCGCCGCCTTCGCGACGGCCACCGCCGCCACCGCCGCCGTAGCCGCCACCACCACCGCCGCTGCCGCCGCCGCCGAAGCCGCGACCACCGCCGCCGCCGCCACCACCGAAGCCGCCGCCGCCACCGCTGCGGGGCTCCATCGGACGGGCTTCGTTGACCACCAGGCCACGGCCGCCGATTTGCTGGCCGTTCATGCCGGCGATGGCAGCCTGCGCTTCAGCGGGGCTGCTCATCTCGACGAAACCGAAGCCTTTGGAGCGGCCGGTGTCACGTTCCATCATGACCTTGGCGCTGGTGACAGTACCGAACTGGGCGAACGCCTGTTCCATCAATCAAAACCACGCGAGACCGACTAAACACCGCAAACCAGTGGACCCTCGCGGGGCCCACGGCGGATATTATGCGCGCCAAAGGGCTTTTGCGTCAGTCAGGGTTGTTCCGGACGCCCTGCGGCAGCCAAGGTGGTGGTTGGGCACCACACCCCCGCCCCGCCACCTCACCAGTTGACTTCCCGCTCCGGGGTGGAACCGATCTTGTGGATGGCCAGGTCGGCCCCCTCGTGCTCCTCTTCCGGGGACAGCCGCAAGCCCATCGCCACCTTCAGCAGCCCGTACAGCGCAAAACCGCAGAGCAGCGCCCAGCCCACGCCGAGCAGGCTGCCGATGGCCTGGGCCCAGAAGCTCACCCCGCCCAGGCCCCCGAGCGCCGGGCTGCCGAAGATGCCCGCCGCGATGCCGCCCCACAGGCCGCACAGGCCGTGCAGCGGCCAGACCCCCAGCACGTCGTCGATCTTCCAGCGGTTCTGGGTCAGCGTGAACATGCCGACGAAGATCACGCCCGCGGCCCCTCCCACCGCCAGCGCTCCCAGCGGATGCATCAGGTCGCTGCCGGCGCAGACGGCCACCAGTCCGGCCAGCGGACCGTTGTGGACGAAGCCGGGGTCGTTGCGGCCGAGCAGCGTGGCAGCCAGCGTGCCGCCCGCCATGGCCATCAGCGAGTTCACCGCGACCAGCCCCGAAATCTTGTCGATGGCCTGCGCGGACATCACGTTGAAGCCGAACCAGCCGACGGTGAGTACCCACGCACCGAGCGCCAGGAAGGGGATGTTGGAGGGCGGGTGGGCCGAGATCGCGCCGTCCTTGCGGTAGCGGTTGCTGCGCGCGCCGAGCAGCACCACGGCCGGCAACGCCAGCCAGCCGCCGATGGCATGCACGACGATGGAACCGGCGAAGTCGTGGAATTCGGCGCCGGTCAGGCCCTTGATCCAGCCCTGGATGCCGAAGCGCTGGTTCCAGGTCACCCCTTCGAACAGTGGGTAGACCAGCCCGACGATCACGGCGGTGGCAATGAGCTGGGGCCCGAAGCGGGCGCGTTCGGCGATGCCGCCGGAGATGATGGCCGGGATGGCGGCGGCGAAGGTGAGCAGGAAGAAGAACTTCACCAGTTCGTAGCCGTTCCTGGCGACCAGCTGGTCGGCCCCCACCAGGAAGCTGGTGCCGTAGGCCACCGAGTAGCCGACCAGGAAATAGACGACCGCGGACACCGAGAAGTCCACCAGGATCTTCACCAGCGCATTGACCTGGTTCTTCTTGCGCACGGTGCCGAGTTCGAGGAAGGCGAAACCCGAGTGCATGGCCAGCACCAGGATCGCGCCGAGCAGGACGAACAGGACGTCCGAGCCCTGTTTTAGTGCTTCCATTTCTTTTGCCTCCGGAAGAATGCTTGTGGATGGTGCGTTTCCGCCGCCTGGCGGGATTGCGCACCAAAAGAAAGCAATAACTGCGCCATCAACGTGCGCAGCGCCCGGCTCGGTACACTTGCTCCCGTTTGATGGAAGCCTTCCTCGTCTCCACGGGCATCGTCGCCCTCGCCGAAATGGGCGACAAGACGCAGCTGCTCTCCCTGGTCCTCGCCGCGCGCTTTCGCAAGCCCTGGCCGATCGTGCTGGGGATCTTCGTCGCCACCCTCGTCAACCACGCCCTGGCCGGCGCCGTCGGCAGCTGGGTGACGACCTGGCTCGGGCCGGACGTGCTGCGCTGGGTGCTGGGCGGCTCCTTCATCGCCATGGCGATCTGGATGCTGGTCCCGGACAAGCTGGACGAGGGCGACGGCGACGCGGCGCCGCGCTATGGCGTCTTCCTCACCACCGTGGTGGCCTTCTTCCTCGCCGAGATGGGCGACAAGACGCAGGTCGCCACCGTCATGCTGGCCGCCCGCTTCGACGCCTGGGCCGCCGTGGTGATGGGCACGACGCTGGGCATGATGCTCGCCAACGCCCCGGTGGTGTGGCTGGGCGAGCGGATCATGCGCCGGGTGCCGATCCGGCTGGTGCACGTCATCGGCGCGGTGATCTTCCTGGTGCTGGGGGTG
>JAJTCN010000156.1 GCA_021323335.1 Ramlibacter sp.
GCCGGTGTTCGCCAAGAAGGGCGAGTCGCTGGAAGAGTACTGGGACTACACGCACCGCATCTTCGACTTCGGCGCCAAGGGCACGGAGGGCGAAGGCCCGAACATGATCCTGGACGACGGCGGCGACGCCACGCTGCTGATGCACCTGGGCCAGCGCTGCGAGAAGGACCTGTCGCTGATCGACACCCACTCCAGCGAGGAAGAGCGCATCCTGCACGCCTCCATCCGCGCCAAGCTGAAGGAAGACCCCACCTGGTACACCCGCAAGGCGGCCCAGATCATCGGCGTCACGGAAGAGACCACGACCGGCGTGCACCGCCTGCAGGACATGGCCAACAAGGGCCTGCTGAAGTTCCGCGCGATCAACGTCAACGACTCGGTCACCAAGAGCAAGTTCGACAACCTGTACGGCTGCCGCGAGTCGCTGGTGGACCGAGATCGACCCCATCAATGCGCTGCAGGCGGCGATGGAAGGCTATCGCATCGTCACGATGGAGTACGCCGCCGACAAGGCCGACATCTTCGTCACCACCACCGGCAACAAGGACGTCATCACCTTCGACCACATGGCGAAGATGAAGGACCAGGCCATCGTCTGCAACATCGGCCACTTCGACAACGAGATCGACGTCGCGTCGCTCGAGAAGAAGTGCCAGTGGGACGAGATCAAGCCGCAGGTCGACCACGTGATCTTCCCCGACGGCAAGCGCATCATCCTGCTGGCCAAGGGCCGGCTGGTCAACCTGGGCTGCGGCACCGGCCACCCCAGCTACGTGATGTCCTCGTCCTTCGCCAACCAGACGCTGGCGCAGATCGAGCTGTTCACCAAGCCCAACGACTACAAGGTCGGCCAGGTGTACGTGCTGCCGAAGCTGCTGGACGAGAAGGTCGCGCGGCTGCAGCTGTCCAAGCTGGGCGCGCAGCTCACCGAGCTGACGCAGGCGCAGGCCGACTACATCGGCGTGAAGAAGACCGGGCCGTACAAGCCGGATACGTACCGCTACTGATGTCTTGCTCCCTCTCCCCTCTGGGGAGAGGGCTGGGGTGAAGGGGCACCGCGCCCCCACCCCGGCCCTCCCCCGGAGGGGGAGGGAGGCAATCGACATGCGTGCCGACCAACTCCTCGTCGAGCGCGGCCTCGCGGCCACGCGGTCGCAGGCGCAGCGGCTCATTGCCGCCGGCGTGCAGTGGTTCGACGGCGCGGCCTGGAAGCGCGTTGCCAAGAACGGCGACGAGCTGCCAACGGCGGCGCAGCTCGAACTGCTGGACACGGCGGAGTCCCGCTACGTCTCGCGCGGCGGGTTGAAGCTCGAGGGCGCCCTGGCGACCGCCGGACTCGACGTCACTGGCTGGAATTGCCTCGACATCGGCCAGTCCACGGGCGGCTTCACCGACTGCCTGCTGCAAAAGGGTGCGACGCATGTGATCGGCGTGGACGTCGGCCACGGGCAGCTGCATCCGAAGCTGCGCGACGATCCGCGGGTCAGCGCCATCGAGAAACTGAATGCACGGGAGCTGAAGCCGCACTACGTCGGAGGCAACTTCGACCTGGTGACCGGCGACCTGTCGTTCATCTCGCTGACGCTGGTGCTGCCGGCGCTGGCGCCGTTGCTGAAGCCGGGCGGCCACCTGTTGATGCTCGCCAAGCCGCAGTTCGAACTGCAGCCCGGGCAGGTCGGCAAGGGCGGCGTGGTCCGCGACGCGGCGCTCTATCCGGTCGTCGAGCAGCGCCTGCGGGACGCGTGTGGCGCGCTCGGCCTGCGGGTCATCGGCTGGTACGACAGTCCCATCGCGGGCGGCGACGGCAACCGCGAATTCTTCCTTCACGCACTGAGGAGCGATTGATGCTTCCCATCAGCCTCGAATTCTTTCCGCCCAAGACGCCCGAAGGCAGCGACAAGCTGCGGGCGGCACGGCAGCAGCTCTACGCGCTGAAGCCGGAGTTCTGCTCCGTGACCTACGGCGCGGGTGGCTCCACCCATGCGGGCACCTTCAGCACGGTCAGCGAGATCCTGGCGGAGGGCGTCGACGCCGCCAGCCACTTCTCCTGCATCGGCGCCACGCGGGCCAAGGTGTGCGACCAGCTCGCGCAACTGCGCGCCATGGGCGTCAAGCGCCTGGTGGCGCTGCGCGGCGATTTGCCCAGCGGTTACGGCAGTGGCGGCGAGTTCCAGTACGCCAGCGACCTGGTCGCCTACATCCGCGAGGAATGCGGCAGCGACTTCCGCATCGAGGTGGCGTGCTATCCCGAAGTGCACCCGCAGGCGAAGTCGCCCCGGGCCGACCTCGAGGCCTTCGTGACCAAGGTGCGGGCGGGCGCCGATGCGGCGATCACGCAGTACTTCTACAACGCGGACGCCTACTTCCGCTTCGTCGATGAGGTGCGCAAGCTCGGCGTCGACGTGCCCGTGGTGCCCGGCATCATGCCGATCACCAATTCGAGCCAGCTGCTGCGCTTTTCGGACAGCTGCGGCGCCGAAGTGCCGCGCTGGATCCGCCTGCGGCTGCAAAGCTTCGGCGACGACAGCGCCTCGATCAAGGCCTTCGGCCTCGACGTCGTCAGCGCGCTGTGCGAGCAGTTGCAGCGCGGCGGCGCGCCGGGCCTGCACTTCTACACGATGAACCAGGCCGGCCCGACGCTGGCGATCGCGCAACGGCTGGCGCGCTGAGGTGCATCACCGGGGTTCCTGGCGTCACCCCGGCCTACGGGATACTGGCGTGGCTTCGCAGGCCGGTGGTGAGCGCGAAGCCGAACCCCGGTAGCACGCGCACCGCCGCCACTACTTCTTCAGCTCGGACTTGTTGGAGATGATGCGGCCCACCAGCCCGTATTCGATCGCCTCTTCGGCCGACAGCCAGCGGTCACGCTCGATGTCCTCCAGCACGCCTTCCAGCGAGCGCCCGGTCTCGCGCGAGATCGTGCGGGCGATGCGCTCGCGCGCCTTGATGATTTCCTGGGCGTGGATGGCGATGTCGCTCGCCGGCCCGCCGGCGCCGCCGGAGGGCTGGTGGATCAGGAAGCGCGTGTTGGGCGTGCAGAAGCGGCGCTCCTTCGGCACCGACAGGTACAGGTGCGTCGCCGCGCTGCCCACCCAGCCGGTGCCGATCATGTTCACCGGCGCGGTGATGAAGCGGATGATGTCGTGGATGGCGTCGCCCGACTCCAGGTGGCCGCCGGGCGAGCTCACGAGCATGTCGATGGGCGCCGCGGAATCCGCGTCGAGCGCGATCAGGCGCCGCGCGATGTCGCTGGCCGACTGGTCGGAAATGGCACCGAACAGCAGGACGGTGCGGGACTTGAACGCTTTTTCCTCGAGGAAGGCGTTGCGGGGTTCGGCCGTGGCGGCCGGGGTTTCGGGGTCAGGGTGCTCCATGCTCGCCATCATGCCGCAAGCCGGCGACCGCCCCGTATAGCCGGCGCCGAACAGGATGGCGTGGTTGAGCAGGTGGTAGAGCTGGTACAGCGCCAACCGCCGGGGTGACGGCCAGGAGCCGCCGGCCTCCAGGTACGCCTCGCGGAAGCCTTCGGGCGGGCTGCCGAACAGCTCCATCATGGCCAGTTCGGCGTGCGGGTCCGCGCAGGACACGGCGGGGTCGAAGATCACCGGCGTGCCGTCGCCCAGCATGTCCCAGTTGCCTTGCCACAGGTCGCCGTGGATCAGGGCCGGCCGGGGCATCGGCCCGTCGGCCAGCAGCGCCGGCAACTTGTCGATCACCGCATCCACGGCGTCGCGCAGGCGCGCCGACCCGGTCGGCAGCCGGTCGCGCATGCAGCCCAGGCGGCATCGCCCGTAGAAAGCCAGCCAGCCGGCGTGCGACGGCGGCTGCAGCGGCGCGTTGCGCTGCGGCGTGGCGCCGATGTAGTTGTCCACGCGCCAGCCGAAGGAGGGCGGCTCCAGCGGCGACGGGTGTGCGTGCAGCGCCGCCAGGGCGTGGCCGAACCGCCGGCCGAAGCCGGCGTCGGGACGGGCGAAGTCGAGCCATTCGATGGCCAGCACGGCGCCGCCACCCGGCAGGTCGCGCAGCGAATCGACGGCGGGCACGCGGATGCAGCCGGTTGCCGCCAGCGCGCGCAGTCCGTCGGCTTCGGCGCGCAGCATGCCCGCGCCTGCCTCCCCCGCACTCTTGACGAACAGGATGAGGCGGCCGCGGCGGGCCTGCCACGTGTCGCAGAAACCGCTTGCGCCCAACGGCACGAGTTCCCATCCGTCGCCGAGGACGGTGGCGAGTCCGGGTTGGCTTTCGATCACTTCCATGGCGCGAATTCTCGCGGGGTGGCGGCGCCGGCGTGCGCTCGACAGGTGTATCACCCGCGCCGGTTTGTGACGCTAGCCGCCGGCTTCCACCAGTTGCGACTGGCCGCGGCCGCGGCCCAACACCTCCACCAGCACCGGCAGCACCTGCTGCAGCGCGGCCTTGAGCGTGTGCGGCGGATTGACCAGGAACACGCCGCTGGCCGTGAGTCCCTTGTTCGACGGCGGCTCGCCCGGCGTCTCCGGCTTCTGGCCGATGTTCAGGACGGCATGCAGCCACGGCTTGCCGGCCTGGTTGGCCAGCGTCTTCAGCCGGCGCGGCAGCTCGTGCGCTTCCGGCCGCGGGATCACCGGATACCAGACCATGTAGGTGCCGGTGGGGAATTTCTTCAGCGACTCCTGGATGGCGGACGCCACGCGCCCGTAGTCGGTCTTGATTTCATAGCTGGGGTCGATGAGCACCAGCCCGCGTCGCTGCACCGGCGGCACCAGCGCGCGCAGGCCTTCGAAGCCGTCCTCGCGCTTGATGTTCACCTGGCGGCCGGCATGCAGCTGCTCCACGTGGGTGGCGAGCGACTTGCTGTCGGTGGGGTGCAGTTCGAACAGCCAGAGCTTGTCCTTGACGTCCTGCCGCAGCAGGGCCTGCGTGACGAAGGGCGAGCCGGGATAGATCTTCGGCTTGCCCTTCGGATTGAAGGTCGCGAGCAGCTGCAGGTAGTCGTCCAGCAGGGGTGGCGGCTCCGCGGCCAGCGGGCTGGCCAGCAGCTTGACGATGCCGTCCTGGGCCTCGCCGGAGGTGCCGGCAAAATCGCTGTCCAGCCGGTACAGGCCCGCGCCGGCGTGGGTGTCCACCACGGAGATCGGCGTCGGCTTGGCCGTCAGGTGCTTCAGGACGGCGATCAGCACCATGTGCTTGAGGACGTCCGCGTGGTTGCCGGCATGGAAGCCGTGGCGGTAGCTGAACATGGCTGGATGGTACTTCGGGACCAAACCCAACAGCCGGACGCAAAAGGCGCAAAGGTTACGCAAAGGTCGCAAAAGGGAACCAAGACATTTGGATGTCCTTTTGCAGCTATAATGCCGGGTTCCGTAGCGCATTGTGGCCCCGCGACGGAGAAGTACACCCCACCTAAGAGATCCCCGCCAGAGGGAAACCGACCGTGGAAAAGGGCCCGCCAAACCGAACCTCGAGAGAGACTCATGTCCACCACTGTCAGCGCCAAGCCCGCTGACGTGAAGCACGAGTGGTTTGTGATTGACGCCACCGACAAGGTGCTCGGACGGGTAGCCAGCGAAGCTGCCCTCCGACTGCGCGGCAAGCACAAGGCCATTTACACGCCTCACGTCGACACCGGCGACTTCATCGTCGTCATCAACGCCTCCCAGCTCCGGGTCACCGGCGCGAAAGAGACCGACAAGATCTACTACCGCCACACCGGCTACCCGGGCGGCATCCGCCAGCAGACCTTCAAGGAAATGCAGG
>JAJTCN010000157.1 GCA_021323335.1 Ramlibacter sp.
CATCTGGTCGTACACCTTGCGCAGCGCCGGCGCCATCTTGTTGCACAGCGTGCCGGCCACGATCATCAGGTCGGACTGGCGCGGGCTGGGGCGGAACAGCATGCCGAAGCGGTCGATGTCGTAGCGCGCGGCGCCGGCGTGCATCATCTCCACGGCGCAGCACGCCAGGCCGAAGGTCATGGGCCACAGCGAGCCGGTCTTGGCCCAGTTGATGACCGTGTCCACGCTGGTGGTCACGATGCCTTTATCGGAAATGCCTTGGTCTGCCATGAAATGTTCTCGGGTGGATCGGGCGCCGCGGGATCATTCCCAGTCGAGCGCGCCCTTCTTCCATTCGTAGATGAAACCGACGACCAGGATGGCGAGGAAGATCATCATGGCCCAGAAGCCGACGGGGCCGATCTCCTTGAGCGCCACGGCCCAGGGGAAGAGGAAGGCGATCTCGAGGTCGAACAGGATGAAGAGGATGGCCACCAGGTAGTAGCGCACGTCGAACTTCATGCGGGCGTCCTCGAAGGCTTCGAAGCCGCACTCGTAGGGGGAGTTCTTGGCCGCGTCGGGCCTTTGCACGCCCATGCCCTTGGCGAAGACCCAGCCCAGGACCTGCGGCGCCACGCCGACACCGATGCCGACGAGGATGAACAGGAGGACAGGGAGGTACTGGTCGAGGTTCATCGAGGCAGGGATCCGCGAGAGGATGCCCGCCGTTGCTGCAGCCCGGCAGGCTGTTTTCTTGGTGCCGACGGCGAGACTCGAACTCGCACAGCTTTCGCCACTACCCCCTCAAGATAGCGTGTCTACCAATTTCACCACGTCGGCAATTTTTCGAGGTACCGCGAATCCAGGGTGCCACTGCCGCGCAGCGCTGCCCCGGATCGCAAGGGCGCCTTACTTCGTCGGGATCTGCGCGGCGCCGGAGGCCGGCGTCGCGGGCGCCACCGGCACGGCGGGCGCCGCGGGCACGGTGGTCGACGGGATCGCCGCCGCGCCGGAGGCGGGGACGGCGGCCGGGACGGCGCTCTCGAGCACGCTGCCCGAGCTGGCCGGCTTCACGCTGTGGCTGAAGTAGGCCAGCGCCAGGGTGCAGACGAAGAACACGGCCGCCAGGACGGCGGTGGTGCGGGAGAGGAAGTTGGCGCTGCCGGTGGCGCCGAACAGGCTGCCGGAGGCGCCGCCGCCGAAGGCCGCGCCCATGTCCGCGCCCTTGCCGTGCTGCAGCAGGATCAGCCCGATCATGGCCAGCGCCGTCAGGATCTGCACGGCGAGCACGATGGTCAACAGAACGTTCATTCAATCACTCCTAATTCTTTTCTTGTCGGCCGCGCGTCAAGCGCTCGCGGCCGCGATGATCTGCAGGAAATCCGGCGCCTTCAGCGATGCCCCGCCGATCAGGCCGCCGTCGATGTCCGGCTGGGCCAGCAGGCTGGCCGCATTGGCGGCATTCATGCTGCCGCCGTAGAGGATGTGCACCCGCTCGGCCTGCGCGGTGGCCGCGCCGAGCTGCTTGCGCAGCAGCGCGTGCACCTCCTGCGCCTGCTCGGGCGTCGCCGTCTTGCCGGTGCCGATGGCCCACACGGGTTCGTAGGCCACCACGATTTCGCTGATGCAATGACCATTGACGTGGATCACGGAAGCGAGTTGCCGCTTCACCACATCCGCGGTCTGGCCGGCTTCGCGCTCGGCCAGCGTCTCGCCCACGCACACGATGGGCGTGATGCCGTTGGCCAGGGCCGCCTTGGCCTTGTCGGCCACCAGCGCATCGCTTTCGCCGTGGTACTGGCGGCGCTCCGAATGGCCGACGATGGCGTAGCGCACGCCGAACTCGCGCAGCATCTTCGCGGACACTTCGCCGGTGTAGGCGCCCTGCTCCTGGGCGGACACGTCCTGCGCGCCCAGGTCGATGGTGGAGCCGTGCCGCAGCATCTGCACCTGCGCCAGGTAAGGCGCCGGCACGCAGACGGCGACATCGCAGCGCGCCTGCTTCATCCCGGCCACCAGCGCGCGCATCAGCGCGTCGTTGGCCTCCAGGGTGCCGTTCATCTTCCAGTTGCCGGCGATCAGCTTCTTCTTGGTCATCGATTTACCAGGTCAGGACGATCTTGCCGACATGCTGGTTGCTCTCCATGAGCGCATGGGCCTTCGCGGCCTCGGCCGCGGGGAAGGTGCTGTGGATCACCGGCTTGATCTTTCCGGCCTCCACCAGCGGCCACACGTTCTTCTTCAGCGCCGCCGCGATGGCCGCCTTGAAGGCGATCGGCCGCGGACGCAGCGTGGAACCGGTCACCGTGATCCGGCGGCGCAGCACCAGGCCGGCGTTGAATTCGCTCTTGGTGCCGCCCTGCACCGCGATGATCACGATGCGGCCGTCCTCGGCGACGCACTTGACTTCGCGGTCGACATAAGCGCCCGCGACCATGTCGAGGATCACGTCGACACCCTTGCCGTCGGTGAGCTTCTTCGCCTCTTCCGAGAAGTCCTGCGCCTTGTAGTTGATGGCGTGGTCGGCGCCGAGGTCCAGGCACGCCTGGCACTTCTCGTCGGACCCCGCGGTCGCGATCACCTTGCCGGCGCCCATGGCCTTGGCCATCTGGATCGCGGTCACGCCGATGCCGCTGGTGCCGCCCTGCACCATGAAGCTTTCGCCCGGCTGCAGGCGGCCACGGTCGAACACGTTGCTCCACACGGTGAAGAAGGTCTCCGGCAGCGAAGCCGCCTCGACGTCGCTCAGTCCCTGCGGCACCGGCAGGCACTGGGCCACCGGGGCGACGCACAGTTCGGCGTAGCCGCCGCCGGCCACCAGCGCGCAGACGCGGTCACCGGCCTTGAAGCCGGCAGCCGCCATCGCCTGGGCGTCGCCGCCCACGATGGTGCCCGCCACTTCCAGGCCGGGGATGTCGGAGGCGCCCGGCGGCACCGGGTAATTGCCGGTGCGCTGCAGGACGTCCGGACGGTTGACGCCGCTGGCGCTGACGCGAATGAGCACCTCGCCCGCCGCGGGGACGGGGTCGGGACGCTCACCCGCGCGCAACACCTCGGGCGCGCCGTACTGCGTGATCTCGATGGCCTTCATGGCGCGGCCTTATTGCTGGTTGCCGCCCTGGTTGCCGCCGCCTTCTTCCTGCTGCGGCTCCGGGCGCGGCTCGCGCAGATCGGGGCGCGGTTCGCCGGCACGGTCGCCACGCGGCTCGCGCAGGTCCGGACGCGGCTCGCCGGCACGGTCGCCACGCGGCTCGCGGTCACCCCGGTCGCCACGGCCACCGCGGTCGTCGCGGCGCGGCTCGCGCTCGCGGTACTCGCGCGGCTCGCGGCGCGGCTCTTCCATGCCTTCCGGACGGTCGAGCAGGGCCTTCATGGACAGCTTGACGCGGCCCTTCTCGTCGGTTTCCAGAACCTTGACCTTCACGACCTGGCCTTCGGACAGGTAGTCGGTGACCTTCTCCACGCGCTCGTGGGCGATCTGGCTGATGTGCAGCAGGCCGTCCTTGCCCGGGAGCAGGTTGACCAGCGCGCCGAAGTCCAGGATCTTGGTGATCGGGCCTTCGTACACCTTGCCGATTTCCACTTCCGCGGTGATCTGCTCGATGCGCTTCTTGGCCATTTCGGCCTTTTCCGGATCGGTCGAGGCTATGGTGATGGTGCCGTCTTCGCCGATGTCGATCTGCGTGCCGGTCTCTTCGGTCAGCGCGCGGATCACGGAGCCGCCCTTGCCGATGACGTCGCGGATCTTCTCGGGGTTGATCTTCATCGTGAACAGGCGCGGCGC
>JAJTCN010000097.1 GCA_021323335.1 Ramlibacter sp.
GCTGGACCGTGCCTTCGTGTTCCAGCTGCACGAGCCGCGTTGCCGCGCCGTGGCGGGCGAGCTGCTGGCCCGGGCGGGCGTGGTGAAGGCCGGCTTCGGCCTGCACGACGACAAGCGCCGCATCACGCACAAGCTGGGTGTCGAACCGCTGGACGTGCTGGACCTGGACACCGTATTCCGCCAGCGGGGCTACCGCCGGCAGATGGGCACGAAGGCCGCGGTGGCCGTGCTGTTCGGGCGGCGCTACCTCAAGTCCAAGCGCGCGGCCACGTCCAACTGGGCGCAGCGGCAGTTGTCGGAGTCGCAGTTGCTGTATGCGGCCAACGATGCCTGGGCGGCGCTGCGGGTGTATCACGCGCTGGGGCTGGCGGGGTGAGCGCTACCGGGGTTCCCAGAGCGTCCCTCACTGGACCATCCGCAGGAAACGCGTCAGCAAGTCGTTGACCATCTCGCCCAGCGGATCGCGCCGCGGAATCTCCACCGGCTTCGGCCGCGGCCTCGGGATCTCGAATTCGGCGCGCGCATCGATGGCGCGCAGCCGCAGCGCCTGCACGAAGAAATCGCCCACGATCGGCAAGGCGCTGCGCGCGCCCTGCCCCCAGCTGTCGCCCATGGTCGCGCTGTTGTCGTTGAAGCCGACCCAGGCGCCGGCCACCATCTCGGGGTGCATCAGGACGAACCAGCCGTCGGTGTTGTCCTGGGTGGTGCCCGTCTTGCCGGCGACGTCGGCCTGGATGCCGTAGCGGGTGCGGATGGCGGTGCCCGTGCCTTCGTCGATCACGCCGCGCATCACGTCGACCAGCCGCAACGCGTGCGGCTTCGGCATGGCCTGCACCGGCTCGTTCTTCGTGAACAGGACCAGCGTGCGCCCCGCACGGTCTTCGACGGTCACGATCAATTGCGGGTCGCCGAGGTAGCGGCCGCTGTTCGCCAGCGTGCCGTACGCCGTCACCATTTCGCGCAGCGTCACCGGGCTGGTCCCCAGCGCCAGCGAAGCCACCGCTTCCAGCTTGCTTTCGCGCACGCCCAGGCTGTACGCGAGCTCGGCCACGCGTTCGGGACCGACCCGCTGCACCAGCTGCGCGGTGATGCTGTTGCGCGACTGCACCAGCCCATCGCGCAGCGTCATCGGCTCGTGCGTCGGCGGCGTCGAGTCGCGCGGGCTCCACACGCCGCCGCCGCGCTGCCGCACGGCCACGGGCTCGTCGATGAAGGTGTCTTCCGGGCTCATGCCCTGCATGAACGCCGCTCCGTACACGAAGGGCTTGAAGGTGGAGCCGGGCTGCCGGCGCGCCTGGTTGACGTGGTCGAACTGCTCCTGCGCGTAGTCCGGACTGCCCACCCACGCCTTCACCTGCCCGCCGCGCGGGTCGATGGCCAGGAAGCCGGCCTGCAGCAGCTGGCGCTCCTCGCCTTTCTTCAGGCTGCGGTCGGCGACGTCCTGCAGCTGCTTCACCTGCCGCGCCACCGCCTGGTTCGCCGCCTTCTGCAATCGCGTGTCGATCGTGGTGCGCACCACCAGCCCGTCGGAGTGGATGTCGTAGTCCTCGCGGTCCGCCCACGCGATCAGCCACTTGCGCACCTGCTGCGCCACGTGCGGCGCGATGCCCACCGGCTCGGGCTGGCGCTCGAACTCCAATCGCAGCGGCCGGGCCGCGAGCTGCTTCGCGCGCGCCGGCGTCAGCTTGCCGTGCTTGGCCATCTGCGCCAGCACGATGTTGCGGCGCTCGCGCGCCCGCTCCGGATTCAGCACCGGGTTGTAGTAGCTCGTGCCCTTGAGCATGCCGACGAGCGTGGCGCTTTCCAGCACCTCCAGCTTGTCCGCGCTCTTGTCGAAATAAGTGCGAGCGGCCATCTCGATGCCGAACGCGTTGTAGAGGAAAGGGACCGTGTTGAGGTAGGTCTCCAGGATTTCGTCCTTGGAGTACACCGCCTCGATCTTCAGCGCCGTGATCGCCTCCTTGGCCTTGCGCGTGAGGGACACCGAGCGCCCGATCTCCTCGGGATACAGGTTGCGCGCAAGCTGCTGGGTGAGCGTGGAGCCGCCCTGCCGCTTGCCGCGCAGCGTATTGAGCACCGCGGCGCCGGTGCGGCGCACGTCGATGCCGTGGTGCTGGTAGAAGCGGTGGTCCTCGGTGGCGATCAGCGCGTCGATGGTGGACGGCGCGATGCGCGTCAGCGGCACCCATTGGCGGTTCAGCCGCTTGAATTCCGCCAGCACGACGCCGTCCGCGGACATCACCACGGACGGCACTTCGGACTTGGCCTTGCGGATGTCGGAGATGCTCGGCGTGAACGGGATCAGGACGAGCAGGTAGAGGAGCAGCAGCGCCGGCGGCAACAGGGCCGTGCGCACCGGATGGCGGCGCGCGAGCGCCCAACCCTTGCGCAGGCGCTCGACGCTCCAGGTCCGGGCGCGGTGGAGGGCTGGTGTCATTCCTGGAATCTAACCACGGCTAGCCACCCGCCCGCTTGACCTTGTAACCGCGCTGCTGCAGGGTGGCCATGACTTTTTCCACATGGTCGCCCTGGACCTCGATGACGCCGTCCTTCACGGTGCCGCCGCTGCCGCAGGCGGCCTTGAGCTCCTTGCCCAGCGCCGCCAGCGCGTCGGCAGCCAGCGGCACGCCGCGCACCAGGGTCACCGCCTTGCCGCCGCGTCCCTTGGTTTCGCGCTGCACGCGCACGATGCCGTCGCCGGCAGGGACTGCCGCCGTCCTCTTGCACGTGCACTGGGCGACCGCACGCCGGCAGGTCGGGCACATGCGGCCCGCATCCGTTGAGTAGACGAGCCCGCCACTGGTCGATCGCATCGGCCAATTTTATCGGGACGGCGCCCTGCGCCCGACCGGCGGCGAACGCGCTGCTGAGCCACTGCATTAAGGTATTCGGCGCAACCCCGGGGAGATGTCCATGAGCGACGTGTTCAGCACCACGGTCCCGTGCGCCGACTGCGCCGAGCGCCGGCAGGACCTGGAGGCCACGGGCCACCGGGTGCTCGAGTGCCGGGACGACAGCACCCTGCCTGGCTACTGCACCTTGCGCTATACACGCCCGGCCGCCACGGCCGATGGCGCCCCCGCGGCCCTGGCCGCGACCCAGGGGCAGGCGGCGCGCGCGATCATCAACATCTTCGAAACCGGCGAGGTGCGCGGCGACTACAGCGCGGTGACCCTGCTGCCGGGCGACAGCGGCCGGCTCACCTACGGCCGCGCGCAGACCACGCTGGGATCGGGCAACCTGCACCTGCTCATCTCACGCTACTGCGCCACGGCCGGAGCGCGTTTCGGCGCCCGGCTGCGCCCCTGGCTGCAGGCGCTGGCCATGCGCAGCCCCGCGGCGGACACCGACCAGAAGCTGCACAACCTGCTGCGCGCCAGCGCCGACGATCCCGTCATGCGCGACGTGCAGGACGCCTTCTTCGACGAGGTGTACTGGGAGCCGGCGGCCCGCGCCGCCTCGCGCCTGGGCATTCGATCGCCCCTGGGCACCGCAGTGGTCTACGACAGCTGGGTCCACGGGTCCTGGGCGCCCCTGCGCGACCGCACCAGCGCGGCGGGCACGGTGGCCAGCGCGGGCGAGCACGACTGGGTGCGGCGCTACGTGCGACTGCGGCGCGAATGGCTCGGCACGCACGCGAACGCGCTGCTGCGCACCACGGTCTACCGCATGGACGCCTTCCAGCGCCTCATCGACCTGGACGCGTGGGGCCTGCAACTCCCGCTGGTGGTGCGCGGGCACGAGATCTCGCTGGCCACGCTGTCGGCGCTGCCGCCGAACTGCTACGACGGCCCGCAGCCGGGCAGCCGCCCCCTCGGCGTGCAGTCGCCGCTGCAGCGCGGCCTGGACGTCCGGCTGGTGCAACTGGCCTTGTCGGACCAGGGCTGCGACGTGCGCGCCGACGGCATCTACGGCAATGCGTCGTCGCGCTTCATCCGGGCCTTCCAGCGCACCAGCGAGCTGCCGGAGACCGGCATCGCCGACGCCGCGCTGATCCAGAGGTTGCTGGCGCTGGGGGATTGAGAGGGTCATCCCTATGCCGCCGGCGAGCGATGCCGGATAGATTGCCTGCGGGTCGCACCCCCTTTTCCAACCGCGACCAGGAGACAAGCATGACCCGTCCTTCCCGCCGCTCGCTGATCGCGGGGGCCTTCGCTGCCGTCGCGCTGGCCGCCGCCTTTCCGGCCTCCGCCCAGAACTACCCCACCCGGCCGATCACGCTGATCGTGCCGTGGGGCGCCGGCGGCGGCACCGACGCCACCGCGCGCATCCTGGCCAGCCTGATGGAAAAGGAACTGGGGCAGCCCGTGAACGTCGTCAACCGCACGGGCGGCAGCGGCGTGGTGGGCCACGCGGCGATCGCCGCCGCGCCGCCGGATGGCTACACCATCGGCCTGGCGACGGTCGAGATCGGCATGATGCACTGGCAGGGCCTGACGGAGCTCTCCGGCGCGTCGTACACGCCCATCGGCCTGGTCAACGCCGATCCCGCGAGCGTCAACGTGCGGGCCGATGCGCCGTACAAGACCGTGCAGGACCTGCTGGCCGCGATCAAGGCCAACCCCGGCAAGTTCAAGGCGTCCGGCACGGGCCAGGGCGGCATCTGGCACCTGGCCATCGCCGGCCTGCTGCGGGACCAGAAGATCGACCCGGCCTCGGTGGCCTGGGTGCCCAGCAACGGCGCCGCGCCCGGCCTGCAGGACATGGTGGCCGGTGGCATCGAGATCGCGCCGGTGTCCCTGCCGGAGGCGCGCTCGCTCATCGACGCGGGCAAGGTGAAGAGCCTGGCGATCATGAACGACAAGCCGGCGGCCCTGTACCCGAACGTCCCCACGCTGAAATCGGCGATCGGCAGCGACTGGCAGATGGCGGCATGGCGCGGCATCGTCGCGCCCAAGGGCATCCCGGCCGACGTGCGCAACAAGCTCGCGGCCACCGTGCAGAAGGTGGCCAACAGCAAGGAGTACACCGACTTCATGGCCAGCCGCGGCTTCGGCGTGGTGTACGCGGGCCCGGAGGACTTCGGCCGCTTCATGGCCAAGTCGGACGCGGAACTCGGCGCCACGATGAAGGCCGTCGGCATCGCGAAGTGACCCGTCATCCCCGCGCAGGCGGGGATCCAGGGCTTCCAGAAGAACAACCGGCGGGAGCCCTGGGTTCCCGCCTTCGCGGGAACGACGCAGTTCTTCCCGCCTCCGCGGGAATGACATGAAGTTGAACGACGCAGTCTTCGGGCTGCTGCTGGTGATCCTGGGCGGGGCGGTCATCGCCGCCGTCCAGGGGTATCCCAAGATCCCCGGCCAGCCGGTCGGGCCCGCCCTCTTCCCCGGGCTCATCGCCGCCGGCCTGTGCGTGGCCGGCGTGCTGCTCATCGCCAAGGGCTTGCGCGAACGCGCGACGCAGCCCTGGCTGGTGTGGGACGACTGGGTCCGCTCGCGTCGCCACGTCGCGGCCCTCGGGGTCCTGCTGGCATCCATCGTGTTCTACATCGTGGTCGCCGAGAAGCTGGGCTTCCTCATCACGGCGACGCTGATCCTGGTGGCGAACTTCCTGGTGCTGCGCGTGCGGCCCGTGATGGCGGTGACCGTAGCCGTCATCGCGGTGCTGCTGGTGCACTTCGCTTTCTACAAGCTGCTGCGGGTGCCGCTTCCCTGGGGCATCCTGCAAGGAGTCGCCTGGTGAGCGCCGCCGTCCTCCAGGCTTTCGCCATGGTCTTCGAGCCGGCGACGCTGATGGCGATCGTGCTGTCCGCGTTCTTCGGACTCTTCGTCGGGGCGATCCCCGGCCTCACGGCGACGATGGCCACCGCGCTGCTGGTGCCCGTGACCTTCTTCATGCCGCCGATCCCCGCGATCGCCACCATGGTGACGGCCACGGCGATGGCGATCTTTTCCGGCGACATCCCCGGCTGCCTCCTGCGCATTCCGGGAACGCCGGCGTCGGCGGCCTACACCGACGAAGCCTTCGCCATGACGCGCAAGGGGCAGGCCGAGAAGGCACTGGGCGCCGGGCTCGTCTTCTCCGCCGTCGGCGGCCTGTTCGGCACGGTGGTGCTGATCCTCGCCGCGCCGGCGCTGGCCGAGTTCGCGCTGAACTTCAGCTCCTTCGAATACTTCTGGCTGGTGCTGCTGGGACTCACGTGCGCGATCTTCATCACCAGCGATGCCCCGCTGAAGGGTCTGGTCACGCTGTTGATCGGGCTGCTGGTGGCCTGCGTCGGCCTGGGCAATCCCGCGGGCCACCCCCGCTTCACGCTCGGCAACGCGGAGCTGATGGGGGGCATCGGGATGATCCCGATGATGATCGGCATGTTCGCCATCTCGGAAATCATCCGCTACGTGGTGGACACCAGCCCTCCCGCCGAGGTGGTGGTCGAGAAGGTCGGCAACGTCATGCGCGGCCAGTGGGAACTGGCGAAGAAGTACCCGGTGCAGATCCTGCGCGGCAGCACGCTGGGCACGGCGGTAGGGGCGCTGCCGGGCGCGGGTGCGGACATCGCTGCCTGGATGTCCTATGCCATGAGCAAGAAGTTCAGCAAGGAGCCGCAGAAGTTCGGCACCGGGCACGTGGAAGGCATCGTCGAGTCGGGCGCCGCGAACAACAGCGCACTGGCAGGCGCATGGATCCCGGCGCTGGTGTTCGGCATCCCGGGCGACTCGATCACGGCCATCGTGATCGGCGTGCTGTACATGAAGAACATGAACCCCGGGCCGACGCTCTTCACGACCAACCCGCAGAACATCTATGCGGTGTTCCTGCTGTTCATCATCGCCAACATCATCATGGTGCCGCTGGGCATCCTGTGCATCAAGGTGGCCAAGCGCATCCTGAAGGTGCCGCGCAACATCCTGATGCCGCTGATCCTGCTGTTCTGCATCGTGGGCACCTTCGCCATCAACAACACGCTGTTCGACGTCGGCATCATGCTGGCGGCCGGCATCGTCGCGTACGCCTACGTGCTGGAGGCCAACCGCTTCCCGATCGCGCCCGCCATCCTGGGCGTGGTGCTGGGCGGGATGCTGGAGGAGAACTTCATCACCTCGATGATCAAGTCCAACGGCGACCTGGGCGCCTTCTTCACCCGACCGATCGCGATGGTGCTGGCGGCGGTGACGGTGCTGGTGTGGTTTGCGCCGGTGGTGATGAAGTGGCTGCGGGGGCGGCGTACCGTCCCGGCATGACGGCTAGATCGCCGTCACTTTCAGCTTCTCCGCCCACGGCTTCAACGCCTCCATGATCCCCGGATGCAGCGCAACGCCCCTGGCGCGCTGCTCTTCGGCCAACGCGAATCCCTTCTCCCCCGGCAAGCGCACCGGCCGACCCGGTTGCGCGGGGCGCGAGGCATGGCACTGCCGCGCCACCTCGTCCATCTGCCGCAGGAACGCATCGCGCCCGGCGAAGGCCTCGGGGTCGATGACCTGCAGGAACACCGTCGCGCCCCAGCCCTGCTTGGGATCCGCGCGGCCGAAACCGGCCAAGCCGCCGGTCAGGGCCTCCACGGTGAGCGACAGCCCGTAGCCCTTGTGCCCGGAATCGAGGCCACCGAGCGGCAGGATGGTGCCCTTCGGCTCCTGGAACAGCACGGCGGGATCGTCCGATGGCTTGCCGTGCCCGTCGATCAGCCAGGGCGCCGGCAGGCGGCCGCCTTCCTGGTGCAACCGGCCGGTGAGCCCGTTGGTGGTGGCGGAGGTCGAGATGTCCGTGACGATGGGCGCGCCGCTGGTGGGAATGCCGACGGAGATGGGGTTGGGCGTGAACACCGCGTCGAGCCCGCCGAAGGGCGCGACGCTGGCGGAGTTGGCGTCGGACGACGCCAGGATCATCATCAGGCCTTCGTCGGTGGCGCGCTTGTGGAAGGCGGCCAGGCACGCAATGTGATGGCTCTGCCGGATGGCGACCGAGCCGGTGCCGCAAGCGCGCGCCATGCGCGTGGCCGCCTGCATGGCCTGCAGCACCAGCCACGGGCCCGGCAGGCGCCGGCCGTTCCAGGTGAGCGCCGCCGGCGTCTCGTGGATCACTTCCGGATCGCCCTGCACGCGCATCGAGCCGGACTCCACTTCCTTCAGGTATCCCGGCAGCAGTTGCAGGCCGTGCGTGGTGTGGCCGAGCAGGTCGCCTTCGACCAGGATGCCGGCCACCGCCTCGGCCTTGTCCGCCGGCATGCCGGCGGCGACGAGCAGGTCGCGCGAGAAGGTGAGGAGTGCGGAGGCGGCGTGGCGAGTGGCAGAGGTGGTCATGGCGGCGGCAGTGGATGCTGCCGCAGTCTAGCGCCTGCGCCGGCGCCGGCTCAATGCATGAACCGGTTCTCGCGCGTGTAGATCGCCAGGTCCACCAGGGTCAGGCCGGTGTAGTCGCCGGGCTGGTACTTCAGGCGCAGGCCGTTGATGTCGACGACACCCGCCTTCACCAGGCCCTGCACGAAACTCTCGCGGGTGGGCTCGGGCCCGGCCAGCTTGAGCGCGGCGACCAGCGCCTTGGCCGTGAGGTAGCCTTCCAGGCTGCCGTACGAGAACGGCTTGCCGGGCTGCAACCGCGCGAACACGTCGCGGTACTCGCGGGCGATTTCGGTCTTGCGCTCCATCGGGTTGGGCACGACCTGAGCGAACACCATGCCGTGCGCCAGGTCGCCGAGCTTTTCGGCCAGCTGGGCGGAGCCGGAGTTCACCGCGCTGAACGAAGCCTTGACGCCCAGCGCCCGCGACTTGCGGATCAACTGCTCGTACATGCCCGCGCCGCCGTGGTTGATGACCACCTGGGCGCCGGAGGTGCCGATGCGTTGCGCCATCGCCGTGATCTCCGGATCACCGATGCTGGACTTGAACGGCAGGTCGGCAACCAGCTCCATCTTCAACTGCTGGCACAGGATGCGCACGTTCTCCAGGTGCTGCAGGCCCGTTTCGGAATCGGAGCGGACGAACGCCGCGCGCGTCATGCCCAGGCTGCGCGCGTGTTCCAGCAGCGCGCGGAACTCGTCGCGGTGCTCCGCCCGCACCGGGAACACCAGCGGCTGGTGCGGCCGCCGCAGCGTCGGCGAGCCCGCCATCGGGCCGAAGAAAGGGACCTTCAGGTCCACTGCCGCCTTCATCACCGCGGTGGACGGGCCGCCCTCGATGGAGCCGAACAGGATGAACGCCTTCTCCTTGAGCACCAGGTCCCGGGCATTGGCTTCAGCCTTCGTGCCGCTGTTGTCGTCGTCCAGCGTCTTCAGCAGGATCTGGCGCCCGTGCACGCCGCCTTGGGCATTGGCCGCCTTGAGATAGGCCGCGATGCCGTCCTGCACCGCCATGCCGTAGGCGTTCTTGCCACCCTGCAGCGTGATCGTCTGCCCGATCAGGAGAGTGGTTCGCGTCACGCCGTCGGCGGCTGCGGAAGCTGCGGTCGCTCCTGCTGCCAGCGTGAGCGACAGCATCGCGGCGGGCCACCGCCTCAGGGCGAAAGTCAGGAACGTGGTCATGGGATCACCTTTGTAACAAGATGTTTACAGTTTGCAACATGCCTTCGGCAGACACAAGACGCACTCTGTGACTTAAGGCGCGGATCGGCCTTGCGCCGCATCAACCGAACGGGCTACGCCCGGCACCAGGAGCCGAACGGGCCAGCACCGCCCCCGGCCAAGCCACCCGCCGGGATAATCCGCCCGACGCAACCAACGAGACGACATGAGCGAAACCATCTGGATGTGGCTGTTCTTCGCCACCCTGCCCCTGATGCTGCTGGCGATCTGGTCCATCCGCCGCCACCGCAGCCCGGTGCTGCAGGTGAAGTCCGATTCCGGCATCGCCGACCTGATGCCGTCGCTCGCCGGCCTGACCCTGGGCACCGCGGTCGGGGGCAACTCCGTGGAGATCCTGGAGAACGGCCACTTCTACGACGTGCTGGAAGCGCGCATCCTGGCCGCGCAGAAGTCCGTGCACTTCGAGACCTTCCTCTGGAAGCCCGGCGAACTGGCCAAGCGGCTGGCCGCGGCCTTCATCGACCGGGCCCGCGCCGGCGTGACGGTGCGCATCATGCTCGACGCGGTGGGCAGCAAGACCATCGAGGACGACGTGGTGGAGTTCATGCGCGAGGCGGGCTGCAAGGTGAAGTTCTTCCACAAGCGCTCGCTCCACACCGTGGGCGTGCTGAACGACCGCGACCACCGCAAGATGTGCATCCTGGACGGCAAGGAAGCCTTTGTCGGCGGCCACTGCATCACCGACGACTGGCTCGGCAACGCCGAGGACCACCAGCACAATTCCGACGTCAGCGTCTGGCTGCACGGGCCCATCGTGCACAGCGTGCAGGGCGCCTTCAGCGAGAACTGGGCGGGCGAAACCGGCGAACTGTTCGTCGGCGACGCGTTCTTCCCGGTGCTGCACCAGGCGGGCGACATCACGGCGCACGCCGCCTTCACCAAGCCGGAGAACTCGGCGCCGGCGGTGAAGATCCTGCACCACACGGTGCTGTGCCTGGCGCGCGAGCGCATCTGGATCCAGAACCCCTACTTCATCCCCAAGCGCGAGGCCATCGACGCGCTGGCCGCGGCCGTGAAGCGCGGCGTGGACGTGCGGGTGCTGATGCCGGCGACCAGCGGGTCCGACGCGCCGATGGTGCAGCACGCGGGGCACTACCACTTCGAGAGCCTGCTGCAGGCCGGGGTGCGCCTGTTCGAGTACCCCCACACGCTGCTGCACCAGAAGGTGATGACGGTGGACGGCGTCTGGAGCGCGGTGGGCTCCACCAACTTCGACGATCGCTCCTTCGACACCAACGACGAGATCACGATCGGCATCCTGGACAAGGACGTGGCCACCCGGCTGGACGCGATCTTCGAGAAGTACGTGCAGCGCGCCGACGAGATCAGCCCGGAGGAATGGCACAAGCGCAGCTGGATGACCAAGCTGAAACACAATGCGGCCTACCTGCTGAACGACGTGCTGTGAGCGACCTGCCCCCGCTGGAAAGCGAACTTCCGCCCGAAGCACTGCGCGTTCGCGCGCTGGCGACACGTCACACCACCGACGGCGGCGAGGGGGACGTCGTGTGGCACGCCTGGGGCCGGGGCCAGCCGCTGGTGCTGCTGCATGGCGGCAGCGGCAGCTGGACGCACTGGATCCGCAACGTGGAGGCGCTGGCCGCCGCGGGCCGCTACGTGCTGGTGCCCGACCTGCCCGGCTTCGGCGATTCGGCGCGACCGAGCGATGGACAGGACGCGGACGCGGTCGCGCCCGTGGTCGGGCGAGGCATCCGGCAGCTGGTGGGCGACGCCCCGGTGGACGTCGCCGGCTTCTCCTTCGGCGGGCTGGTCGCGGCCCTGATGGCAGCCGCGGACCCGCAACGCGTGCGGCGGCTCGTGCTGCTGGGCGCTCCCGGGCTCGGTTTGCGGGACAAGCGGCTGCCGCTCACGTCGTGGCGCACGCTGCAGGACCCAGCGCAGCGCATGGCGGCGCATCGCGGCAACCTGGCGGCGCTGATGCTGCACAAGCCGGAGGCGATCGACGACCTGGCGGTGGCGCTGCAGGCCGCGAACGTGCCGCGCGACCGCATGCACCGGCGCCGGCTGGCGATGGCGAGCAGGATGCGTTGTATTGCGACGTGCTGCCGGCGCTGCGGGAGAAGATCGCGACGCCGCCGAAGTTCGGGGAACTGGTGCTGGTGCCCGGGGCCGGGCATTGGGTGCAGTACGAGGCGGCGGAGTCGGTCAACCGCGAGTTGTTGCGATTGCTGGGGTCCCGGAATTCGTAGGTCGGTGGTGACGCAGGAACCCCGACAACCCGCCTACATCCCCGCCCTGCCCTTGGCCGGCGCCTGCGCCACCTGCGTCGTCTTGTTCGCCACGTCGTACGACCCGAACAACTGCTGCGGCGCCCTGGTCTCCGGCAACACGTACACGTACGCGCCCTTCTTCAACACGGTCGGCCGCAGCAGGCGGTCGTAGAAGGACGGCGGCACGTTGACGCAGCCGTTGGAGATGCGGTTGTCGCCGATGTCCGCCGTCGCCAGGCGCTCGGCCCGGTTCTCCTTGCCCACCTTGCGCAGGCGGTGCAGCGAGATCGCGGCGTTGTAGTCGATCCAGATCACGTTGTCGCCGTGCGTGTTCTTGCCCGGCCGCGCCAGGAAGCGGCCGGCCGGCGTCGCCTTCTCGTCCGGCTTGAGCTGCGAGATCGGCTTGCTGGCGGTGCCGGGCGGAATGACGTCGCCGACGGCCTGGCCCAGCAAGACAGGGGCATCGCTCTTGAGCTTGCCGTTCGGCTCGAACAGGTACATCCGGGCCTGCTTCTTGTCGACGACCACGAAGGCCTTGTTCTGGTTGTTGCGCGTGTAGGAAACCCAGTTGGCGATGTGCACCACGTCCGGCGGCGCTTCGGTCTTGCCGAAGTCGGCGAGCGGCCCGGGCTTGGGCGCCTCCGGCTTCTTCGCGGTCCTGGTGGACTTCTTCGCCGGCTTCTTGCCGGCCTTCTTGCTGGTGGCCGCCTTGGCATTCTTCTTCGCGACGGTGGCCGACGCCTTGGCCGGAGCCTCCTTCTTGTCCGCCGCGGCGAAGGCCGGTGTCAGGCACAGGGCCGCACCCAGCAGCAAGGCCTGGCGCAGGGCCGATCGGAGTGGAGTGGCGAACAGATCTTGCATGGTTGCCCAGCTTAGGAAGGCGGGCGGACGGACCGGGTGCGACGAAGCCAGCGAGGCTTGTAGGAACGCGGCACTCAGGCCGTACGCATGCGACGACGCTCGCGCAGCCACCACGCGAGCAGGATCGCCAGCACGGCCACCGTCAGCACGGTGTCGGCGCGGTCGAAGCGCGGCTGCAGGGCCTGCCACTGCCAGCCCAGGCTGTGCGCGCCGAACACGAACAGCGGCACCTGGACCAGGGCGGCGATGCCGTCGGCGATGAAGAACGTGCGATACGGCAGCCGCAACGTGCCGTAGATGAAATACAGCGTCGCGCGCTGGCCCGGAAGGAAGCGCGTGACGAAGGCCAGCACCGCGCCGTGGCGCCGCATCCTGTCTTCCAGTCCTGGAAGCCGCTCCGGGGCGACGATGCGGCGGGCCCAGGGCTTGCGGATCCAGCGCGCGCCGTAGCGATGGCCGATCCACATGCCGAGGGCGTCGCCCGCCATCACCGCCAGCCATGCGACGATCACCAGCGGCACGGGCTGCAGCGACCCGAGCTTCGCGCTGGCGAGCAGCAGGATGTCCTGGCTCAGCGGCGCCCCGACACCAGCGGAGAACAGCAGCCAGGCGGCCATGCCGTAGGCGGCGGCGCCTTGCAGCGAGGCGAGCAGGCCGAGGAAGATGTCGAGGAACACCGGGGGATGGTAGCGGCTGGGGCACCGGGGTTCCTGCGTCACCCCGGCCTACGAGGGAACCATCCCACCGTAGGCCGGTGGTGAGCGCGCAGCCGAACCCCGGTTCAAACCGCTACGCCCCTCCCCACCACCGCCAACACGTTCCTCGCGGCAGCGATGCCCATGTTCACATACGCATCGCCCGTCACCCCCCCGATGTGCGGACTCAGCACCAGCCGGGGATGCCCGAAGAAGGGATGATCCTTCGGCGTCGGTTCCTGCGCGAACGCATCCAGTCCCGCCATGGCCACCTGCCCGCTCTCGAGCGCGGCGAGCAGCGCGGCCTCGTCGACCAGGCCGCCGCGGCCGGTGTTGATGATCATCACGCCCCGCTTGCACTGCGCCAGCGTTCCGGCATTCACCAGGTTGCGGTTCTCGTCGGTCAGCGGGCAATGCAGCGAGATCGCATCCGCCTCGCGCCACAGCGTGGGCAGGTCCACCGGTTGCACGTACTCCGGCAGGTCCTTCGCAAAAGGATCGAAGCCGATCACGCGCATGTCCATCGCCGCGGCCATGCGCGCAAAGCGCCGGCCGATGGCGCCGAGGCCGACGACCCCGACAGTGCGGCCCGCCAGCTCCACGCTCTTGTGCGTGGCCTTGTCCCAGTGGCCGTGGTGCATGCGGTCGTTGAGCTGGACCACCGACTTCGCGCAGGCCAGCAGCAGCGCCATGGCCTGCTCCGCCACCGCGGCCGCATTGGCGCCGACAGCGGCCTTGACCTCGATGCCCCGCGACGCGGCGGCTGCCTTGTCGATGGTGTCGGTGCCGCTGCCATGCTTGGAGATCACCTTGAGCGACGGCGCCGCGTCCATCGCTTCGGCGCCCACCTGGCTGTAGCGCACGATGATGGCCACCGGGTCGTGCCGGCGCGCCAGCGCCACGATGTCCGCCGGCTGCGGCGTCTTGCCCGCCCAAGAGGGCCGGCCTGCTCACAGCGACTCGCCTTCCTTCAGCACGCCGGCGCTGCGCAACGCTGCGTCGAGCCAGGAGGCGCTGGTCTTGCCCTGCTTGATCTGGGCGATGCGCGCCGACTCGTCGGCCACCTTCTTCGCCGCCAGCGGCAGCAGCGACTCCAGCTTGTCGCGCTCCACGACCACCACGCCATCGGCATCGCCGATCACGAAATCGCCAGGGTGCACCGTCACGCCGCCCACCGTCACCGGATGGCCGATGCGGCCGCCGACCTGCTTGGTCGGGCCGTTGGGGTTCATGCCGACCGAGAAGACCGGGAAATCCATCTCGTCGATCTCCAGGCTGTCGCGCACGGCGCCGTCGATCACGACTCCGGCGATGCCCAACTGGCGGCACGCCGTCATCATGATCGTGCCCATGAGGGCCGCGGTCTGGTCGCCCTTGCCGTCGATGACGAGCACGTCGCCGGGCTTCGCCATCGCCATGGCGGCGTGGATCATGAGGTTGTCACCGGGGCGCACTTCCACCGTCGGCCAGGATGGCCGGCTGGTATTGCGAAGCCTGGCGCACCAGGTCGGCGGAGACGCGCTGGAAGTCGCGCACGATGTCGGGAGTTTGCGCCATGGTGCTCAATCCACCTTGGCGCCGGATTCCTTGACGACCTTGCCCCAGCGGGTGATGTCTTCGCGGATGAGGGTGGCGAACTGCTCCGGCGTGCTGCCGGCCACGTCCGCGCCCTGGTCGCTGAGCTTCTTCAGCAAGTCCGGCGCTTGCAGCGCCTTGTTGATTTCGGCGTTGACGCGGGTCACCACCTCCTTGGGCAGCTTGGCCGGGCCGACGACGCCGAACCACGTGACCGCCTCGAAGCCCTTGTAGCCGGACTCGGCGATGGTGGGCACCTGCGGCAGGTCGTCCGCGCGCTTGGCGGAGGTGACCGCGATGGCGCGCATCTTGCCGTTCTTGATGTGGCCGATGAGGGTGGGCACGGACGACACGTACAGCTGCACCTGGCCGCCGATCAGGTCGGTCGCGCCTTGCGCGGCGCCCTTGTACGGCACGTGCGTGAGCTGCACGTTGGCCGTGCGCTGGAACAGCTCGGTGGCCAGGTGGGCCACGGTGCCGTTGCCGGAGGTGGCGTAGTTCAGGCTGAGCGGCTTGGCTTTCGACGCGGCCACCACGTCCGCCAACGTCTTGTACGGCGAGTCGGCCGCCACCACGATCACCAGCGGCGCGCTGGCCACCATGCTCACGGGCGCCAGGTCCTTGACCGGGTCGTACGGCAGCTTGGAGTACAGCGTGGGATTGATCGCCAGGTTGCTGGTCTGGCCCAGCACGAAGGTGTAGCCGTCGGCCGGCGACTTGGCGGCGGCGTCGACGCCGAGGTTGCCGCCCGAGCCCGGCTTGTTCTCGATGACCACCGTCCAGCCGGTGTTGGTGGCGACCTTCTGCGCCACCTCGCGGCCGATGATGTCCGTGCCGCCGCCGGCCGGGAACGGCACGATCAGCTTGATGGGCTTGGCGGGCCAGGCCTGGGCCAGCACGGCGCCGGAAGAAAAGGTGGCAGCGACGGCCAGGGCCAGCGCAACGCGACGGGAAATCAGCATGGGTTTGTCTCCTTCGGGTGGACTCGCGAAGCCTCGCTTCGTCGATGGGGCGGATTTTGAAAGCGCGTTGCACTCCGTACAATGGGGTTGCACTCTGCACACCCTGTTTCACCATGCGCAACACCGCACGCAAGGCCCCGCCCGCCCCCGTCGAAGAGGAAGCCGCAGCCGGCGGCGTCACCGCCGTCACCCGCGCGCTGTCGCTGATGGAGGCCTTCCAGGTGGGCGAACCGAGCCTGCAACTGGCGGAATTGAGCCGCCGCACCGGCATGCACAAGACCACGGTGCTGCGCCTGGCGCGCACGCTCGCGCAATCCGGCTACATGGTGCAGCGCGACGACGGCGGCTGGCGCCTGGGGCCGGCCACGGGCTGGCTGGGCGCGCGCTACCAGGCCGGCTTCGACGTCAACGGCGTGGTGGAGCCGGCGTTGCGGCAACTGAGCATCGCCACCGGCGAGAGCGCGTCCTTCTATGCGCGCGAGGGCGACATCCGCGCCTGCATCTCACGCGTCGAGGGTCCGCAAGCGGTGCGGCACCACGTGCGCATCGGCGAGCGCTTGCCGCTGGACAAGGGAGCGCCGGGCAAGGTGATCCTGGCGTTCATGGGGGAGAAGGGGAAGGACTACGAGCTCATTCGCCAGAAGGGGTTTCACATCTCGATCGGGGAACGTGAACCCGAGGTCGCCAGTGTTGCCGCGCCGGTGTTTGGTCTCAGCTGGCGGCTGCTGGGGTCGATGTGTATTTCAGGGCCGGTTGCCCGGCTGTCGTTGAAGAAGCTCGAGGCGCATGCGAAGACGGTCATCGCGGCGGCGAACGAGTTGTCATATGCGTTGGCGGGGAGTGTTTCGGAGGCTACGCCGAAGGTGGTTTCGACGTGGCATCCGTAGCGCTCAGTCGCTCCACCACCACCACCTGCACATGTCCTCCGGCGATCCGCAATCGTCGGGCGCAAGATACTGTCTTACTGCAAGCACGCCACCATGCCGACACCCACGCGTTTTCACCGCGTCAACATACGGGCATGTTCTTCTTCTTTTCCAACAAACTTGGTTGGGCGGGCTCCATTGCAGTATCCGTGGTCCTTTCGCTGCTGGTCTACGCCCTCTTCCGCTTCGTATTCTGACCTTTCAGGCCGGCTGCCTAGATGGCCGATCGCAGTCTGCCGACTCCTTCCAGAATCCGTGGAACGTCGGCAGTCGCAAAACTCAGCCTGAGTGCCGAGGGATCCGCATCCTTCGCAAAAAACGGCGCCCCCGGCACGAACGCCACCCCCTGCTCGATCGCCCGCTTCGCGAACTCCCCCGCATCCTTCACCTTGCCACCGGCGCCCGTGAGGCGCGCCCAGAAGAACAACCCGCCCTTCGGCTCGGTGAACTCGATCGCATCACCCAGCTCGCGCCGCAGCGCCTCCGCCATGGCGTGAGCACGCTCAGCGTACTTGCGACGCACGTTGTCCAGCGTCGCCGGCATCCGCCCGCTCTTCAAGTACTGCGCCGCCGTCGCCTGCGCAAAGGTGCTGGTGTGCGCGTCGCTGAACTGCTTGCACATCGTCGCCTTGGCCAGCAGCTCGGGCTGCGCCACCAGCCAGCCCACGCGCAGGCCGGGGCTGAGCACCTTGCTCAGGCTGCCGCAATGGGCGATCCATTCGCGGCTGCCGGGCACGTCCTTCGACAGCGCCAGCATGCTCGGGGGCGGCGGCTCGCCGAAATACAGGTCGCCGTACGGGTCGTCTTCCACCACCAGCACCTGGTACTTCACCGCGAGCTCCAGGATCTTCCTGCGCCGCTCCAGCGACAGCAGCGCGCCGCTCGGATTGCCGAAGGTGGGGATCAGGTAGACGAACTTGGGCTTGTGCAGGCGGATCATTTCCTCCAGCTTGTCGACCCGCACGCCGTCGGCGTCGATGGGCGCACTCTCGATGTCGGCCCCGTAGAGGCGGAAGCACTGGATGGTGGCCAGGAAGGTGGGGCCCTCGACGATGACCTTGTCGCCGGGGCTGATCATCGTCTTGCCCAGCAGGTCCAGCGCCTGCTGGCTGCCGGTGGTCACGATCAGGTTGTGCGGCTCGATGTCGGTCACGCCCTTGCTGCGCTCGAAGGCGGCGAGCTGCGTGCGCAGCGGCTCGTAGCCTTCCGTGGCGCCGTACTGCAGGGCGCCGCCCGGCTCTTCCTGCAAGGCCTTCTGCGAGGCTTCGCGCAGGCCTTCGACGTCGAACATCGCGGAGTCGGGGAAGCCTCCGGCGAAGGAGATGATCCCCGGTTTGCCGAGCAGCTTGAACAGCTCGCGGATGGCGGAGGTTTCGACGTTGTTCAGGCGGTCGGCGAATTGGAGGGGCATGGCGGAGTCTCGAATCGGTGGGGACGGCGGAAAGCCGGGGTTCGCCTTCGCGAAACCCGGCCTACAGATTGTCGCCCAGCGTGAAAACGCCCGCGCGAGGCGGGCGTCGAGCGGAGAAGGCGGGCGTTAGCGCGGCTTGTCGTCCCGGTCCGAATGCAGGCGCGGCGACGCGATCGGCTGGTCGTCGTCCACCAGTTCCAGCGTGCGCTGCTCGCCCCAGCCTTGCGACGCCATCGCCCGCTCGCGGGGGAATTCGCCCTCCTGGCGCACGTCGCGGTTGTGGCTCTCGCCCATGTCGGAGCGGGCGGTGCCGAAGCGCTCCTCGACGCCGGGCGACCGGCCCTCGGCCACGATGTCGCGCAGCGGCCGCTGCCCGGCGCGGGGCACCAGCTTGAAGTCGCCGGCTTCCATGCCCAGCAGGATGTTCTGGGCGCGCTCGGCCTCGACATCGTTCGGCGCATCCACCAGCACCACGCAATGGCCGCGCTCCATGGCGGTGGAGTAGGTGGCGGTCTGGCCGAAGGCGTCCTGGCCGAACAGGCTGGAGAAGAAGCCCAGCGTTTCGGCGACGCGATGGCCCACCGCCACCTCGCGCTCCATGCCGTCCCAGAGGTTCTCGGTTTCCTCCGGCATCAGCGAACCGTCGGCCTTGCGGTGCTGGATGTGCACGTCGTCGCGGTCGAAGCCGGCCTGCACGAGGCGCTGCACGGCCTGTTCCGCCGTGGCGCGGTCGTTGAAGGTACAGATGGCGGTGTGCATGAGTCGTTCTCCTGATGCGTTGCTTGGAACCATCTAAGCGCCGGAGGAGCACGACCGCAGTCGGCAAGAAAGGAAGGGGTGGGTAGGTGGGGGCCTACGCGTCGCGGCCTTCGGCCATCTCCCGCGTGTGCTCCACCGCGCGGGTGATGGCGCCTTGCCAATCCCGCTCCGGCACCTGCGCGCCGGGGCGCGGCGTCCAGTGCATGGTGTATTCCAGCTCCAGGTGCTCGCCGTCCTCGTGGATGACGTTCAGCACCCAGCCGGTGAACACCGGGTCGCCCTGCAGCTTGAACAGGACGGTGTGCGTGGCTTCGTCGGCCACGATCTGCTCGCGCACGGCGGTGACGTGGCTGGAAGACCGCACATGCATGCGGCGCTCGATCGCCAGCGGGCCGGACTCCTGCAGGATCTCCACTTCCTCCACGCCGTCGATGTAGCGGTCGGGGTGGCGGATCTTGTCCACGAGCAAGGCCCACAGCGTCTCGATGCTGGTGCGGACGGGGACGCGGTGCGTGTAGAAGGCCATGCTGGTGTGCTCTCCGGTTCTCCAACCCTCCATCCTCGCATCTCGCGCCACCGCGGGCAACCGCAGCTTGGCGGAGCAATGCGTGCGTCCTATACTCCGCGAAATGAACGAACCGGTACATTCCCAGGCATCAGCAAGGAGGCGAACCGCCCCCGCGCGGGAGACCACCCGTACCAACGACCCGGAGCGCACCAAGGCCAACATCATGGAGGTCGCCGCCTCCGAGTTCGGCGAGAAGGGCCTGGCCGGCGCGCGCATCGACGAGATCGCCGCGCTGACGCAGACCAGCAAGCGGATGATCTACTACTACTTCGGCAGCAAGGAAGGCCTGTACCTGGCCGTGCTGGAAGAGTCGTACAAGCGCGTGCGCCACATCGAGTCCGAGCTGCACCTGCAGGACCTGGAGCCCGAGCAGGCCTTGCGCCGGCTGGTGGCCTTCACGTTCGACCACCACCTGCAGCACGAGAACTACATCCGGCTGGTGATGAACGAGAACATCAACCGCGGCCAGTTCCTCGCGCAATCGCAGCACATCCAGGAGCTGAACGTCCCCGCCATCGCCGCCATCAAGCAACTCTACGAGCGGGGCGTGAAAGCCGGCGTGTTCCGGCGCGGGCTGGACCCGGTGGACATCCACGCGTCGATCTCGGCGCTGAGCTTCTTCAACGTGTCCAACCAGCACACCTTCGGGCTGATCTTCAAGATCGACATGAAGTCGGCCGCGTACGTCGCCCACCGGCGCGACAGCGTGATCGAGATGATCGTGCGGTTCATGCGCGCCCCCTAGGGTTTTCCCTTGCTTCAAAACTAACCAGTCCGTACAAAATCAGCCGCCATGCGGCTCCAGAACCTTGCGGACCGGCCCAGCCGGGGCCAGCCATGAAGAAGATCCTCGTCCTCAACGGACCGAACTTCAACCTTCCCGGCAGTGGCGAGCCGGCGCGGCACGGCCACGCCACGCTGGCGGACGTCGAGGGCCTGTGCCGGGCCGCCGGCGCGCGGCTGGGCTGCGAGGTCGAATGCGTCCAGAGCAACTCGGAAGGCGTCCTCATCGACAAGATCCACGAATACGGCCGCCTGTTCCAGGCCGGCAAGGCGCTGGGTTGCGTGTTCAACCCCGGCTCCCTTGCGCAGGTGTCGGTGGCGCTGCAGGAAGCGATCGAGGGCGTCGGCGGCCTGCCGGTGATCGAGTGCCGCATCTCCAACACGCACGAGGGCGAGGCCGTTGCCCAGCCGTCCCTCATCTCCCCCGTCGCCGCCGGCATCGTGGCCGGCTTCGGCGTGCATTGCTACGTCATCGCGCTGGAAGGCCTGGTGCGCACCCCGTCATGCTGATCAACGGACACACGGAACTCATCGCCCACCTCGGGTGGCCGACCCACGCCTTCAAGGCGCCGATGATCTACAACCCGTACTTCGAATCGGTCGGCGTCAACGCCGTCGTCGTCCCCATGGGCTGCAAGCCCGAGCATTTCCCCGGGGTGCTGCGCAGCGTGTTCGCGCTGGAGAACATGCGCGGCGCGCTGATCACCATGCCGCACAAGGTGACGGTGGTGGACCTGTGCGACGAGGTCACCCCGGTGGTCCGGGTGGCCGGCTCCTGCAATGCCGTCAAGCGCACCGCGGACGGCCGCCTGGTGGGCGACATGTTCGACGGCGAGGGCTTCGTGCGCGGCCTGCGGCGCAAGGGCCTGCAACTGCGCGGCGCCCGCGCCCTGGTAGTGGGCAGCGGGGGCGTGGGCTCGGCCATCGCAGCGTCGCTGGCCGCCGCGGGCGCCGGCACCCTGGCCCTCCACGACATCGACGCGGCCGTCGCCGAATCGCTGGGCCGGCGGCTGCAAGTCCACTACCCTGGCATCCGCGTCACCACCGGCAGCAACGACCCGGCCGGCTTCGACCTGGTCGTCAACGCCACGCCGCTGGGCATGAATGCGGGCGACCCGCTGCCCGTGGACGTGAGCCGCCTGGAGCCGACGGCCTTCGTCGGCGAGGTGGTGATGAAGACCGAGATGACCGCCTTGCTGCTGGCCGCGCGCGCGCGCGGGTGCCGGGTGCAGGTGGGAACGGACATGCTGTTCGAGATGATCCCCGCGTACCTGGAGTTCTTCGGATTCCCCACCACCGACGCCGACACGCTGCGCTCGGTGGCCCGCCTGGAGTATTGAAATGTCGGATTTGCTGCTGCAGCCCGAGCACGCGCGCGAGCCCCTGCAGGACGCGCTGAGCGACGAGGACAACCCGGTCGGCCTGGACGGCGTCGAGTTCATCGAATACGCGACCACGCGGCCGCAGGCGCTGGGCCAGGTGCTGGAGATGATGGGGTTCCGCCCCGTCGCCCGGCACCGCTCGCGCGAAGTGACGCTGTACCGCCAGGGCGACATGAACGTGGTGGTCAACGCGCATCCGCGCGACGCCGAGGGCGCGACGCATGGCGAGGAGGCGCCGGCGATCAGCGCCGTCGCCCTGCGCGTGCGCGATGCGCGCGCCGCCTACCGCTACGCGCTGGAGCGCGGCGCCTGGGAGGTGCCGACGCATCCCGAGGCGATGGAGCTGAACATCCCGGCCATCCACGGCGTCGGCGGCAGCCGCATCTACTTCGTCGACCGCTACCGCGAGTTCTCGATCTACGACGTCGACTTCATCGCCATCCCCGGGGTCGACCCGCGGCCACCGGCCACCGCCGGCCTTCACTTTTTCGGCATCGTCCAGTACATCGGCGTCGGCCGCACCAACGACTGGCTGGAGTTCTACGAGGAGCTGTTCGGCATCCACGCCATCCCCGACGAACAGCGCTTCGGCATCATGCCGGCCGGCAAGCTGCTGCGTGCGCCGGCCCTGCAGCCACGCAACCGGTTCATGCTGCAGGTGATCGAGCCGGAAATCGACTTCGTCGAGTCGGGTTCGGAAAGGCTGCAGCGCGTGGGCCTGGGCGTGCCGGACGTGCTGGCGGCCGTGCGCGCGCTGCGTGCGTTGGGCATGGAGTTCATGGAAACCGAGGCGGTGCATACCGAGCGCCGCGGCGCCATCAGCAAGACCTACCTGGGCAGCGTGGTGTTCGAGCTGGTCCACAGCCAGGTCGCGTCATGAACCACCGGCCCAGCCTGCGGCAGGCCATCGCCGACTTCGGCATGGACACCATCACGCTGGCCGGCCCGCTGGAGGCCAAGCTGGAGGCGATGCAGGAAGCCGGCTTCGCCCAGGTGATGCTCAAGGCCAACGACCTGGTCGGCCACCCGCAAGGCTGGCAAGCCGCCGTGAAGGCGGTGCGCGCCAGCGGGCTGCGCGGCACCGGCTTCCAGGTGCTGCGCGACTTCGAGGGCCTGTCCGGCCACCTGCACCAGTACAAGGTGGATATCGCCAAGACCATGCTGGAGATGTGCGCGGCGCTCGGTTGCGACGTGCTGCTGGCGTGCTCCTCCACCTCCACCCATGCGTCGCAGGACCTCGACCACATCGCGCGCGACCTGCGCAAGCTCGCGATGCTGGCCATCCCCTTCGGCATCAGGATCGCCTACGAAGGCCTGTCCTGGGGCCGCACGGTCAACGAGTTCACCACCGCCTGGGACGTCGTCTGCCGCGCCGACTGCCCCAACCTCGGCATCGGCATCGACTCCTTCCACATCCTGGCGGCCGGGACGTCGCTGGACGCGATCGACGACCTCGACCCCGGCAAGATCTTCCTGGTGCAGCTGTCCGACTTCATGTGGCAGGAGACCCGCACCTTCGAGGAACGCATGGCGACGGCGCGCACGTTCCGGGTGTTCCCCGGTGAAGGCGTGCACACGCAGGAGCTGGTGCAGCTGGTGTTGAAGCTGGACACGCTGGGCTACGCCGGCGACTACAGCTTCGAGGTGTTCAACGACGACTACGTGCAGATGCCGCTGCCGATGGTGGCGCAGCGCGCGCGAAGCTCGGCACTGTGGCTGGGCGAGGACGTGCTGCGGCGCTCCGTACCTCTGCCGGGGCAGCTGAAGCTGCGCAGTCGCTGATCCCTTACCCTTCCTGTCCTTCCTGGAGAAAAGAAGAATGACCCAGTTCCCGTTGCTGGCGGGCGCGGCGCTTGCCGCGGCACTGCTTTCGGCCTGCACCAGCGTCGCTCCCGTCCAGCCCGCCGCACCGGCCGCGAGCCGCACGCTGGCCTGTGACGATTCCATCAAGACGGCGTTCAAGCCCGACGCGAACACCACCGTGGTGTCGGTCCGCCGGGTGGCCAAGGGCGAGCAGGTCGTCGCCGTCGATTCGCCGCAGCCCGTCACCATCGCCCGCGACATGTGCCTGGTGAAGCTGCTGGTGGGCCCCGGCTCCACCGCAACGGAGAAGGACCGCAATGCGCGCTCGTGGACCGAAGGCATCGGCATGGAGATCTGGCTGCCCGAGCCCGCGGGGTGGAACGAGCGCATCCGCAACTACGGCGGCGGCGGCTGGGTGGGCGGCGGCCACCGCTACGCCGACAAGATCGGCAGCAAGCTGCCGGCGCTGGTGAACGCCAACATGGGCTATGCGTCGGGCACGCACGACGGCGGCCAGCCGCACTACCAGGACGCCTCCTTCGCCTTCCTTTCGAGCGGCAGCGTCAACCAGGACAGCTTCTGGGACATGAGCAGCCGCGCCATCCACGAGCAGGCGGTGAAGACTCGCGCGCTGGTGGAGGCCTTCTACGGCCGCGCGCCGCGCTTCTCCTATTACGACGGCCACTCGCAAGGCGGACGCCAGGGCCTGAAGGCGGCGCAGGAATGGCCAGAGCAGTACGACGGCTTCCTGATCGGCCAGCCGGCGATCAGCGTGCCGAAGTTCAGCCTGTCCAGCCTGTACCCGCAAATCGTGATGAAGTCGGAGCTGGGTTTCACCGCGCTGGACAAGCCGGCGGCGGCGGCCTTCGCCCGCAAGGTGGCGGCGGTGAATGCGCGTGCGGTGACCAGCTGCGACCGCGAGAAGCTCGGCTTCCTGCTCGACCCCGCTGCCTGTACCTACGACCCGCTGCGCGAGGCGGAGGCGCTGTGCACCAGCGTGGTCGGCGAGGGCGTGCTGGGCACCAACGCGGACGCGGCGACCTGCATGAGCGCCAAGGAGGCGCTGGCGCTGAACAAGATCTGGCACGGCCCCACCACCGACGGCAGCTATGTGCCGGCCTCGAACCAGTCCTATGCCCATCGCAGCGGCGCGGCGCTCGGACCGAAGCAGCTGTGGTGGGGCTTCCCGCGCGGCTCCAGCCTGAACGGCGTGATCACCAACGCCAGCACCGACATGCTGGCCATCATCATGGGCGACGTGCGCTATGCCTCGGAAGCCATCACGAACGCGTCGACTCCGGTCCGCAACCGCTGGCAGGAACTGACGTACGCGAGCTATGCCGACGTCTTCCAGCGCGCGCTCACCCAGCCCATGCTGCGGGACTACCTGACCGACAAGCCGGAGCTGGCGCGCTTTCGCAGCCTCGGGCGCAAGATGATCCTGTGGAATGGCCTGGCCGAGGACGTGATCCCGCCGCAGGGCGCCGTGAACTACTACGAGCGCGTCAAGGCGGCGGCCGGCGGCGAGGCCGAGACGCAGAAGTTCCTGCGCATGGTCAACCTCCCCGGCGTGGCCCACAGCTCGCAGGGCCGTGCCTCCACGGTCGGCGGCAACAACAACAGCGTCCCGATGCCCATGCTGCCCGGCAACACCAACCAGAACCCGACGCGCGAGCAGGACCCGCTGTTCAGCGCGCTGGTGGACTGGGTGGAGCGCGGCGTCGCGCCGGAGCAGATGGTGATCCGCTCGCGCGACAACGGCACGGCTTATCCGATCTGCGTGTATCCGAAGAAGATCACGTGGAACGGGAGCGGGTCGGTGAGGGACGCGGCGAGCTATAGCTGCAAGTAGCCTTCGTCATCCCCGCGGAGGCGGGGATGACGGTTGGTCGGCCTAGAACCCCGCCGCCAACCCATCCCGCCGCGAATCCGACGCCACGACGTAGCCTTCCTTCTTCGTATCGCCCATCCGCCAGATGAACTGGCCGGCGCCGAAGTCCTGGTAGTTGTCGTTGATCACTTCCATGCGGTGGCCGCGGCTGACCAGCTCCTGCACGGTGGCTTGCGGCATCTGCTGTTCGACGTTGAGCTCCAGGCCCGCATTGAAGCGCCAGCGCGGCGCATCGCACGCGGCCTGCGGACTCTGCTTGTAGTCGATCATGCGCACCAGCGTCTGCATGTGGCCCTGCGGCTGCATGTTGCCGCCCATCACGCCGAAGCTCATGACCGGGGCGCCGTCCTTGGTGAGGAAGGCCGGGATGATGGTGTGGAAGGGACGCTTGCCCGGCGCCACCTGGTTGGGGCCCGGCTGCGTGCTGAAACCGTGGCCGCGGTTCTGCAGGCTGATGCCGAACGTGGGCTCGACGCAGCCGGAGCCGAAGCCCATGTAGTTGCTCTGGATGAAGCTGATCATCATGCCGTTCTCGTCGGCCGCGGTCAGGTAGATGGTGCCGCCCTTGACCGGGTTGCCGGCCTTGAAGTCCTGCGCCTCGGCCACGTAGCGGTAGGTGTCGGCGAAGGCGAGCTTCATCGCCTCGATCTGCAGGTGCTGCGAATCGGCGCCGTCGAGCTTGTGCGAGGCCAGGTCGAACTTGTCCAGGATGCCCAGCGCCATCAGCGCGGCGATGCCCTGCCCGTTGGGCGGGATCTCGTGCATGGTGTAGCCGCGGTAGTTCTTGGAAATGGGCGTCACCCACTCCGGCTGGTAGCCGGCGAAGTCCTTCACCGTGTGCGCGCCGCCGTTCTCCTTGCTGAAGCGCGCCAGCGCCTCGGCGATCTCGCCCTTGTAGAAGGCTTCGCCCTTCGTCTCGGCGATCAGGCGCAGCGCGCGCGCCGCGGCCGGGAACTGGAACAGCTCGCCGACGTTCGGCGCGCGGCCCCAGGGCAGGAAGGCCTTGGCGAAGCCGGGCTGGCCTTTCAGTTCCGCCGTCGCGGCGTCCCATTTCTGCTGCACGACGATCGGGATCAGGTAGCCGCGCTCGGCGATCTCGATGGCGGGCGCCAGCAGGTCGGCGAAGGGCAGCTTGCCGTAGCGCTGCGACAGCGCCATCCACATCCCCACCGCGCCGGGGACGCTGACCGAATCGATGCCGCGCTTGGGCGGCGTCTTCGCGTCGGCGCCGTACTTCTTCGCGAAGTACTCGGGCGTCCAGCCGGCGGGCGCGGGGCCCGAGCCGTTGATGCCCTGCAGTTGCTTGCCGTCCCACAGGATCGCGAAGGCGTCGCTGCCCAGGCCGTTGCTCACCGGCTCGCAGATCATCATGGCGGCCGCCGCGGCGATGGCGGCGTCGACCGCATTGCCGCCTTTCCACAGCATGCGCAGGCCCGCTTGCGCGGCCAGCGGGTGCGAGGTGGACACCGCATTGCGCGCGAACACCGGGATGCGCGTGGTGGGATAGGGATTGTGGAAGTCGAACTGCATGGGGTGGTCCTTCTCAGTCTGCCGTCAGCTTGCGGTCGGTGATGATTTTCTTCCAGCGCGCGCGGTCGGCGTTGGTCATGGCCGCGAACTGCTGCGGCGTGCCGCCCACCGGCTCGATGCCCAGGCGGGCGAGGCGTTCCTTGACGTCGCTGTCCTGCAGTGCCTGGTTGATCGCTCCGCTCAGGCGGTTGACGATGTCGGCCGGCACGCCCTTCGGTCCGTACAGGCCGAACCAGGTGACCGTCTCGTAGCCCGGCACGGTCTCGGAGATGGCGGGCAGCTCCGGCAGCAGCGGCGAGCGCTTGGCGCCGGTGATGCCCAGCGCGCGCAGCCGGCCTTCCTTGACGTGCGGCAGGCCGCTCGGCAGCGAGTCGAAGAGCACGTCGACCTTGCCGCTCACCAGGTCCGGGATCGCCAGCGCGGTGCCGCGATAGGGAATGTGCACCAGGTAGAGCCCGGCCTGCGCCTTGAAGTATTCGGTGCCGAGGTGGACCACCGTCCCGTTGCCGCTGCTGGCGTAGTTCAGCTTGCCCGGGTTGCGCCGCGCGTGTTCGACCCACTCCTTGACCGTCTTCGCCGGCGAAGTGTTGGGCACCAGCATGATGCTGGGCGCATTGCCCACGTGCGAGATCGGCGTGAAGTCGGCAACCGCGTCGTACGGCACCTTGCCGAAGCTCGGGCCGATGCTGTGCGTGCTGCTGGTGGCCAGCAGCAGCGTGTAGCCGTCCGGAGTCGCCTTGGAGACGACATCGGAGCCGATGGTGCCGCCCGCGCCCGGGCGGTTGTCGACCACCACCGTGGTGCCGAGCCGCTCGCCCAGCTTCTGCGATACCGCGCGGGCGAAGATGTCGGTGGCGCCACCGGCGGGGAACGGGACCACCAGCCGGATCGGCTTGCCGGGATAGGCCTGGGCCAGGGCGGCCGGCGCGGCCTGCAGGGCGGCGGCGGCGAACAGGAGCGGGACGAGAAGCTTCTTCATCGGGCCGATGATAGAAACCTCCATGACAAAGCAAAAGCGAATAATGCTTTAGCCATCCTGAAGGTTTCCTTTAGCATCTCCCCATGAGCAGCATCCGGCTCCTGAAGACGTTCGTGGCCGTGGCGGCGGAGGGGTCGTTCGCGGCCGCCGCCGCGCGGGTGGCGTTGACGCAGGCCGCCGTCGGCCAGCAGATGCGCGCGCTGGAGGCCGAGCTGCGCCGGCCGCTGTTCGAGCGGCAGGGCAAGTCGGTGGTGCTCAACGATGCCGGCCGGGCGCTGGTGCCGCAGGTGCGGCGCCTGCTGGGCTTGTACGAACAGATGCTGGCGCCGGCCGGCGATGCCGGCGCCATGGCCGGCACGGTGCACCTGGGGGCGGTGGTCTCCGCGGTGCGGCCGCTGATCCAGGCGACGCTGGCGCTGAAGGCGCGGCATGCGGCGCTGGACCTGCATGTCAGCGCGGCCAAGTCCGTCGAACTGATCGCGCGGGTGCAGTCGGGCGAGCTGGATGCGGCGGTGGCCGTGCGCGAGCCCGGCGTCGGCAAGGAGCTGGCGTGGACGCCGCTCTATGGCGAGCCGATGGTGTTGCTGCTGCCGCGCAAGCTGGACGAATCGGACCCGCGCACGATCCTGCAACGGCAGCCCTTCATCCGCTTCGACCCGACGCAGCACACCGGCCACCTGGTGGAGCGCACGCTGCGGCGCCTGCGGGTCAAGCCGGTGGAGTTGCTGGAACTGAACTCGCTGGAGAGCATCGCCGACCTGGTGCGCTCGGGCCTCGGCGTGGCCGTCGTGCCCTTGCTGCGGGACGCGCGCTGGGCCACCGACGGCAAGCTGCGCGTGCTGGAGATTCCGCGCGCCGAGGAGCGCCGGATGGCGCTGGTGCAGCGGCCGGAGTCGCCGAAGGCGGCGATCATCGCGGCGCTGGCGTCCGAGCTCTTGCCTTAGGTATTGCCCCCTCTCCCTCTGGGAGAGGGTTGGGGTGAGGGCAAGCGTGACGTGCCCTCGGCGGGCGGCCCTCACCCCGGCCCTCTCCCAAAGGGAGAGGGAGGAAGACACGTCAGGCGGGCGAACTCTTGCCTTGGGTATTGCTCCCTCTCCCTCTGGGAGAGGGTTGGGGTGAGGGCATGCGTGACGTGCCCTCGGCGATGCCCTCACCCCGGCCCTCTCCCAAAGGGAGAGGGAGGAAGACACGTCGGGCGGGCGAAGTCTTGCGTTGGGTATTGCTCCCTCTCCCTCTGGGAGAGGGTTGGGGTGAGGGCATGCGTGACGTGCTCTCGGCGAGCGCCCCACCCCAACCCTCCCCCAGAGAGGGAGGGAGGAAGACACGTCGGGCGGGCGAAGTCTTGCGTTGGGTATTGCCCCCTCTCCCTCTGGGAGAGGGTTGGGGTGAGGGCAAGCGTGACGTGCTCTCGGCGGCCTGCCCTCACCCCGGCCCTCTCCCAAAGGGAGAGGGAGGAAGACACGTCAGGCCTGGACCGGCGCCACCGACTCCAGGTACAGGTCGCTTGCCCGCGCCGTCATCGGCCCCGGCACGCCCGTGCCGACCACGCGGCCGTCGATGCGCGTCACCGGCGTCACGCCGCCCAACGTGCCCGTGACGAAGGCCTCGTCGGCCGAATACACCTGCGCCAGGGTGAAGTCGCATTCGCGCGCGACGCCGCCGGCCGCGCGCCACACCTCGACCACCTTGGCCTGGGTGATGCCCTTGAAGTTGTACAGGCCGGTGGACGTCCACAGCTCCTGGCCGCGCACGATGAAGAAGTTGGTGGAGTTGCAACAGGGCCAGGCCCTTGGCGCGCGTCTCCGGCTTGGGCGCCTTGTACTCGGCCACGATGACGACGGTGGCCTTGCCGATGACGAAGCGCGGGTCCTGGTTGGGCGTCTTCTTCATGCCGCGAGTGACCATCAGGCGCAGGTGCGCGCCGTCCTGCATGCCGTTCTTCTCCAGCGTCTGCCAGAGGGCCTGCTTCATCTCCTCGCGCGTCATGCCGATGTCCAGCGCGATGGAGCCCGCGCCTTCGTACAGGCGGTCCATGTGCGCCTCCAGGCTGATCAGGCGCCCGCGCACCAGCCGCAGGCCCTCCCACACGCCGTCGCCAAGCGCGAAGCCGCTGTCGAAGACCGACACCCGCGCTTCATTGCGGGGGAAGAACTCGCCATTGACGTACACGAGCACACCGTCGTTGCGCGCATCGTGCGCATAGCCCTGGGCGCTGGAATCGGAAGCCTGTTTCATGGGAACGCTCAAAAGGTGAATTCGTTGTGGCTGGCCAGGAAGGCCTGCGTGCGTGCCTGCTTGGGGTGCTTCAACACCTCGTCCGGCGTGCCCGCTTCGTGGATGACGCCGTCCGCGATGAACAGCACGCGGTTGGCGTAGTGGTAGGCGAAGCCGATCTCGTGGGTGACCAGCAGCATGGTGCGGCCCTCCTGCGCCAGCGCGCGGATCACGCCCAGCACCTCGCCCACCAGCTCGGGGTCGAGCGCCGAGGTCGGCTCGTCGAACAGCAGCAGCTCCGGCTCCATGGCCAGGGCGCGCGCGATCGCCACGCGCTGCTTCTGGCCGCCCGAAAGCCGCGACGGATAGTGGTCCGCCTTCTCCGCCAGGCCGACGCGCCGCAACTGCTCCATCGCACGGGCCTGCGCTTCCTCGCGCGGCATGCCGCGGACCGTCCGCAAGCCTTCCATCACGTTGGCGATGGCGGTCATGTGCGGGAACAGGTTGAACTGCTGGAACACCATGCCCACGCGCTGGCGCACCTGCGTGAGCTCGGCTTCCGGATACGCGATCTCGGTGCTGCCGTCGCGCCGCTTGCGCTCGGTGCCGATGGCGCGCCCGGCCAGTTCCACGCGGCCGGCGGTCGGCAGCTCCATGAAGTTCAGGCAGCGCAGCAGCGTGCTCTTGCCGGAACCGGAGGCGCCCAGGATGGCGATGCGGTCGCCCGGCGCGACGTCGAGGTCGATGCCCTTGAGCACCGGGTCGCGGCCGAAGGACTTGTGCAGCCCGGTCACGCGCAGCAGGGGAGAAGTCGTCATCTAGTCAGCCCGGCGCAGCCGCCGCTCCAGCGCGTAGGTCGCCTGCACCAGGGGATAGAGCAGCACGAAGAAGATCAGGGCCACCACGGTGTACGCCTCGATCGGGTTGTAGTTCAGCGAGGCGATCAGCTTGCCCTGCTGCAGCAGCTCCACGTAGGCCACCACGGAAGCCAGCGTCGACATCTTGAAGATCTCGATGCCGCGGTTGGTCAGCGGCGGCAGCATGCGGCGCAGCGCCTGCGGCAGGACGACGCGGCGCATGGCTTGCGCATACGTCATGCCGAGCGCGCGGGCGCCCTCCCACTGCCCGTTGTCGATGGACTGGATGCCGCCACGGTAGATCTCCGCCGAGAAGGCGGCGGAGTTCAGCGAGATGCCGAGCGCTGCGGCCATCAGCGGGCTGATCTCGAAAGGCGAGATCATCGGGAAGGCGAAATAGAACCAGAGGATCTGCACCAGCACCGGCGTGTTGCGGAAGAACTCCATGAACACGCTGGCCGGGATGTAGAACAGGCGCCGCGCTCAGTGCACCGTGGTTTCGCCGCTGACGGCGAGGCGGCGCTCGACGCGGTGGACCACCAGGCTGGCCGCGAAGATGACCGTGAAGTAGATCAGCGCCACCACCGTGAACACCTCCAGCGGCCGGAAGGTCTTCTGCGCCAGTTCGTTGGCCTGGAACAGCAGGTCGGCGTAGGAGACGGTGGCCACCAGCGTGGTGGTCTTCATCAACTCGATGGAGCGCTCCAGGAAGGCGGGGATCATGCGCTTGACCGCCTGCGGCAGGATCACCCGCCGCATCGCCTGCGGCTGCGACATGCCCAGCGCCCGCGCCGCTTCCCACTGGCCGCGTTCGATGGACACGATGCCGCCGCGGAACACCTCGGCGAAGAAGGCCGAGGACTGGATCGAGAAGGTGATGGCCGCCGCCGCGAACGGCGTCATCTCGATGTCCAGGAGCATCGGCAGCGCGAAGAAGAACCAGAACAGCTGCACCAGCGGCGGCGTGGTGCGGAAGAACTCGATGATGAAGCCGGCCGGCCAGGACTGGGCCTTGCGCGGCGACAGCCGCAGCAGCGCCAGCAGCAGCCCCAGCGGAACGCCGAAGGCCAGCGCCGTGCCGGTGACCTTGAGGGTGTTGACCAGCCCCTGCGCCAGCAAGGGCGCATTGGCGATGACGGGCGTGAAGTCCCAGGAGTACATGGCTTCGCGCCCGTCCCGGATGCGTTAGAGCATTTCCTTCATCACGGGCGGCGAGGCCTTGGG
>JAJTCN010000098.1 GCA_021323335.1 Ramlibacter sp.
CCCCGTCGTGCGCGAGGCGCAAACCGTCGAGACCTACCAGGCCAGCGCCAAGCAGAAGGCGGCGGCCAAGCTCTCGCGCATCCCGGTGAAGGTGGAGGCCGGCGAGATCCTGAAGAAGCCGGAATGGATCCGCGTGAAGGCGGGCTCGGCCAGCTCGCGCTTCTACGAGATCAAGCAGATCCTGCGCGAGCAGAACCTGCACACCGTGTGCGAGGAAGCGTCCTGCCCGAACATCGGCGAGTGCTTCGGCAAGGGCACGGCCACCTTCATGATCATGGGCGACAAGTGCACCCGCCGCTGCCCGTTCTGCGACGTCGGCCACGGCCGCCCCGACCCGCTGGACGCGGCGGAGCCGCGCAAGCTGGCCGAGACCATCGCCCGGCTGCAGCTGAAGTACGTGGTGATCACCAGCGTCGACCGCGACGACCTGCGCGACGGCGGCGCCGGCCATTTCGTCGACTGCATCCGGCAGACGCGCGAGCTCTCCCCCGGCACCACCATCGAGGTGCTGGTGCCGGACTTCCGCGGCCGCGACGACCGCGCGCTGGAGATCCTGAAGGCCGCGCCGCCGGACGTGATGAACCACAACCTCGAGACGATCCCGCGCCTGTACAAGGAAGCGCGGCCCGGTTCGGACTACCAGTTCAGCCTGAACCTGCTGAAGAAGTTCAAGGCCCTGCATCCGGGCGTGCCGACCAAGAGCGGCCTGATGGTGGGCCTGGGCGAGACCGACGACGAGATCCTGCAGACCATGCGCGACATGCGCGCGCATGACATCGACATGCTGACCATCGGCCAGTACCTTTCGCCCAGCACCTCGCACCTGCCGGTGCGCCGCTACGTGCATCCCGACGTCTTCAAGATGTTCGAGGCCAAGGCCTACGAGATGGGCTTCAGCCACGCCGCGGTCGGCGCGATGGTGCGCAGCTCGTACCACGCCGACGAGCAGGCGCATGCGGCGGGTGTCCGTTAGGACCGGGCATCCCAATCTCTACGCCCTCGGCGCCATCGCGCTGTGGGCTTCGCTGGCGTCGCTCGGCGTCTCGCTGCGCCACGTGCCGCCTTTCCTGCTGACCGGCCTGGCGCTGGTCATCGGCAGCATCCCGGCCTGGCCGCTCGTGCGGCAGTGGAAGGTGCCGGCCCGCACGCTGGCGCTGGGCATCTACGGCTTGTTCGGCTTCCATTTCCTGCTGTTCATCGCGCTGCGCATGGCGCCGGCAGTGGAAGCCAACCTCGTCAACTACCTCTGGCCGCTGTTCATCGTGGTGCTGGCGCCCGTGTTCCTGCCGGGCCTGCGCCTGAAGGCCGCGCACGTGCTGGCGGCGCTGGCCGGCTTCGCCGGCGCGGCGATCGCCATCCTCGGCGGCGGTGACACCCGGGGCGCGTGGTCGTGGGGCTACCTGCCCGCGCTGGCCTCCGCCTTCATCTGGGCCAGCTACTCTCTCTGGACGCGGCGGGTGGAAACCTTCCCCACCGCCGCGATCGGCCTGTTCGGGCTGGTCTCGGGCCTGCTCTCGCTGGCCTGCCACGCGCTGCTGGAACAGCCGGTGGACCTGTCACCGCGTGACTGGCTGCTGATCGCCGTGATGGGCATCGGGCCGCTGGGCGCGGCGTTCTTCCTCTGGGACAAGGCGCTCAAGGGCGGCGACGCGCGCCACATCGGCATCCTCAGCTACCTCACGCCGCTGGCGTCCACGGCATTGCTGGTGCTGGTGACCGGCCGCGAACCGAGTGCCAGCATCGCGCTGGCCGCCGTGCTGATCATCGGCGCGGCCGTGCTCGGCACGCGCGCGCGTTAGTGGCGTCGGGGTGCGCTGCGCGCAACCCGACCTACGCCGTAGGCCGGGTTGCCGCAGGCACCCCGGCGTCCCTCACGCTTCCAGCGCGCGCGCGGGATCCTCGGAGTCGACCACTTGCTTCGCCCACGCTTGCAGCCGCGAGGTGTCGGCCCGCAGCACCTCCTGCTTGACCGCCAGGATCTGCGCCGGGTGCATCGAGAAGCTGCGCAGGCCCAGGCCCAGCAGCAGGCGGGTGAACTGCGTGTCGCCCGCCATCTCGCCGCACACGCTGACGCCCTTGCCCTGCCGCAGGCATTCGGCGATGGTGTCCGCCACCAGGCGCAGCACCGCCGGGTGGCAAGGGTCGTACAGGTGCGCCACCGATTCGTCGGCGCGGTCGATCGCCAGCGTGTACTGGATCAGGTCGTTGGTGCCGATCGACAGGAAGTCGAAGTACTTGAGGAAAGTGCGCAGCGACAGCGCGGCCGCCGGGATCTCGATCATCGCGCCGATGTCGACGTGGCCGTAAGGCACGCCGCGGTTGTCCAGCTCGGCGCGGGCAAAGTCGATCAGCGACAGGGTCTGCCGGATCTCCGTGGCGTGCGCCAGCATCGGCACCAGCAGGTTCACCTTGCCGTGGGCGGCCGCGCGCAGGATGGCGCGCAGCTGGGTGCGGAACATCTCGGGCTCCGACAGGCTCCAGCGGATCGCCCGCAGCCCGAGCGCCGGGTTCAGGTGGGCCTCGTCGCGGCGCGACTCGTCCAGCGGCTTGTCGGCACCGACGTCCACGGTGCGGATGGTCACCGGCAGGCCGTGCATGCCCTCCACCGCCGCCCGGTAGGCGAGGTACTGCTCCTCCTCGTTCGGCAGGTTGCCCTCGCGGCCCATGAACAGGAATTCGCTGCGGAACAGTCCCACGCCGACCGCCCCCGCGCGCAGCGCAGCCTCGGTGTCGTCGGGCATCTCGATGTTGGCCAGCAGCTCGATCTTCTGCGCGTCCAGCGTCACCGCCGGCGTGTGGCGCAGCCGGCTCAGGCGGGTGCGCTCCAGCTCCGCCTGCCGCTGCTTGAAGCCGTACTCGGCCAGGATGATCGGCGAGGGGTCGACGATCATCACGCCGGTGTCGCCGTCGATGATCACCCAGTCGTCCTGCCGCACCAGGTTGCTGGCGCTGCGCGCGCCGACCACGGCCGGGATGTCCAGGCTGCGGGCCACGATGGCGGTGTGCGAGGTCTTGCCGCCGACGTCGGTGGCGAAGCCGGCGAACACGCTCTGCTTGAACTGCAGCATGTCGGCCGGCGACAGGTCGTGCGCCACCAGCACCAGCGGCACGTCGACGCTGTCGTCCAGCAGCAGGTCCTGCTGCGTCTTGCGCTTGGGCGCGGGCGGCTGCGCCACCGGCGAGCCCATGCCCTTCATGTAGCGCAGGATGCGCTCGGCCACCTGTTCGAGGTCGGCCTTGCGCTCGCGCAGGTACTCGTCCTCCATGTCGTCGAACTGGCGCGACAGCACTTCCAGCTGGGTGATCAGCGCCCACTCGGCGTTGTACAGGCGATCCGTGATCCAGTGCTTGACGCCGGCGATCAGGTCCTCGTCCTGCAGCAGCATCAGGTGCACGTCGAGCAGCGCGGTCAGCTCGTGCGGTGCTTCCTTCGGCCCCATGACCAGGATGGTCTGCTGCAGGCGGTGGATTTCGTCGATGACCGCGTTGCGGCCGACGCGCACGCGCTCGATCTCGCTGTCCACCTGCGAGGGCTCGATGAAATAGTGCGCCACGTCGGCGCGGCCCGAGCCCATGACCACCGCGCGCCCGATGGCGATGCCCCGCGCGACCGCGATGCCGTGGATCGCAAAGGTCATGCCCTAGCCCTCACTCGCCCTCTCCGAACTTGTCGTCGATCAGCGCGAGCAAGGCCTCCATGGCTTGTTCCTCGCGTTCGCCGCTGGTCTCCACCGTCACTTCGGTGCCCATGCCGGCGGCCAGCATCATCACGCCCATGATGCTCTTGGCATTGACGCGGCGCTCGCCCCGGCTGAGCCAGACTTCGCACGGGTAGCTGCCGGCCAGCTTGGTCAGCTTGGCCGAGGCGCGGGCGTGCAGGCCCAGCTTATTGCTGATGGTCGTGTTCTTCTTGATCATGGTTGCGTCGGCGCTGGTTCTGCGGCGCGGTGATGGCCACCTGCATCACGCCCTGCGTGCCCCCGACCATCGCGCGGGACACCAGCGTCTCCAGCGCCTCGTGGCGGTAGCTCACCGCCCGCAGCAGCATCGGCAGGTTCACGCCGGTGATCAGGCGCGAATTCACGCCGTCCACCAGCTTCTGGGCCACGTTGCTCGGCGTGGCGCCGAAGATGTCCGCCAGCACCAGCACGCCCTTGACCTGCTCGGGCTGCGCCAGCTGGTCCATCGCGATGCGCGCCGTGGCCAGGGTTTCCTCGGGCGACAGGTTGGGCTGCACGTCGACCGCCATCACGGTGCTGCCGCAGTCGGGGAAGACGTGCAGCGCGCATTGCCGCAGGGCATTGGCCAGCGGTGCGTGGGCGATCAGCAGGATGGCGTTCATGGGCTTGCCTGTCGATTATGGCTTCTGCTCCACAGGAACCATGCATAGGACAGCACGCTCGAGGCCAGGAAGATGCCGAATGCGGCGCGGAATGCCGACACTTCGGGCCATCCGGCGGCCCGGAAGGCGTCGATCACGAGCCCGATGCCCCACTGCACCACGAACACGCCGAAGAAGATGACCAGGTTGTAGCCAGACAGGGCGCGGCCCGCCAGCGAGACCGGAAACACCATGCCCACGGCCGGCTGCGCCAGCGCGACGAAGGTGCTGGCCATGCAGAACAGGGCCAGCGGCCAGGCGCCGGCGGCCGGGCCGGCCGCGATCAGCGCGGCGAGCGCCACGAAGGACAGGGGCGTGCCCCAGGCGATGAGGGCGTCGGTGCGGATGCCGCGGCGCTCCAGCGCGGGGGTCACCATGCCCCAGCTCCAGAAGGTGGCCAGCATCGCCAGGTTGATCGTGAACAGGCCGGCCGCGGACGCGAGCGGGTCGTAGCCGGCCACGCGCACCATCCACGGCCCGGCCCAGAGCGTCTGCACGGCGATCATGCCGCCATAAGTGAAGAAGCCCAGCGGCGCCATCTGGCGGAAGTAGGGGTGGCGCCAGACCTCGCGGTAGCTGCCCTGCCGCGCGGGCGCGGCGTCGCCGGACTGCTCCCAGCGCGGGACCTGCCAGGCGATCAGCAGCATCGACAGCGCGATCGACGCCGCCAGCCCCCAGAACAACGGGCGCCAGCCGTAGACCGGCGCCAGCCACTGCACGGGCAGCGTCGACGCCAGCATGCCGAACGAGCCGGTCATCAGCATCCAGGAGTTGGTGCGCAGCTGCACCGCGGGCGTGAACCAGCGCCGGTAGCCGGTCAGCGGCGCCATCAGGCAAGCGCCGACCCCCGCGCCGCACAGCACGCGCGCCGCGAGCAGGACCGGAAAGCTCGTGGCCAGCGCGAACACGACGCAGCCCAGCACGGCCACCGAGAGGAAGCCGAGGATCACTTTCTTCGGGCCATGCCGGTCGAGCAGGGTTCCCAGCGGCAGCTGGATGGCGGAGAAACCGAGGAAGTAGCCACCGGCCAGCAGGCCGAGGTCGCCGGCATCCAGCTGGAAGTCGCGCGTCAGGGTGGGCGAGAGCGTCGCCGTGATGGCACGCACCAGCGCCGAGAAGAAGTAGGCGAACGCGAAGGCGAAGAAGACCACCATCGCCTGGCGGCGAGCGAGCAGGGACATCGGCTTTTTTTTGGAGGAAGGCCGCGGCCATCCGCGCGGCCGCTGCCCGCATTATCAAGATAATGGGCGGATGAATGCTCTCGATGGAATCCGCGTGCTGGACCTGTCGCGCGTGCTGGCCGGCCCGTGGTGCACCCAGACCCTGGCGGACCTGGGCGCCGACGTCATCAAGATCGAGCGGCCGGGCAGCGGGGACGACACGCGCAGCTGGGGCCCGCCCTTCCTGAAGGACCGTGATGGCCACGACACCGCCGAGGCGGCCTACTACCTCGGCACCAACCGCAACAAGCGGTCGGTCACCTGCGACATCGCGCGGCCGGAGGGCCAGGCGCTGATCCGCGAGCTCGCGCAGCACTGCCACGTGTTCGTCGAGAACTTCAAGGTCGGCGACATGGCGCGCTACGGCCTGGACTACGCCGCGTTGAAGGCCATCAACCCGCGCATCGTCTATTGCAGCGTGACGGGCTTCGGGCAGACCGGCCCCTACCGGGAGCGCGCCGGCTACGACTACGCGATCCAGGGCATGGGCGGGCTGATGAGCATCACGGGCGAACGCGACGACATCGGCGGCGGCCCGCAGAAAGTGGGCGTGGCCGTGGCGGACCTGTTCACCGGGATGTATTCCACGGTGGGTATCCTCGCGGCCCTGCGGCATGCGGAGCGCACGGGAGAAGGCCAGCACCTGGACATGGCCCTGCTGGACACCCAGGTGGCGATGCTCGCCAACCTCGGCGCCAACTACCTGGTCAGCGGCAAGGTGCCCGGCCGCGCGGGCAATGCGCACCAGAACATCGTGCCTTACCAGGTGTTCGAGGTCGCGCCGGCGGCGGACGGCGGCAAGGACCACGTGATCATCGCCGTCGGCAACGATGGCCAGTTCGCCAAGTACTGCCAGGTGGCGGGCCGCCCCGACATCGCCGCCGACCCGCGCTTCGCCAGGAACCAGGACCGCGTGCGCAACCGCGCCGTGCTGGTGCCGATGCTGGAAGACGTCATGAAGACGCGCGGCAAGGCCGACTGGTTGTCGGCCCTCGAGCTGGCGAAGGTGCCTTGCGGCGCCATCAACAACCTCGGCGAAGTGTTCGCCGACCCGCAGGTGCGCGAACGCGGCATGGTCCACGAGTGGCAGCATCCGCTGTCCGGCGCGTTGAACCTGGTGGGCAGCCCGATCAAGTTGAGCGCGACGCCGGTGCGCACCGACCTGCCGCCGCCGCTGCTGGGCGAGCACACGCAGGAGGTGCTGACCAGCGTGCTGGGATGGGACGACGAGCGCATCACGGCCTTGCGCGACCAGGAGGTGATCTGATGACCGATTTCGTTCTCGTGCACGGGGCCTGGCACGGCGGCTGGTGCTGGCGCCGCGTGGTGGACCGCCTGCAAGCGCAAGGCCATCGCGCCCATGCGGTCACGCTGACCGGCCTGGGGGAGCGGTCGCACCTGATGTCCTCGCTCATCACGCTGGAGACGCACATCGCCGACGTCGCGGGAGTGATCGAAGCCGAAGAGCTGCAGGACGTCGTGCTGGCGGTGCACTCGTACGCCGGGATGATCGGCACCGCCATCGCCGACCGCATGCCGGGGCGCCTGAAGCACCTGGTGTACGTGGATGCGGTGGTGCCCAGGCCCGGCGAGAGCTGGAGCAGCACGCAGGCCAGCGCCACGCGCGAGGCCCGGTTGGCGGCCGCCCAGGCGTCCCCCGACTACAGCTTCCCCGCGCCCGATCCCGCGGTGTTCGGCCTGGCCGCGCAGGACCATGCCTGGGTGAAGCGGCGCCAGACGCCGCATCCCGGCCACACCTACCAGGCGCCGCTGCAGTTCGATCCGCAGCGGGTGGCCGGCGTGCCGCGCACCTTCGTGGATTGCGTGAATCCGAAGCTGGCCACCATCGACCCCATCCGGCTGCGCGTGCGGGATCCGCGCTTCTGGGACGGCGCCTGGGCCGGCGGCGATGGCATGCGGATCGTCGAGCTGGACACGGGGCACGACCCGATGGTCAGCGCGCCCGCGGAACTGGCCACCCTGCTGGCCGGCTGCGCCTGATACGGGTACCGCCCGTGCACCGGGCGGGAACTCCCCGCCTGGAGGAAAATCTGTCCTGACGGCCGCGCCATGCGGCCATGGGGTGAACAGGATGTCGGCAGGCAAGCGTTGGATCATCGGTGCGGCCGCCGTGGCGGTGGCCGCGGCAGGGGCGTTCTTCGTCATGGGCGGCGCCACGGCGGCGCCGGAGAGCACCTTCGTGCTGCTGGACGGCACGAAGAAGACCACGGCGGACATGAAGGGCAAGGTGACGCTGGTGAATTTCTGGGCCACCAGCTGCACCACGTGCATCGCCGAGATGCCGAAGATGGTGTCCACGTACGAGAAATACCGCGCCAGGGGCTACCAGCACATGGCCGTCGCCATGAGCTACGACCCCCCGAGCTATGTCGTGAACTACGCGCAGACCCGCAAGCTGCCCTTCGACGTGGCCATCGACAACACCGGCGCGGTCGCCCGTGCCTGGGGCGAAGTGCAGCTGACGCCCACCTCCTTCATCGTCAACAAGAAGGGCGAGATCGTGAAGCGCTATGTGGGCGAGCCGAACTTCCCGGAGATGCAGCAGTTGATCGAGAAGCTGCTGGCGGAGAGCTGACTTTCTGAAAACACGAGGAGCGCGCGGAATAACATGCAGCGCGCTTCCACCTGTGAGAAAGCCGGGCTTTGCCCGGCTTTCTCACACTGACCAGGCCACTCGAAAAACGCTCCAGCGTTTTTCGAGTGAACAACTTACTGGTTGCGGAAATTGTCGTGGCAGGCTTTGCAGGAAGCGGCGGTCTGGGAGAACGCGGCTTTCACGTTGTCCAGGTTGTTGGTCTTGGCCGCGGCGAGCAGGCGGCCGGTGTCGCCCATCAGCTTCTCGTTGTGCTCCTTGAACTTGGCCTGCTCCTTCCAGATTTCAGCCTTGGCCTTTTGCGACAGGCCCTCCGTGTTGGCGACGAAACCGGCCCACGGCAGCTTGGACATCTCGGCCACCACCTCGGCGTTCTCGACGGCGGCCTTGGCGTCGTAGGGAGCGCGGCCATTGGCCATTGCACCGATGCGGCCGAAGTGCTGCGACATCACGAACAATGCGCTCTGGCGATACTTCACGGCGTCTTCGGGCTTGGCGAACTGCGCGGACGCGGGCGTTGCGATCCCGAAGGCGGCGGCGGCAAGCGCCAGGGTGGCGAAAAGCTTCATGGGGTCTTCTCCGTGGTTAAAGTGGCGGGGGCCATTGGCTCCGGCAACAAGGATAGACGATGTCTTATCGCATTCGTGTGTGGGACCTGCCCACGCGTTTATTCCATTGGTTACTCGCGATTTGCGTCGTGGTCCTCGTGGCCACGGCCTACGCGGGCGCCATGCAATGGCATGCGCGCGCCGGCTATGCGGTGCTCGCGCTGCTGCTGTTTCGCATCGTGTGGGGCTTCGTCGGCGGGCGCTGGTCGCGCTTCGCGAACTTCCTGTACGCGCCGCGTTCCGTGGCCGCGTACCTGCGGGGCAGCGCGCACCCGGACCACCTGGTGGGCCACAACCCGCTGGGCGCGGGCTCGGTGTTCGCGATGCTGCTGGTGCTGCTGGCCCAGGTCGGCACCGGCCTGGTGGGCGACGACGAGATCGCCTTCCAGGGGCCGCTGAACCGCTTCGTGTCCACGGCCCGGGGCCTGGCCGCCACCTGGTACCACCGGCAGGTCGGCCAATGGCTGGTGATCGGCCTCGTGCTGCTGCACGTGGCGGCCATCGCCTGGTACGTCTGGAAGAAGCGGCAGGTGCTGGTGCGCCCGATGGTGGTGGGCGACAAGGAACTGGCCGCGCCGACCACGCCGTCCCGGGACGACGCCGTCTCGCGGCTGGCGGCGGCGGCGATCTTCGGGGCCTGCTCGGCGCTCGTCTGGTGGATCGTCCGGCTGGGCTCGATTCCCCCGGCCTAGCTCGACCGTCCGGACCAGGATTAAACTTGTCGTCCGTCAGCTCCCCGCCCGGATCTTGGACACAGCGCCCGCTCCCCCGATCGAACTGGGTTCACCCGCCGAACGCGACCTCGATGCGGTCCGCGCGATCTTTCGCGAGTACGCCGCCGGGCTGGGCGTGGACCTGTGCTTCCAGAACTTCGAGGACGAACTCGCCAGCCTGCCGGGCGACTATGCCGCCCCGCGCGGCGCCTTGCTGCTGGCGCGCGTGGACGGGGCCGTGGCGGGCTGCTGCGGGCTGCGCCCGCTGGACAACGCGGACTATCCGAATGCCGCCGAGATGAAGCGGCTGTACGTGCGCAAGCCGTTCCGCGGCTTCGGCCTGGGGCGGCAGCTCGCCGAGGCGGCGCTCGATGCGGCCCGCCGCGCCGGCTACGACACGGTGCTGCTCGACACGCTGGACGACATGGAAGCCGCCCGCGCGCTGTACGAGGAGCTGGGGTTCGAAGAGATCCCGCCTTACTATCACAACCCCATCGCGGGGGCGCACTACCTGAAGGCGGATCTCTGGAACAGCAGCCCGGCGCCGCTGAGCAGCCGGTACTGACTTCCTCCCTCCCCCACTGGGGAGGGTTGGGGTGGGGGCGCTCGGTCCGTTACCCCTTCGCCTGCGCCAGCAGCGTCTGCGCGTCGCTCACCTCGAACTTGCCCGGCGCCTCGACGTTCAGGCTGGCGACCTTGCCGTCCTTCACGAGCATCGAGTAGCGGTTGCTGCGCAGGCCCATGCCCTTGCCGGTGAGGTCGAGCGTCAGGCCGGTGGCCTTGGCGAAGTCGCCGCTGCCGTCGGCCAGCATGCGGACCTTGCCCGCGGTCTTCTGGTCGCGCGCCCAGGCGCCCATCACGAAGGCGTCGTTGACGCTCACGCACCAGATCTCGTCGACGCCGGCGGACTTGAGGTCGTTGAACTTCTCGATGAAGCCGGGCACGTGCTTGGCCGAGCAGGTCGGCGTGAAGGCGCCGGGCAGCGCGAACAGCGCGATGGTCTTGCCCTTGGCCGCATCGCGCACCTTCACCGGGTTGGGGCCGATGCTGCAACCGTTGCCTTCGACCTCCGAGTATTCCATCAGGGTGGTATCGGGCAGGGCGTCGCCGACTTTGATCATGGGGTGCTCCTCGTTGGGTTGGGAAAATGAAAACGGCCCACGATTGTGGGCCGTCTGGGGCTTGCCGGGTTGGCAGCGGGGTCTTAGACCGCGGCGGCCTTCTCGACCAGGCGGGTCGCGACCCAGTTCTTGGTCTTGGAGATCGGCTTGCTCTCCTGGATCTCGATCACGTCGCCGGTGTGGTACTCGCCCTTTTCGTCATGGGCGTGGTACTTGCTCGACTTGATCACGATCTTGCCGTACAGCGCGTGCTTGACGCGGCGCTCCACGAGAACGGTCACGGTCTTGGCTCGCTTGTCGCTCACCACCTTGCCGACGAGGGTGCGCTTCAGCGACGTCTTGGCTTCCGTCATGTTCGTCACTCCTTGGCCTTGGTTTCGGTGGCGCGCTTCTGACCCAGGATGGTCTTGGCACGGGCGATGTCCCGGCGCGTGGAACGCAGCGTGGACGTGTTGGTCAGCTGTTGCGTCGCCTTCTGCATGCGCAGGCCGAAATGGGCCTTCTGCAGGGACTTCACTTCGGCTTCGACGCCGGCGGCGTCCTTGGAACGGAGATCACTGGCTTTGGTCATTGCATCTCCTCCTTATTGGCCGATCATGCGGCTGACGAACGTGGTGCGCAGCGGCAGCTTGGCGGCAGCCAGCTTGAACGCTTCGCGCGCGAGTTCCTCGGGCACGCCGACGATC
>JAJTCN010000099.1 GCA_021323335.1 Ramlibacter sp.
CAAGGTGGATTTGCCGACGTTGGGCAGACCCACGATCCCGCACTTCAAACTCATGTCAGTTCCTGCAAATGAAGCCGGAAAGTGTATGCGATGGCCCGCTGGCGTGCTGTTGGCGGCCGCCGGCTTGCTGGTCCTGGCCCTGTGGGCGCCCTCCTCGCACGCCCGGTCCGCCCCGCTGGAACTGACGGACACGCTCGGCAGCGTCGAAGCCGCCGCGGTGGCCGGCGTCTGGCTCGACCGCCAGGGCACCGCCGGCATCGAACAGGCCGCGCAGGCGGCTTCCGACTTCCAGCCCGCGCGACCCGGCACCGTCCACAAGCTCGGTCCCAACGCCGCCTTGTGGCTGCACCTGCGCCTGCAGCGCGCGCCGGAGCAGCGGCAGGGCTGGTTGCTGAAGCTGCCGATGCCGACGCTGGACCACGTGACGGTGTTCCAGCGGGGGCCGGCCGGCTGGACGGCCGAAGCCGCCGGCGACACCATCGCCGTGGCGCGCTGGCCGGAGCGCGGCCGCTACCCCTTCTTCCGTCTCGACCTGCCCGCCGGGCAAACCCGGGACGTGTTCGTGCGCATCCAGCACGAGGCCGCGGCCGACTTCGCCGCCGTGCTGACCACCGCCGCCGCCAACAGCCAGCAGGTGCAGATGGAATACCTGTCGCTCGGCGCGGTGTTCGGTGCCATGCTGCTGCTGATCGTCGCCTGCGCGGCGCGCAGCTGGGTCTACCGCGACGCGGTGTTCGCCTGGTACGCGGTCTACGCGGCGCTCACCACCCTGGCCGTCGCTTCCTTCACCGGCGTCGCCCCGCACCTGCTGTGGCCGGGCTTCGGCGCGCTGCGCGACGCACCGACCCCGATGCTGGCGTCCGCCGCCGTCGGCGCGGCCATGCTGTTCGTCCGCACCACCCTGGGGCTGCGGCGGCGCCTGCCGGTCCAGGACGCCGCGATGCAGGCGCTCGGCGTCGCCGGGCTGGTGCTGGCGCTGGCGCCGGCGTTCCTGCCGAAATCGGTGCACCTGCCGCTGGTGGGCGGCTACATGACGGCGGCCAGCGTGGCGGGGGTGCTCATCGCGGCGGCGGCGTGGTGGCGCGGCGACACCGTCGGGCGCTACGTTTTCGCCGCGCAGCTGCCGATGGTGGTGGCGGTCGTCGCCACCGTGTTCCGCGCGCTGGGCTGGGCCGACGTCCCCTTCGTCTCGCAGTACGTGGTGGTGCTCGGGCTGACCATCGAGGTGCCGCTGATGCTGGTGGCGCTGTTCATCCGCGCGCGCGACCGCCACAGCGCGGAGATCCGCGAGCAGGCCCTGTCGACGCAGGACGCGTTGACGGGACTGCTGGCGCCGCACCTGTTCCAGGACCGGCTGCGCCAGGTGGTGGCGCGGCACCGCCGCGACGGCGAGAGCGCCGCCATCGTCTACATCGACCTGGTGAACCACGGCCGCATCCGGGAAGCCTTCGGCGGCGCGGCAGCCGAGCAGAGCCTGCTGCGCAGCGTGATCAAGCTGCGGCGGCTGCTGCGCGACGTGGACACGGTCAGCCGCGTCGGCGAGGCCCGCTTCGGCGTGATCCTCGAAGGCGCGTCGTCGCGGGCTTCGGTCACCGAGCGGGCGGCGCGCCTGATCGCCGCCGGGCTGATGCCGCTGCCCGGGCTGAAGCCCGACGTGACGCTGCAGTTCCACATCGCGGCGCTGCTGCTGAACGAGCGCGCGCTGGAGGCCGACGCCGTGCAGGCGGCGCTGTCGGCGCAGCTGGCGCGCATGTCGCCGCGCACGCGCCGGCCGATCCGCTTCATCGCGCCCGAGCAGCAGGTGTCCGACCCACCGGTCGATTCGTCGATGTTCGCGCCGGACATCGACCTCGACAGCGACCCCGTCACCGGCGTGCGCCGCCGGCCGGACCTCACCGCCGTCGGCTAATCGAAGCTGTAGCTCCCCGTCGCCGCCTGCCCCACCCGCAGCGTGCGGTCCACGCCTTCCAGCGCGATCACGTTCATGCCGAAGGCGACGGCGCCCTTCAGGCGCTCGCTGCGGCGGTAGCCCTGCAGCGTATCGCCCACGATCGGCTGCGAATGGGCCGTCGCCGGGTCGATGTTGGGGATGGGGCAGCGCGCGCAGGGCTTCACCGGCCGCAGCACGATGGGGCCGTCACCGGTGGCGATGCGCAGCAGCCCGATGCGGTCCTCGTCGTGCGCCTCCACGCCCTCGATCACGATGTTCGGGCGGAAGCGTTCCATGCCGACCGCCTCGTGGCCCTGCGCCGCCAGCTTGGCGTTGAGCAGGTCCAGCGAGGCCGTGCTGGCCAGCAGCAGCGGATAGGCGTCGCTGAACTGGTTGGGCGCCTCGACGCCGCCGGTCCAGTCCAGGCTGGCAAGGCGGCGCTGCTCGGGGTCGAAGCGCACCAGCCGCACCCGCTGGCCGAGGAAGTCGGAAAACCATTGCGACGCGACCGCTCCCATGTCGTAAGCGGCCACTTCGTCGTCCCAGACGCGCACGCGTACCGGCTCCTCCACGGTGTCCACCGCCAGGTGCAGCGCCAGCATGCCGGGCGCGCGCAGCACCACCTCGTTGAACTTGAACTGCGGCCGGATCAGCGCCATGCGCGGCAGCTCCCGCTGGGTGACGAACTCCCCCGCGTGGTCCACCACCATCCAGGCCCGGTCCAGGTCGAGCCCGGTCTCGGTGAGCAGGGCCTCCTGCACCTCGATGCCCGCGCAGGACTTCACGGGATAGATGAACAGGCGGGCGATGCGGGCGGTGAGGTCGGATGCTTGGCTCATGGGGTGGGTCAGGTGGCAACAGGCGCTGACCCCCGGATTGTGCCCCGCTCCTACAATCGCCCGCATGAGCGCCCCTCTCGACGTATGCATCCGCGGTGCCGGCATCGTGGGCCGCACGCTGGCCCTGCTGCTGGCGCGCGACCGTCTGCGCGTCGGGCTGGTGGAGGGTCCGCCGCCGGCCGGGGCGGGCTCCGACGTGCGGGCCTACGCGCTGAACGCCGCCTCGCGCGACCTGCTGCTGCGCCTGCGCGCGTGGCCGGACGAGCAGCACGCCACGCCGGTGCGGGCGATGGACGTGCGCGGCGACGAGGGCGGACGGGTGCGCTTCGGCGCCGGCGAGGAAGGCGCGCCGGCGCTGGCGTGGATCGTCGAGGTGGAGCCGCTGCTGGCCCGGCTGGCCGATGCCGTGCGCTTCCAGCCGCAGGTGGAACTGCTGACCGCCCCGCGCCCCGCGCCGCTGACGGTGGTCTGCGAAGGACGGCGCAGCGCCACGCGCGACGAGTTCGGCGTGCAGTTCCAGGTCCATTCCTATCCGCAGCGCGCCATCGCCGCGCGGCTGGACTGTGAAAAACCGCATGGCGGCGTGGCCCACCAGTGGTTCGACGACGGCCATGTGCTGGCCTTGCTGCCGCTCGGCGGCCCTTTGGGGAACTCCGTGGCGCTGGTCTGGTCCGTCCAGGAGCAGCGGGCCGACGAGTTGCTGGCGCTCGGGCCGCAGGAATTCCAGTCGCGCCTGCAGGCGGCCTGCCACGACGAGCTGGGGCGCATGACGCTGACCACCGAGCGCGTGGGCTGGCCGCTGCAAAGGGCGCAGGCGGACCGCTGGTGCGGGGCCGGCTGGGTGCTGGCGGGCGATGCCGCGCACAATGTCCATCCGCTGGCCGGCCAGGGATTGAACCTGGGGCTGGCGGATGCCGAGATGCTGGCGCGGGTCCTGCACGAGCGGGAATACTGGCGCGGCCTGGGCGACGAGAAGCTGCTGCGGCGCTACGAACGGGCGCGCAAGGCGGACGTGCAGGCGATAGGCTGGACCACCGACGGGCTGCAGCAGCTCTTCGCCCAGCCGACCGAGCCGTGGAGCCTGCTGCGCAACTGGGGCATGCGCGGTTTCGACCGCAGCGGGCCATTGAAACACTGGGTGGTGCGGCAGGCCATGGGGCAGGCGCACCAGCCGAAAACGGGAAGAACATGAAAGCGATCCGCTTCGGGCTGGCTGCGGCCCTGATGGTGATGGGCCTCGCGGCCGGCGCCCAGCAGAAGAACCAGGCGCCCACCGCGGCCAGCGCCGGCGCGCAGGTGCCGGCCGCCATCGACGCGCAGTTGCGCCGCAACCTGGAGCAGCGCCTGCCGAACATCGGCAAGGTGGACGAGGTCAGCCGCACGCCGTGGCCGGGCGTGTACGAGGTGCGCGTCGGCACCGACCTGTTCTACGCCGACCCGGAAGGCAACTACCTGCTGATCAACGGCAACATGCTCGACGTCCGCAACAAGCGCAACCTGACCGAGGAGCGGACCGAGAAGCTGCTGGCCATCGACTTCGACCAGCTGCCGCTGAAGGACGCCTTCGTCATGGTGCGCGGCAACGGCAAGCGCAAGCTCGCCGTGTTCGAGGACCCGAACTGCGGCTACTGCAAGCGCTTCGAGCGCGACCTGCAGAAGGTGGACAACGTCACGGTCTACATGTTCCTGTACCCCATCCTCGGGCCCGACTCCACCGAGAAATCGCGTGGCCACTGGTGCTCCAAGGACAAGCTGAAGTCCTGGCAGGACTGGATGCTGAAGAACGAGCCGCCCGCCAAGGCGGACGCCGGCTGCGACACGAGCGCCATCGCGCGCAACGTGGAATTCGGCAGGAAGCACAAGATCACCGGCACCCCCACGCTGATCTTCGCCGACGGCTCGCGCGTGCCCGGCGCGATCGCCGCGCCCGAGATCGAGAAAATGCTGGTGGCCGCCACCAAGTGACCCCGTCGCGCCTCGCCGGCCCGCACTACCGGGTCGAAGCGGCGGATCCCTCCGCCCACCTCTACCAGGTCACGCTGACCATCCCGCAGCCGCAGGCCGCCCAGCGCGTGTCGCTGCCGGCGTGGATCCCCGGCAGCTACATGGTGCGCGAGTTCGCGCGCCACCTGCAGAAGCTGACCGCGCGCCAGGACGGCAAGCCGGTGGCGGTGCACCAGGCCGACAAGGCGACCTGGCAGGTCGAGTGCATGCCCTCCAGCCCGCTGGTGCTGACGTACGAGGTGTACGCCTTCGACAACTCGGTGCGCACCGCCTGGCTCGACGGGCAGCGCGGCTTCTTCAACGGCACCAGCCTGTGCCTGCGGGTGCACGGCCAGGCGCAGGAGCCGCACGAGCTGGAACTGGTGGCGCCGCGCGACTATCCGCACTGGGAGGCGGCCACCGGGCTGGAGCCCCTGAAGACCGGCAAGCGCGGCTTCGGCACCTACCTGGCCGCCGACTACGACGAACTGGTGGACTGCCCGGTGGAGCTGGGCGCCTTCTTCAGCGCCGAGTTCCGGGCCGGCGGCGTGCCGCACCGCGTGGTGATCGCCGGGGCGGCCGGCTCGTTCGACAGCGATCGCCTGGTCGCCGACACGCAGAAGATCTGCGAGGCGCAGATCCGCTTCTGGCAAGACCGCAAGCGCCCGCCCTTCAAGAGCTACCTGTTCCTGCTGAACGTGGTGGACGACGGCTACGGCGGCCTCGAGCACCGCAACTCCACCGCGCTGATCGCCTCGCGCCGCGACCTGCCGCGCGTGGGCGAGGCCCGCCAGGCCGAGGGCTACGTCACCCTGCTGGGCCTCATCAGCCACGAGTACTTCCACACCTGGAACGTCAAGCGGCTGCGGCCCGCGGAGTTCGCGCACTTCGACTACAGCAGCGAGAACTACACGCAGCTGCTGTGGTTCTTCGAAGGCTTCACCAGCTACTACGACGACCTGCTGCTGCGCCGCTGCGGCCTGATCGACGACGCCACCTACCTGAAGCTGCTGACCAAGACCGCCAACCAGGTGCTGCAGACGCCGGGGCGCGAGGTGCAGTCGGTGGCGCAGGCCAGCTTCGACGCGTGGGTCAAGTACTACCGGCAGGACGAGAACACGGCCAATGCCACGGTGAGCTACTACACCAAGGGCGCGCTGGTGGCGCTTTGCTTCGACCTGCTGCTGCGGCAGGAGGGCAACACCGACCTCGACCAGGTGATGCGCACCCTCTGGGCGCGCTGCAAGGGCGGGCCGATGGCCGAGGCCGACTTCGCCGCCGTGCTCAAGGAGCTGGGCGGCCGCGCCTTCACGCGTGAGCTCGCGGGCTGGGTGCACGGCACCCGCGAGCTGCCGATGAAGGACCTGCTGGAGGCGCACGGCATCTCGGTCATGGAGGAGCCGGCGCAACTGCAGCAGCGGCTGGGCGTGCGCGTCACCGAAAGCCAGGGCGTGGTGCTCAAGAACGTGCTGCGCGGCGGTGCCGCCGAACAGGCGGGCTTCGCGGCCCACGACGAATGGGTGGGCGTGGAGGTGGCCGGCGCGGCCTGGCGCATCACCAAGCTGGACGACCTGCTGCTGTACGCGGGCGCCCACCGCAAGGTGACGGCGCTGGTGTCGCGCGACCGCCGCCTGCTGCGGCTGGAACTGGCCCTGCCTGCCGGCGTCACGACGTGGCGGCTGGTGCTGCGCGACGCCGCGCGGGCGCAGACGTGGCTCGGTCCGCAAGGCTGAAGCTGGCACTGCTGGCCGGCGGGGTCGTCCTCGGCCACCTCGTTGCACTGGAATGGCTGGGCCGGCAGGCGGACGCGATCTCGGCCTTGCAGGCGATGGCGCCGACGATGTTCACCCGGCTGCTGATGCCGGTGCAGCCGCCGCCCGTGGCGAGCGTGGCGCCAACGCCTTCCCCGCCCAAGCCGCGCACGCGCGCCGCGCTGCCCGCGCAGCCGCCGGCGTCGGCGGCGCAGGAGCCGGTGAAGCCGGAGCCGCCGGTGCGCGCGGAAGACCCACGGCCCGCGCCGGCCGACTCCATGGCCGAACCGGCCGCCGACCCCGTTGCCGAACCCATTGCCGAACCCGCGATCGCGCAAGCCGACACGGCAGCGGCGCCGCTGGCCGAGCCCCCGGCCGCAGCGGCCAGCGCGCCGGCAGCGGCGTCCCTCGACCACTGGCCGGTCGACAGCCGCCTCAGCTACGACGTCAGCGGCCACTGGCGCGGGCCGCTCTACGGCAACGCGCGGGTGCAGTGGCAGCGCGAGGGCAGCCGGTACCAGGTGCGGCTGGACATCGACCTCGGCCTGGTCTCGCAAGTGCTCACCAGCCAGGGCGAGGTGACGCCGCTCGGCCTGCTGCCGCAGGTGTACGAGGAGCAGCGCCCCGGCAAGCGCCGCATCGCGCGCATCGGCGAGCAGGTGGTGACGCTGGAGAGCGGCCGCACCCTGCCGCGGCCGGAGGGCGTGCAGGACACCGCGAGCCAGTTCGTCGAGCTGTCGCAGCGTTTCGCCAGCGGCCAGGAAAAGCTGGAAGTGGGGCGCAGCGTCTCGGTCTGGCTGGCGCGGCCGGGCGGCGTGGACCACTGGACCTACGACATCGTGGAGCGCGAGCTGCTGCGCATCCCGCGCATGGGCGAGGTCGAGACCTTCCGGCTGGTGCCGCGCCCCATCGACAAGCCGCGCGGCAACTACACCGCCGAGATGTGGTTCGCGCCCAGCCTGCAGTACCTGCCGGTGCGCATCCGCGTGAACATGGGGACGGAAGCGTGGCTCGACCTGATGGTGGAGAAGATCGAGCAGCGGTGAGATGCAAGGCGGGGTCGCTGGCGCGAACCCGCCCTACGGATGCCGCTTTGGCGTAGGGCGGGTTGCGCGAAGCGCACCCCGCCAACGGTCAGAGCCGCCGCTGGTCCACCACCCGCTTCGCCTTGCCCATGCTGCGCTCGATGCCGCCGGCCGGGCGCAGCTCGATGCGCGCGCTGGTGCCGATGTACACCTTGATCTCGTGCGCCAGCCGCTCCGCCGCGGCCTGCACGTCGCCGTGGTCGTGCGACAGCCCCGCGCCCGCCTCCACCGCCACCGTCAACGCGTCCAGCGGCCCCTCGCGAGTGAGGATGCACAGGTAGTGCGGCGCCAGCATCGACTGCTTGAGGATCAGCTCCTCGATCTGCGTCGGGAACACGTTGACGCCCCGCACGATCATCATGTCGTCGCTGCGGCCGGTGATCTTCTCCATGCGCCGCATGGTCCGCGCGGTGCCGGGCAGCAGCCGCGTGAGGTCGCGCGTGCGGTAGCGGATGATCGGCAGCGCCTCCTTGGTGAGGCTGGTGAACACCAGCTCGCCGAACTCGCCGTCCGCCACCGGCTCGCCGGTCCCGGGGTCGACGATCTCCGGATAGAAGTGGTCTTCCCAGACCGTCGGGCCGTCCTTGGTCTCGACGCACTCGTTGGCCACGCCGGGCCCCATCACCTCCGACAGTCCGTAGATGTCCACCGCCTCGATGCCCATGCGCTGCTCGATGCTGGCGCGCATGTCGTTGGTCCAGGGCTCGGCGCCGAAGATGCCCAGGCGCAGGCTGCTCTCGCGCGGGTCCAGCCCCTGGCGCTCGAATTCGTCGGCGATCGCCAGCATGTAGCTGGGCGTCACCATGATGATGTCGGGGCGGAAGTCGTGGATCAGCTGCACCTGGCGCTCGGTCTGGCCGCCGCCGAAGGGCACCACCGTCAGGCCCAGCTTCTCGGCGCCGTAGTGCGCGCCGAGCCCGCCGGTGAACAGGCCGTAGCCATAGCTCACGTGCACCATCTCGCCGGGGCGCGCGCCGGCCGCGCGGATGCTGCGCGCCATCACGGTGGACCAGGTCTCGACGTCGTTCCGCGTGTAGCCCACCACCGTGGGCTTGCCGGTCGTGCCGCTGGACGCGTGGATGCGCACGCACTGCTGGCGCGGCACGGCGAACATGCCGAAGGGGTAGGCGTCGCGCAGGTCGGCCTTGCTGGTGAACGGGAACTTGCGCAAGTCCGCCAGGCTGCGGCAGTCATCCGGGTGCACGCCGGCGGCGTCGAACTTGCGGCGGTACGACGGCGAGTTGGCATACGCATGCTGCAGCGTCGCCTTCAAGCGCTTGAACTGCAGGCCGCGCAGTTCGTCGACGCTCGCCTTCTCGATCGGTTCGAGCGGAAAAACCTTCATGCCTCCTCCGGAATCACCGTGCCCTGGATGCTGGCGCTCTTGCCGCGGAACACTGCCACGACCTCGCCGCGCTGGTTGCGCACCGTCATGTCGTAGATGCCGTGGCGGCCCTGCAGCACCTGCTCGAGGCCCTCGCAGGTGAGCACGTCGTCCAGGTGCGCCGGTTTCAGGAATTCGATGCTGCAGCCCGCCGCCACGGTCACCTTGTTGCGGCTGTTGCAGGCATAGGCGAAGGTGGAGTCGGCCAGCGTGAAGATCAGGCCGCCGTGGCAGATGCGGTGGCCATTGAGCATGGGGGCGCGCACGGTCATGCGCATCACGGCGCGCCCGGGTTCGCAGGCCAGCAGCTCGATCTGCATGAAGTCACGCACGGCGGGGTCGACCGCGTACATGGCCTCGCCCACTTTCGTTGCGAGTTCGGCGGGGGACAAAGGCATCACTCCCCCTTGAACCTGGGTGCGCGCTTCTCGCGGAACGCCATGACGCCCTCGATGTAGTCGTGCGTCTTGCCCAGCCCCGATTGCGTGTCGCGCTCCAGGTCCAGTTGCGCGTCGAGGTCGTTGGAGGCCGCCGCGCGCAGCAGCTTGCGCGTCTGCACCAGCGCGGTGGTGGGCATCGCGGCCAGCCGGTCCGCCAGCTTCACGGCGGCCTCGGTGACGTCATGCCCTTCGGCGGCGACGTCCCAGATCATTCCCCATTCCTTGGCGTCCTGCGCCGACACCTTGTCGCCCAGCATGGCGCAGCCCATGGCGCGGGCCAGCCCCAGCTTCTTGACCAGGTACCAGCTGCCGCCGGCATCCGGCACCAGGCCGATCCTGCTGAAGGCCTGGATGAAGGAAGCGCTGGAGGCGGCGATGGCGAGGTCGCAGGTCATCGCGAGCGAGGCGCCCGCGCCGGCGGCCACGCCGTTGACGGCGGCGACGGTGGGCACGCGCAGGGAGACCAGCTTGCGCACCGTGGGATTGAAGGCCTGGTCGATCACCGGGCCGGGGTCGGCCCGCTTCACCAGGTCGGGGCCCGGCGCGAAGTCGAATTCGGCGAGGTCCGCGCCGGCGCAGAAGGCGCGCCCCGCCCCGGTGATCACCACGGCGCGAATGGAAGGGTCGGCGTTGACGCGGTCGAGGATGTCCCACAGCTCCTGGTGCATCCGGCGCGTGAAACTGTTCAGCGCCTGCGGGCGGTTCAGCGTCACGACGCCGACGCCGGCGTGGGTCTCGTACAGGACGGTGGCTTCGCTCATGGAGTCTCCTTCCGCGCGAATCTAGCACCGGCCGCGACACCCCGCGAAGCATGGTTTCCCTTGGGTATAGTTGCCCATCGCAGGAGACGACATGGCTTACGAACTGATCGAGGTGCGCACCGAAGCCGGCAAGGTGGGCATCGTCACGCTGAACCGCCCGAAGCAGCTGAACGCGTTGAACGAACAGCTGATGGACGAGCTGGGCGCCGCCCTGAAGGCCTTCGACGCCGACGAGGCCATCGGCTGCATCGTCCTCACCGGCAGCGAGAAGGCCTTTGCCGCCGGCGCCGACATCGGCGCGATGGCGACCTACGGCTTCGCCGATGTCTACAAGGGCGACTTCATCACCCGCAACTGGGAGACCATCCGATCCGTGCGCAAGCCGGTGATCGCGGCGGTCAGCGGCTTCTGCCTGGGCGGCGGCTGCGAGCTGGCCATGTCGTGCGACTTCATCATCGCGGCCGAGAACGCGAAGTTCGGCCAGCCGGAGATCAAGCTGGGCATCATCCCCGGCGCCGGCGGCACCCAGCGCCTGCCCCGCGCGGTGGGCAAGGCCAAGGCGATGGACCTGGTCCTCACCGGCCGCATGATGGATGCGGCGGAGGCGGAGCGCTCCGGCCTGGCCAGCCGCGTCGTGCCCCTGGACAAGATGATGGACGAGGCGCTGGCTGCCGCGCTGATGATCTGCGACTACTCGCGCATCGCCGTGATGGCGGCCAAGGAGTCGGTGAACCGCGCCTTCGAAGGCACGCTGTCCGACGGGGTGATGTTCGAGCGCCGGATCTTCCATGCCCTGTTCGCCACCAGCGACCAGAAGGAAGGCATGGACGCGTTCGTGAACAAGCGCAAGGCGCAGTTCAAGCACCAATAGGCCCCCGTCTTTTGGCTATAATCGAGGGCTCAGGCGCTTTAGCTCAGCCGGTTAGAGCGACGGAATCATAATCCGCAGGTCCGGGGTTCGAATCCCTGAAGCGCCAC